>JAKPXO010000164.1 GCA_029567505.1 Acidobacteriota bacterium
CTCGACGAGCCGACGGTCGGTCTCCACCCCGCCGACACCGCGCGGCTCCTCGCCGTCCTCCGCCGTCTCGCGGACGCGGGCAACGCCGTCTGCGTCGTGGAGCACGACCTCGACGTCATCCGCGCCGCGGACCACGTCGTCGACCTCGGACCGCGCGCCGGCGCGCACGGCGGGAGCCTCGTCTTCGAGGGGACGCCGCGGGCGCTCGCACGCGCGTCGACCGCGACGGGAGCGGCGCTGCGGGCGGCGCACGCCGCGGTCGTCGCCGAGCGGCCGGCGCCGTACCCGCGCGGGGCGATCCGGGTCGTCGGGGCGCGAGCGAACAACCTCGCCGACCTCACCGTCGAGATCCCGACCGGGGTCCTCGCGGGGGTCTGCGGGCCGTCCGGTTCCGGCAAGTCGTCCCTCGTCGTCGACGTCCTCGCTTCCGGGGCCCTCCGCGCGCTCGGCCGGAAGGAGGCGGACGCCCTCGAGCGGGGGGCGCACGAGAGGCTCGAGGGGCTCGCGGCGTTCCACGACGTCATCCTCGTCGACCAGTCGCCGCTCGGCCGGTCGGCCCGCTCCAACCCGGCGACCTACACGAAGGCGTGGGACGAGGTGCGGGCGCTCTGGGCCCGGAGCCCCGCGGCGCGCGCGGCGGGGCTGACGAAGGGGAGCTTCAGCTTCAACGCGCCGGGCGGCCGCTGCGAGCGGTGCGAGGGGTCGGGCGTCGTCACGGTCGACATGCAGTTCCTCGCCGACGTGACGGTCGTCTGCGACGCGTGCGACGGGCGCCGCTTCACGCCCGAGGTGCTCGGCGTGAGGGTCCGCGGGAAGGACGTCCACGAGCTCCTCGGGACGACGGTCGACGAGGCGATCGAGCTCTTCGCCGACCTGCCGGGAATCGCGTCCCGGCTCGCCCCGCTCTCCGAGGCGGGCCTCGGCTATCTGCGCCTCGGCCAGTCGACCGCGACCCTCTCGGGGGGCGAGGCGCAACGGCTGAAGGTCGCCTCGTTCCTGAAGGCTGGAGCCGGGAAGCCGACCCTCTTCCTCTTCGACGAGCCGACGACGGGGCTCCACGCGGGAGACGTCGACGTCCTGCTCGGCGTCTTTCGGCGCCTCCTCGCCGCGGGGCACTCCGTCCTCGCGGTGGAGCACAACCCCGCGTTCCTCCTCGCGTGCGACTGGCTCCTCGAGCTGGGCCCGGGCGGCGGCGCCGAAGGGGGACGGGTCGTCCACGCCGGGAGCGTCCCGGAGCTCCTCTCGGGCGAGACGACGGCGACGGCCGTGGCGCTCCGGGCCGCCTCGGGCGCTCCCGCTCGCCTACAATCGGCGCCGTCGTGTCCGAAGGGAGTCACCGCTACGTCCTCGTCGTCGACGGCCGGGAGATCGAGCTCGCGGCCGGTGAGGTCACGCTCGGCCGGAGCCGCTCCTCGACCGTCCGCGTCGACCACGAGTCCGTCTCGAGGAGCCACGCGCTCCTCACGCTCTCGAACGGGAAGGCGGTCCTCAAGGACCTGAACTCCTCGAACGGGACGTTCGTCGCGGGCCGGAGGATCCTGAACGAGACGATCCTCCGGCCGGGCGACCGGCTCCAGCTCGGCGCCGCCGTCCTGGAGTATCGGCTCCTCGAGCCGACCGGGGCCCTCGGGAGAACGGCGCACCTGACGACGACGGCCGCCGAGGCGCTCTCGGCCGTCGCCGGGGCGCAAGGCGACCTCGGGGCGCGCTCCGACGCCGCTCCGGAGCCGTCCGCGAGCGCCGCGCTCGAGATCTCGGCCCACGAGCTCTTTCGGGAGGCGGACGAGAAGGCCCAAAAAGGGGGCCTCGCCCCGGTCGGGGCGGCGGCCGCGCTCGCGGCCGTCCACGGCTCGGGAGTCCGCGCCGAGCCGCCGCCCGTCCCGCTCCCGCCGCCGGAGGCGCCGAAGGGAGCTCCCGCGCCCCCCGTCCCGGAAGCGACGCTCTCCCAGTTCCCGATCCGGAGCGACGGGCGCCCGAGCGCGGTCCGCCCCGCTCCCGCCCCGAAGGTCCGTCGGCCGCGCTCCTCGACGTCGCTGTCGACGGCGGCGGAAGCGGCCGGTCTCTTCCCGCGGCTCCTGGCGACCCTCGTCGACGGCGTCATCCTCCTGGCGCTCGACCTCCTGCTCCTTTCTCCCGTCTTCCTCGTCTTCCTCTTCAAGGACGCCTTCCAGTCGACGGACCTCCTCCGCGACTGGGCTTTCCTCGCCATCGCGGGCGGCTGCGCGGTCCTCGTCCTCGGAGCGAACCTCTGGTACGTCGTCGGCGGCTGGGCGCGGACGGGGCGGACGCCGGGCAAGGCCCTCATGCGCCTCTCCATCGTCCTCGTCGCCTCGGGCCGGGCCGCCCCGGGGATCGGCCTCGGCCCTGCCTTCGGGCGGTTCCTGGCCTGGAACCTCTCCGGGGCGGTCCTCGGCGTCGGCCACCTCGTCGCGCTCTTCCGGAAGGACCGGCGGACGATGCACGACCTGCTGGCCGGGACGCGCGTCGTCCGCGGTCGGTAGGAGCGCGGCCTCAGCGCGTCTCGAGGAGAGTCCGGAGCGCCGGGGACAGGAGCGTGGCCTCGGCACGGGCCGAGCCCCCCTTGCTGCGGAACGCGGCGAGGCTCTCGCGGGCGCGGTCGAGGAGCGAGCGGTCCCGGCGGCCTTCGAGGACGAAGCGCCCACCGAGTGCCGCCGCTTCGACGAGGTCCAGCTCGCGGGCGTCGGGGGTCCGCTTCCGCTCCGCGCGGACTCGCTCGACGGTCGTCTCGAAGTCGCCGGCGGCGAGTGCCGCGAGCGGCCCTTCGAGCCGGGGCGGGACCGGCGTCGGGACGAGGAGGAGGGGCGTCGCGGGGGGCTCCGCCGGGGGCGTCGGGACGAGCTCCGGGGTCTCGAGCGCCGCGGAGACCGTCGGCGCCGGGGTCGGCGCGGGAGGGAGAGGCGTGGGCGCGGGGGGCGGCGTTGGCGTCGGCGTCCGCGGCGGAGGGGCTCGCCGGGCCGCCTCGCGCCGTTCGAGCTCGACGATCCGGAGCCTCCGGTCCTCGGTCTCCCTGCGATCGGGGAAGGAGCCGCCCGCGGCCGAGGCGCGCAGGTGAGACAGGGCCCGCTCTTCCTCCCCGAGCTCCATCAGGGCCCGCCCGAGCCAGTAGTGGGGATCGTAGTAGTCGACCTGGTGGCGGCTCGCTCCGAACCGGAGCTGGGGCGTCTGGTGGCCGGTGGAGAGGGCGGACTCGAGCTTCGGGATCGCCTCCCGGAACCGCCCCTTCTCGACGAGCTCCCGACCCTCGAGGAACGGCCGGGCGGCCGCGTCGCGCGGTAAGATACTTTGTTGCGGTGCCGGGAGGCCCGCCCGCGGGGCGAACGCCGCCAGGCTCAGGGCGGCCCCGAGGGCGACCCGGATGAGCCGGTCGCGTGAGGTGGAACGGGCCGAACGACACTTCATGGCGGCGCGCCGCGTCGAGTTTAGCGGCGGCGCGCGCGGAGGGGATCACGACGATGCCTCGAAATCTCGGTTCCGCCCGCGTGGCCCTGACGGCAGGGCTCCTGCTCCTCGCGTCCGGCGCTCTCGCGGGGCCGGTCCCGTGCCCTCCGGACCGCCCGGTCCTCTCCGGCCCCTCGGAAGTCCACCGGCTCGAGGGCTACTGGATCACCTGGACGAACGTCCTCTCGCCGCGCGGCTCCGGCCAGCCCGATACCTTCCTCATCGAGCGGTCGGAGGACCCGACGTTCCAGACCGGTGTCGAGCGCCTTCAGCCGACGACCCGGACGACGGCCACGTGGGGCCCCCCCGGAGGCGCCCCGCGCACGATCTACCATCGCGTCGCCGTCCAGTCCTTCTGCGCCGGGACCTCGCCGGTCCGGGTCGATTCGGCCGTCCTCGCGGTCCACGTGACCGACCAGTGCCGCCCGACGATCGGGCTCCCGCCTCCGCTGGCGAGCCCCGCCCTGCCGCCCGCGAACACGACCTACATCGTCTCGTGGGACACGCTCGGGGCCGGGGAGCCGGGGCCGGGAGGCGGCGCGCAGGGCCTTCGCTTCCGTCTCCGGCGGACGGCCGGCGGCGACGTCACCGAGAGCCTCAACGACGCCGGCGCCGCCGCGTTCACCGACCCGCCGGGCGAGTACCTCTACCAGGTCCGGACCGAGAACATCTGCGGCGACGCGAGCCCCTGGTCCGAGCCGCTGCGGGTCGTCGTCGGCACGACGAAGACCTCGGCCCTCTTCCTCGTCTCGGCCCCGCGTCCCGTCCTGCTGCCGGTGGACGCGCGGGGCGAGGTCCGGGTGGCGTTCGTCGTGAGGAACGCCGGGAGCGAGCCGCTCGACGTGACCGCCACGGGCGGGGGCGCCGGTCTCACGGCCGAGCCCCCGACGTTCCGGCTCGAGTCCGGCCGCGACCTGCGGGTCGAGGCCCGGCTGCCGAAGGCGCCGTCGGCCGAGACCCCGTTCCACGGATCCGTCGTCCTCGCGGCGGACGGCGACGTCTCGCTGCGCGTGCCGATCGACGTCGCCACCCGGGGCCTCGACACGGGCGGGGTGCCGTCCGGCGAGCCCGACACCTCGCGCCCGGCGGGCTGGGACGAGGACGCCGTCGACGTCGACCGGAACGGGAACGACGTCACCCGCCTCCTCGTGAACCCGGGAGGCGTCAATGCCTACCTTGCCACGTCGGTCTCCGAGCCGTGGCTCGTCGTCTCCTCCGCCGACGGGAAGGCCTGGGACCGGCCGCTCGCCCCCGGCGAGTCGCGCCCGATCTGGCTGCGGGTCGACCGGAGCCGTCGGCGGGCGGCCATCGGGACGGAGATCGCGACGGTCACCGTCGTCACGGCGGGGCACGAAGGCGAGCCGAAGAGCCTGAGCGTGATCGACGACGGGCCCCAGGTGACCGGCGTCGGGAGCCCCTCGGCGAACGACGACATCCCTCCGCTCTACCTGATGAAGAGCCGGCTCCTCTTCCCGTCCCTCCCGAACGCGCTCGACGCGCGCGGCGCGGGCCGTTTCACCTCGGACCTCTGGCTCTCGAACGTCGACGCGCTCAACGCGATCCAGGTCGTCCTCACGCTGACGCCGGCCGGGCAGTCGAACACCTCCGCCGGCGTGCGGCAGTTCGCGTTCTCGCTCGGCGCCGGTGAGACCCGTCGGTTCCGGAACGTCATCGGGACGATTTTCGGGTACGAGGGCGGCTGCTCGCTCGACGTCAGCTCCCCGAGCCCGACCCTCTCGGCCACGGCCCTCGTGAACAACAAGCCAGTCGTCCCCCTCGTGGCCGGCAAGACCGCCGCGCTCGACAGCGCGATCGCGGGAACGGTCCTTTCGACCGCCGAGTTCGGCTTCGAGATGCGGCCGGTCGCTCCCGGCGAAGGGGCGAGCCAGAAGGACCCCGACCACGTCGTCTCCGGGCTCTGGCACGATGCCCGGCGCCGCACGAACCTGATCCTGCGGGAGACGACAGGGAACGAGACGACCGTCCGGGTCGAGCTGTTCGATGGCGAGGGTCAGGCGGTCCTCCGCGACGGGGTTCCCGTCGATTTCGAGGTCCCGGTGCCGGGTCACGGCTCCGTCCAGATCAACCACGACAAGCTGTTCCCGGCCGGCGAGTTCGCAGAGGCGTTCCGTGCGAAAGTGACGTTCCTGCGCGGCTCGATCGACCCGTTCGGGCAGACGCACGGCGCCGTCGTCCCGCTCGCGACGGTCATCGACTCCGGAACCCAGGACGCCGCCCTCCGGGTCGGTGTCTCGGAGAAGGCCCTCTCGCCGGTGGCTGCGGCAAGCGCCCCGGCATCGAGGGCGCTGGCCGCCCCGAACGCCCTGCCGTTCGAGGGCCGGCCCGAGCCCCTCCTCTTCCCGGCCAGCCACGTCACGGGCGCGGCGCTCTCGAGCGGGGCGCCGCCGCGCTGGAGGAGCCGCGTGACGTTCTCGAACGTGAGCACGTCCGAGCAGCGGAACGTCCGGCTGAGATTCCGGCCCGCGAACGGAATCCTCCCCGCCGGAATGCTGGAGCAGACGTCGGTCGTCGTCCCGCCGGGCTGGGGGATCACGTTCGACGACGTCCTCGAGCAGCTCTTCGGCCTCCCCGCGGGAGCCGAGGCGTGGGGGACGATCGAGGCCGACAACCTCGAGCGCCCGGACGGCTCGTGGCTCTTCACCTGGTCGGACATCGACGTTCAGACCGAGACCTACACCGCCGACACGGAAGACCCCGCGCGGGGCGAGTTCCGAACCGGGATGGAGGGCTATTCCTACCAGCACGGCTACTCCTCGTTCCAGTCGAACCTCGGGACGGTCCTGATCGACGGCGCGGAGACCTCGGCCCGCAATCGGACGAACCTGATCCTCCAGGAGGTCGGGGGGGCGCCCTGCACGCTCGCGGTCGGCGTCTACCGGCCGGGAGCGCTGGTGCCGCTCGCGGTGAAGATCATCGACCTGGAGGCCTCGGCGTACCTCTCGCAGGAGCTCTTCCGCGAACTGATGCAGCTCGACCTCGACGAGATCGTCGACGCGCGGGTCGTCGTGAGGCAGATCGACGGCGACGGGGTCTTCATGGCGTTCGTCTCGAAGATCAATCTCGTGACGGGCGACCCGGCGAACGTCTTCCTCCGTCCGGCCTCGGCGGGGACGGGGCGCTGACCCGGGGCGGGCGGGCGCGAGGTAACCTCTGCGGGGTAACGCACCCCGTGGAGGAGACCTGAACCCGCCCGCCGTCCAGCGGATCGCCCATTACCGGATCGTTCGCCGCGTCGGGCGCGGCGGGATGGGGATCGTCTACCGCGCGGTCGACGAGCGGGACGGCAAGACCGTCGCGCTGAAGGTGATCCGGGAGACCGAAGTCGCCGGTGACGAGTCGGCGCCGCACGTCGCCGAGGCCCGGGTCCGCTTCACGCGCGAGGCCGAGATCCTGAAGGGCCTTCTCCACGCGAACGTCGTCACGTTCCACGAGATCGGCGAGGAGGACGGGACCCCGTACCTCGCGATGGAGTTCCTCGAGGGACGCCCGATCGGCAGCTACGCTGGCCGGCCCTACACGGAGACCCTCCCGCTCCTGATCCAGGCCGCGAACGGCATGGAGTACCTCGCGTCGCGCGGCATCGTTCACCGCGACCTCTCGCCCGACAACGTCTTCGTCGTCGAGAGCGGCAGCGAGAAGACCGTGAAGCTCCTCGACTTCGGGATCGCGAAGCTCTTCGAGTCGGCCACGTCGGAATCGCTCACGGCGACCGGCTTCTTCCTCGGGAAGGTCGCGTACGGCTCGCCCGAGCAGCTCGGCTCGCTCGGCCAGGGCGCTCCGCTCGACTGGCGGAGCGACGTCTACAGCCTCGGCGTCATCTTCTACCAGGTCCTCGCGGGGCGGCGCCCGTTCGAGGGGCGCGCGCCGGTCGAGTACATCGCCGCTCACCTGAACCTTTCGCCGCCTCCCGTCGCCGCTCCGCCCGACGCACCCGCCCTCCCGATGGAGCTCGTGAGGCTCATCGGGCAGATGCTCGAGAAGCGCCGCGAGGCCCGACCCCAGAGCTACCGCGAAATCACCGAGCGGCTCGTGGCGATCCTCCGTTCCTCCGGTGCCGGAGTCGCGGGACTGCTCCCCGAGGGGGACGGCGCCGCGCCCCCCGGCGGGCCGGCCGCCGCGCGTGCCGCCACCTCTCCGACGCAGCTCGTTTCGGAGAAGCCGCGGAGCCCGGCCGTCCCCGCGCGGCGGGTCGTCGGCGTCCTGGCGGCGGGCGCGGCGCTCCTCGGGCTCCTCCTCTGGGGGGCGCTCCGGAGCGGGCCCCGCGAAGCGCCGCCCGCGCGCCCCGCCGACCCGGTCCACCTGCCGCCGGCAACGGCGGAGCTGCGGATCACGTCGATCCCGTGGGGCGTCGTCGTCTCGGTCGTCGACGTGGCAACGGGAAAGGCGGTCGCGTTGCCCGCTTCCGCCGACACGCCACTCCCGCTGGCCGTTCCTCCCGGACGGTACCGCGTCACGGTCGTCGAGCCGGCTCCCGGGACCGGCCGTGCCGAGACGGACGCGGAAGCCGCCACCGGAAGCCCCGCCCTCGTCGCGCTCACACTGAGGCCCCTAGAAGAGATCGTGGAGACCCTGCGATGAAGAAGCCCGTCCTTGCCCTCGCCGCCCTGCTCCTCGTCCGGATCCCGGCTCCGGCCCAGGTCGAGTCGGCGCTCCTGTCGAAGGTGACGTTCAACCTGACGAACCCGGGCGGAAAGTCGCTCGCGATGGGGGGCGCCTTCACCGCGATCGCCGACGACGCGACCGCCGGGATCGCGAACCCGGCCGGCCTCGGCCTCCTCTCCTCGTTCGAGGCCGGCGTCTCGGTGAAGCGGGTCGACGACGTCATCGGCCTCGTCACGGCCCGGTCGACGGCGACGGGTGGCCTCGTCGAGCCCTATCCGGACCCCCGTGCCGCCAACTCCGACATCTCGGGCCGCAGCTCGCTCGTCGAGTTCGCCGGGATCGTGATCCCCGTCTCGCGCCGGGTCGTCGCCGCGGTCAGCTTCGCCGAGAACCTGAGCTTCGAAGGAGACCCCGGTCCGGACGGCTACACCTACATCGAGCTCCGCGACAACCGCTCGGGGGGCTCCACCCGGAACGACTACCTGTTCGAATTCCGCGAGCACGGCGCGGTCTCGCTCCGGAACCGCGTCCTGGCCCTGTCCGCCGCATACCGAATGACGGACCGGGTCCGGCTCGGAGCGGGGCTGACCGTCAACCGGATGGAGCTGAATCTCCTCGGTGACGAGACGGGGGCGCACCGGATCGTCCACAGGACGTTCACGACGCCGACGGTGATCGAGACGAGGACCACGACGATGGCGATCCGGGACCTCGACCGGAGCGTGCTCGGCTTCGTGGCCGGGCTGCACGTCGACCTCGTCGCGGGCGGGAAGCTGACCGCGGGCGCCGTGTACCGTCAGACGGCGAAGGCGAACGGGACGCTGGAGATCGGCGGAGACGTCCCGGTCCCGCTGGCCGGACAGCAGAGCCGGCCGTTCTCGGCCCGCGTTCCCCGCGACGCGGCGGTGGGCCTCGCCGCCCAGCCGATTCCCGGACTGACGGTCGCGGCCGAGGCGCAGTGGATCGCCTACGGCGACTTCATCGACCGCTCCCTCCCGACCGTCTCGTACGCCGGACTCGTGGGGCCGCTCCCGGGCATGTTCGTGAGGGACCTCCTCGCCGAGATGACCCCGCCGGACGACGTCGTCGTCCCGCGCCTCGGGATCGAGTACGTCGCGACTTCGGGGAGCCTCCTCCTCGCGTTCCGCCTCGGGTACCACCGCGAGCCGGCGCGCGGCGTCACCGCGGACCTCGCCGCGATCGAGGAGACGACCGGGATGCCGTTCGACGTCGACGAGCCGCCTTTCTCCGGCAGCGTGAGGACGGTGTACGACGGCGGGCGCCCCGACGACCGCTTCTCGGGCGGCCTCGGCGCGACGATCTCGCGGAAAGTCTCGTTCGACCTCGCGTTCGACCTGGGCCGCTCCTCTCGCGTCCTGTCGGCCTCGCTCTTCTACCGCTTCTGACGGCCCGGCGCGCGAGGGGCGCGCCGGAGCCGAGCCGTTTCGCGCTTCAGACCGGGGCGCCGCAGGCGGGGCAAAAAACGTCCCCGTCCGCCGCCTCGTGCAGGCAGATCTCGTTCCCGGCCGGCGCGGGCGGAGGCGTTGCTTCAGCCTTCAGGACGAGCCACGCGGTCCCGTCCCCCGTGGAGGAGACCTGGACGCGGACCCGCCGATGTGCGCGTTCCAGGAGGAGGCCTCCCTCGTCGAACGGGCCGGCCGGCCGGCTTCGCTCGACGAGCCAGGCGAACAGCGGGTCGAGAACCGGGGCGGGGATCGGCCGAGAGGAGAGGACGGCGCCGCCGGCGTAGCTCCTCACGACGGCACCCCGGCCCTCCGCGCCGATCTCGACCGCTTCGGCCCCTTCGTCGAGGGCGTCGACGAGGAGCGCCCGCGCGAGGCGCCCGAACGGGTCGGTCTCGGCGGGGCGCACCGGCGCCGGAGCCGCTGCCGCTGCGGCGCTCGGCTTCTCGACGGGTGCGCGCGCGTCCTCCGGTCGCCGCGGTTCCTCCGGTCCGGCCGGAGAAGCCGCCTCCCACCTCGCGAGAAGGTCTTCCAGAATCGGTTCGGCCGTTACGTAGAGCCGAACGTCGCATCCGGTCGAAGCGACGAGACCTGTCTCCAGAACGGGGTTCCCCGGATCGACGACCGCCACGTGGAGGACCTCGCCGCGGCGGTCGAACGGGAGCGCGCGGAGGCGGCGTCGCGCGTCGGCGGGGAGGGCCTCGACGGCCTCGCGGCTCGCCGCGGCGAGCCTCTCGCGGGAGACGCTCGGCAGGCCCGTCAGCCGGCAGAGCGCGTCGAGGAGCGTCTCCTCGCGGACCGCTCCCGTCTCGAGGAGCGCCCGGTCGATCGTTCCGCCGTGGACACGCCTCCACTCCGACGCGCGCCGCAGGCGGCGGAAGGTGAGGTCTCCGGACTCGGCGAGGATCTCTCCCAGCCCCCGCGGCACGAACGCTCCTCCGTTGGGGGAAGAGTACACGGGAGAAGGGCCGGCGCGGCCGGCCCCGTTTCAGCCGCCTGCCGGCCTCAGCCGTGGGACCAGCAGCCGCCCGCGGCCCCCGCCGTCATCCGGGCCTCGTCGGGCCGGAACGCCGCCACGAGCCTTTCCGCGACGGCGGAAAGGCGGTCGCGGGTCGCGTCCGAGCCCGCGGCCCGCTCGAAGGCCTCGAAGTCGGCGAGCATTCTCTCGAACTCCTCCGGGGTGAGGACTCGCGCCGACATCGGGTAGAGGATGTTGTCTTCCTTCTGGATGTGCTGGCGCAGCAGCGGCACGAAACCGCGCGAGGCGGCGAGGAACGACGCCCGCTCCTCAGCCGCGACCGGGCCCTCGCCGGCGCCGACCGCGGCGATCCGCCCGACGAGCTCGCGCCCCTGCCGGTGCTCGTGCAGCATGACCGCAACGGGTCCGGCCTCGGCCGAGAAGCCGCGCTCCACCATCCGCCGGAAGAGGATGTCCTCCTCCTTGCCGTGGTGCCAGGCGTCGGCGAAGCCCTTCAGGAAGCCGGCGTAGTCGCGGACGACGGCGCGCTCGAGCGCGAGGCCTCCCTCCACCTCGATCGCGCAGGTCTCGAGGGAGCCGAGGGCCTGCTCGATGATGCGGTGCTCGTCCATCAGGATCGTCAGGGGTCGGGACATCACGTCTCCTCCGTCGGTTTCGTCGTTCTCAATGGATCTGTAGATCCGTTGATATGGCAAAAAAAAGAGAGGCTCACGCCGCGCTCCCCGACCCGCCGAGGTCGCGGAGGGTCACGGTCCGGAGCATCCGCTCGTACTCCTCCCGGACCTTCTCCCAGTGGGGATGGAGCGGGCAGGGATCGTCGGAGTCGCAGCGGCCGAGGCCGAAAGCGCAGGCGTCCTTCTCGCGCCTGCCGTCGAACGTCTCGAGGACGGCCGAGATCGTCGTGCCCGCCCCGGTCCCCTTCATCCGGAAGCCGCCGCCCCAGCCCTTCTGGCTGACGACGAAGCCGCGCTTGCGGAGCTGGGCGAGGACCTTCGAGAGGTAGTTCGGCGGGATCCCGGTCTCCTCGGCGATCTCGCGGGCGAGGACCCAGCGCTCGCGGTGCGCCGCGAGGTAGCCGAGCGTCCGGAGCGCGTGGAGGGAGGTCCGGGAGAACATCGCGTCGTCTCTCAGTGGATGAGGTTATCCGTTGAGACGGTCCCGCGCAAGTGGCGGCGACCCGTCCCGCGGTCGCGCGGCCTCAGAGCCGCGCTCCGGCGCCTCGCGCGGGGAAGTACTCCCGCCAGCGGCGGTCGACGAGGGCGACCGTCGCCGGGTCGGGCGTAACGACGGCGGGCATCCAGCTCTTCATCCGTGCGTCGAGGACGATCGGCGCCGTCCGGGCGACCTGGTTTCGCACGACCTCGGTCCTCGCGGCGTGGACGTCGGCCCCCGGCTCGAATCGGGTGAAGACGTGCCAGAGGAACGAGCGGGCGTCTCTCGCCGCGGTCTCCGCGTCGTCCACGAGGGCAACGAGCGGCCAGGCGGCGACGGCCGGGTCGGCCGCGAGGCGCGCGGCGTAGTCGCGATCCTCTCTCCACGAAGGCCCCGAGACGCAGAGCGCGCCGCCGCAGAAGACGGCCGCGGCGCCAGCGCCCGCGGGAAGCGTCCCCTCGAACGCGCGCGGCAGGTCGCGGATCGGCTCGCCGAGCCCCGCGAGGACCCCCTTCGACCCCTCGTTCACTTTCGGGCCGGTGTAGTCGAGCGTGTCCATCGCGACGTTCGAGACGACGAAGAGGTCGGTCTCGAAGCGGCAGCGGGAGAGGACCGTCTCGAGGAGCGCGCGGAAGTCGTCGAGGTCCACGCGCTGGTCGGTGAGAAGGAGGAACTTCGTCAGCGCGAGCTGCCCCTCGCCGAGGATCCGGAACGCGGTCGAGATCGCCTCCCGGCCGTAGCGGTCCTTCACAACGGCCGCAGCGAGGGAGTGGAAGCCGGTGTCGCCGTAGGTCTTCAGGGAGACGACGCTCGGCATGACGACGGGGAAGAGGGGAGAGAGGAGCTCCTGGAGGAAGTCGCCGATCAGGAAGTCCTCCTGCACGGGTTTCCCGACGACGGTCGCGGGGAAGATCGCGTCGCGCCGCCGGTAGACCCGCTCTACGTCGAGGACCGGGTAGTCGTGCGCGAGCGAGTAGTAGCCGTAGTGGTCACCGAACGGCCCCTCGAGGCGGCGCACCCCCGGCGGGACCTTCCCGGTGATCGCGAATTCGGCGCCGGCGACGAGCCGGTGCGGGTGCCCCGGCACGCGCGCGAGCGGGAGCCTCTTCCCGAGGAGAAGCGAGGCGAGGAGGAGCTCCGGGAGTCCCTCCGGGAGAGGCGCGATCGCCGCGATGATGAGCGCGGGCGGCCCGCCGAGGAAGACCGTCACCGGGAGCGCCTCGCCCTTCGCCTCGGCGACGTGGTGGTGGAAGCCGCCCCCTTTTCCGATCTGCCAGTGGATCCCGGTCTGCCTCGCCTCGTGGATCTGGATGCGGTACATCCCGAGGTTGTGCTCCCGCTTCTCGGGGTGCTCGGTGTAGACGAGCGGGAGCGTCAGGAACGGACCGCCGTCCTCGGGCCACTGCGTCAGCGCCGGCAGGCGGGTCAGGTCGGGCTCCGTCTCGACGACCTCGGTCACGGGAGCGGCGGAGACCTCCCTCGTCCCCACCCTGAGCGCCTCGCGGAAGAACGAGCGGAAGCCCCAGAGCTTCCCGGCCGTCGGCGGGAGGAGCTCGTGCGAGGCGCGGACGGCGGTCTTCACGAAGTCGAGCGGCCTCTTCCCGAACGCCAGGTCGATCCGCTTCGCCGTTCCGAAGAGGTTCGTGACGACGGGGAAGGAGGAGCCCTTCGGACGCCGGAACAGCAGCGCCGGCCCTCCCTGAGCGATGACGCGTCGGTGGATCTCGGGGATCTCGAGCCTCGGGTCGGCCTCGGCCTCGATCTCGAGGAGGTCCCCTTCGGCTCTCAGGGCGGCGAGGAACTGGCGAAGGTCGTCCATCGCCGCTGAGGTTACGACGCCGCGGGCCGAAGGGCTCCGGCCCGCGGCGGCCGCTTTACTCGAAGTACCCGTTCACGTCGAGGACGACGTGCGTCGTGCCTCCCTCCGGCAGGCCGGCGCGAACCGAGAGCGAGCCGGTCGTGCCGAGGATCGGAATCGCGTTCATGGCGCGCGTCTTTCCGACGGTGACCGGCACCTCCGTCGTCCCGGAGACGATCGGGCCTCCGGCGAAGACCGAGAGGGAGCCGGTCGCGGTGGGGCTGACGACGGTGACGTTCGCGGCGACGGAGATCGCGGTCGAGGGGATGCCGCAGCGGCCGGCGACCGGGAGAATCAGCGTCTGCGCGGAGCCGAGGGGGACCCCGCCCGCGACGCCGCCGGGATCGCGCGTGTCGGCGACGCGGCAGGGAGTGACGGGGTGGAAGCCGAGCGGGATCGGGAGGGAGAAGAGCTCGTCACCCGTGACGCCGTCGTTGGCGGCAAAGAACATGCGGCCGCCGGAGCGAACCGGGGGCGTGCGGCCTCCTGTCGTGTACCAAAGTGGCGCTCCGCTCCCGATGCCCGGAACGAGGTCGGCGACCTGTGTCGTGCCGACCTCCGTCCCGTCGGTCCGCCAGTACTCGCGTCCCGAGACGTGATCCGACGCGGTGAAGAGCGCTTCGTGGCCCATCGTGGAGAAGGTACCGACGAAGTACGACCCGACGGGTCCCGGCGCGACGTCGCGGACGAGGGTCGTCCCTGCCGTCGTCCCGTCGGTCTTCCAGGGCTCGAGTCCGTGGATGCCGTCGTGCGCGAAGAAGAAGAGGGTGGAGCCGAGGAACGTGAGGGCGCCCGGTCCAGACCTCGCGGGACCCGGGCAGAGGTCTTTGAGAATCGAGGTTCCCGCAGAGGTCCCGTCTGCCGTCCACGGCTCGAATCCGTGGGTGCCGTCGTCGGCCCAGAAGACGAGTCGGTCTCCGAGTCGACCGGCCACGTACACTGACGAGTCGCCGGTCGGATTGATGTCGCGAAACAGCCCGGTGCCCGCCGCGGTTCCGTCAGTTCTCCAGAGCTCGGTTCCGTGAGTCGAATCCGTCGCGGAGAAGTAGAGGGCGCCGCCGAGTTCCGCCGCGGGCCCGGAGGACCCTAGGCCCGCCGCGACGGCGACCGTTCCCGCCGTGGTCCCATCCGTTTTCCAGAGGGCCCGCGTGGAGCCGTCGGATGCGTCGAAATAGAAGTGGCCGTTCAGCACGCCGACGGCGCCCGGGTTGCTCGATGCGGCGCCGGGTGCGAGGTCGCCGAGAAGGAAGGTTCCGTCGGCAGTCCCGTCCGTGCGCCAGAGCTCGAGGCCGTGGACGCCGTCGTCTGCAGGAAAGAGGAGGAGATCGCCCAGCAGGCCGAGGAGCGGCGAATACTCGGCTTCTGGCTGGACGTCCTTGACGAGGAAGGTGCCGGACCCGGTCCCGTCCGTCCGGTAGACCTCGAAGCCCGTCGCGGACGTCTGAGCCGTGAAGTAGACGAGCGACGGCGTGACGAAGAACTCGCTGGGAGACGAGCTGCCCGGACCCGGCTCGAGGTCCTTCACGAGGACCGTTCCTTCCGGTGTCCCGTCGCTCCTCCAGAGCTCCCGGCCGTGTTCCGCGTCGAAGGCCGAGAACAGTACCGTGCCGTTGACGTCGGTGAGATACGCAGGGAAGGAGTCATTCGGCGGGAACACGGGCTCCAGGAGCGAGTAGGTGCCCGAAGGTGTTCCGTCGGAACGCCAGAGAAGGTCTGCTGTGCCCCCGATGGCGAACACTCCCGCCCCAGGTATCGAGAAGGACTGATATGGCGAGGCGTACTCGTTGCCGGCCTCGATGGCTTTCACCAGCGTCGTCCCCGCCGGCGTCCCGTCGCTGCGCCAGAGCTCGAGGCCGTCGCCGCCGCGGTCGACCCAAAGGAGAAGGGCACCGGGGATCGTCGCCGCGGTGGAGAGGGAGATCGAAACGCCAAAGCCCTGGACGAGGACCGTGCCGCCCTCGGTGCCGTCGCTCGCCCAGAGCTGCGAGCCGCTGGCGCTGAAGAGACGGTCGCCGGAAGAGACGAGCGGACCGCTGCCGGTCTGCGGATGGACGAGAGCGGTCCCGGCCTCGGTGCCGTCGCTCTTCCAGATCGGTCCGTCCTGCCCGGCGCGGAAGTAGAGCGCGCTGCCGTGCGCGACGAGGTTCGTCGGGGAGGAGCTCGCGCCACCGGGAACGATGTCGCGGACGAGGACGGTCCCTGCGACGGTACCGTCGCTTTTCCAGAGCTCGATGCCGTGCGTGCCGTCAGAGGCGCCGAAGAAGAGCGTCCCGTCGACGTTCACGGGGGACGAGACCGCTGAAAGGTCCGCGACCTGGAACGTCCCGGCGGGCGTCCCGTCGCTCCTCCAGAGGCCGATGCCCGGAGACGACAGCGGGGGGCTCGCGAAGAAGAGAAGGCCTCCCGCCTCGACGAGGGAGACGTAGGTGTTCGGACCGATAGAGAACGTCCCGTCCGGCCCCGGCGTGACATCCTCGAGGAGCATCGTCCCGGCCTCGGTCCCGTCGCTCGTCCACGGCTCGCACCCGTGGATCCCGTCATCGAAGAGGAAGTAGAGGCGCCCCCCCGCGCGCGTGAGCCGGAAGGGGCCTCCGTAGGAGAACGGATCGGCGCCGACCGGAGTGACGAACGTGGTCCCCGCTGCGGTGCCGTCCGACTTCCAGAGCGAGACACCCCAAGGCGACCCCACGCTGAAGTAGAAGGTCCCACCGACGTCGGCGCCGTAGCCGGTGGGGATATCCAGGAGTTGCCGCGTCCCGGCGGCGGTCCCGTCCGTGACCCAGAGACCCATCGACGGGTCGTAGACCGAGGCGTTCAGGAAGACCCTGCCGTTCGACACCCCGAGGATCCGGTCGAATCCCGCTCGGGACGTCGCCGTCGCGGAGCTCCCCGGGTAGATGTCCTTCACGAGCGTCGGAGTCTGGCCGAGGGCGCCGGTCGAGGTGAGGACCGCCGTCGCAAAGAGGAGCGCGGGAACGCGGAGGTTCATCGGGAATCCGCCTTTTGTTTGGGGCGCGGTGCTTCGATTCCTGCGCTCGCGGGTCTCACTCGAAGTACCCGCTCACGTCGAGGACGACGTGTGTCGTGCCGCCCTCCGGGAGGACCGCGCGGACGGAGAGCGAGCCGGTCGTGCCGAGGATCGGGATGGCGTTGAGGGCGCGGGTCTTCCCGACGGTGACGGGCACCTCCGTCGTCCCGTTGACGATCGGGCCTCCCGCGAAGACGGAGAGGGAGCCGGTGGCGGTGGGGTTGACGACGGTGACGTTCGCGGCGACGGAGATCGCGGTCGAAGGGATGCCGCAGCGGCCGGCGACGGGGAGGATCAGCGTCTGCGCGTTGGCGAGAGGGACACCGCCCGCGATGCCGCCGGGATCGCGCGTGTCGGCGACGCGGCATGGCGTGACGGGGTGGAAGCCGAGGGGGATCGGGAGGGCCCAGAGCTCGTGACCCGACGTGCCGTCGGAGGCGGTGAAGAAGACCTTTCCTCCGGAGCGCGCGAGAGTGACGCGATTCCCGCTGAGGGTCCAGGAAACGGTCCCGGCGGCGAGCCCGGAAGCGAGGTCGGCGACGAGTCTCGTCCCCGCCTCCGTTCCGTCGCTCCGCCAGAGCTCGCGCCCCGAGACGTGATCCGAGGCCGTGAAGAAGACCTCGTGCCCCGCTGCGGCGAAGCTCTCGAGGAGCATCGAACCGGCCGGCCCGGGTGCGACGTCGCGGACGAGGACCGTCCCTGCCGGCGTCCCGTCGGACTTCCAGAGCTCATGGCCGTGGATGCCGTCGTACGCGAAGAAGTAGAGAGTCGACCCCAGGATCGTCCACCGAATCCCGAGAGACCTCGCCGGGCCGGGGTTGATGTCCCTGAGGAGAGTGGTCCCTGCCGCCGTTCCGTCGGTGACCCAAGGCTCCGTTCCGTGTACGCCGTCGTCGGCCCAGAAGAACACCCGATCACCCAGGCGACCTGCGAAGGACGGGGACGAGTCTCCGGACGGGTTGATGTCCGCGAGGAGGGTCGTGCCGGCCGCGGTGCCGTCGGTTCTCCAGAGCTCGGTGCCGTGCGGCGCGGCGGAGGCCGAGAAGACCACGACATCGTCGAGCACGGCGCTCCCGCCGTTCCAGACCGGCATCGGCCCGACGACCGTCGTTCCCGCGGCCGTCCCGTCGGTCTTCCAGAGCGTCGTCGTCGCGTCGCTCGACGCGGAGAAGAGGAACGAGCCTCCAAGGGTGCCGAGCGCGAGGAGGTCGCTCGAGGCGGGACCGGGGGTCAGGTCCCCGAGCAGGAACGTCCCGTCCGGCGTGCCGTCGCTGCGCCAGAGCTCGTTGCCATGAATCCCGTCGTTCGGGGCGAAGAGGAGCTGCTCGCCCAGGAGTCCGAGCATTCGGAACTGCCCCACCGACGAATCTGGTTGGATGCTCTTGACGAGAGCCGTTCCGCCCTCCGTTCCATCGGTCCGGTAGAGCTGACAACCGGCTGAAGATGGGCATGCCTGGAGGTAGACGATCGACGACGCCGCCTGGAATTGCAGGGGAAGGGAACCGGCCGGCCCGGGAGCGAGGTCCTTCACCATGACGGTTCCTTCGGGACTCCCGTCGCTCCTCCAGAGCTCGGCTCCGTGCTCGGCGTCCGTGGCCGAGAACAGCAGGGTCCCGTTCACGTCGGTGAGCCAGACCGGAACGCCGTCGTTCGGCCGGAAGACGGGCGGCTGGACCGGGGCGGTCCCCGCAGCCGTCCCGTCGGACCTCCAGAGTCCGAAGGGCATGTTGCTCAGGAGGTGGAGCGACGCGCCCGGAATCGATACGGAGCCCCGGGGAGACGGACTCGCGTTGCCGGGCTCGACGACGGTCACGAGGGTCGTTCCGGCCGGCGAGCCGTCGCTCTTCCAGAGCTCGAGGCCGTCGACGCCACGGTCCACCCAGAGGTGCAGGGTTCCGGCGAGGGTCGTCGAGTTCCACAGGAAGATCGCCGTTCCAAAGTCGCGCACGAGGACCGTTCCGGCCGACGTCCCGTCCGAAGCCCAGAGCTGGGAGCCGCTCACCGAATAGAGGTGGCTCCCCGACACCACGAGCGGATCGCTCGTCGGGAACGTGTGGACGAGGACCGTGCCGACCTCGGTGCCGTCGCTCTTCCATGTCGAGCCGTCCGACCCGAGACTGAAGTAGAGGGCGCCCCCGAACGCCACGAGGGCATTCGGGGAGGAGCCGGCGGCGCCGGGGACGATGTCCCGGACGAGGACGGTCCCGGCAGGCGTCCCGTCGCTCTTCCAGAGCTCGGAGCCGTGCGCCGGGTCTGTCGCCCGGAAGAAGAGCGTGCCGTTCACATTCACGAGGGAGGAGACCGATTCGAGATCCGCGAGCTGCGTGGTGCCGGCCTCGGTGCCGTCGCTCCTCCAGAGTCCGTAGCCGAGGTCCAGGCGGCAGGTGAAGAAGAGCGTCCCGCCGACGTCGACGAGCTCGGAGGCGTAGTCGAGCGAGCCGGTGGACCCGGGCGTGAGGTCCTTCACGAGATTCGTCCCCGCCGTCGTCCCGTCGCTCGTCCAGAGTTCCGCGCCGTGTATGCCGTCGTCCACGGCGAAGAAGAGCCGGCTGCCGACCTTTGTGGGCTTCGAGACGTGTGCGATGACCGAGGGATCCGTGCTGAACCGGCTGACGAAGACGGTCCCGCCGGCCGTTCCGTCCGTTTTCCAGAGCGATCCGCCATCCTGGGCAGCCGCTCCGAAATAGAACGTCCCGTCGACATCGACGCCCGCGACGGGGACGAGGTCCAGGATCGCGTGCGTCCCCGCGGCCGTCCCGTCCGAGATCCAGAGGCCCTGGTTCCCGTCTTCCATTCCGTTCAGGAAGCCCTTCCCGCCCGAGACCCCGAGGATCCTCTCGAAGCCCGCGCTCGCCGAGGCCGTGGAAGACGTCCCCGGGTAGATGTCCTTCACGAGCGTCGGGGCCTGGCCGAGGGCGCCTTCAGAGGCGAGGAGGATCGTGGCCAGGAGCGGGAGCGGAAGGCGGGAACGCATCGCATACCCCCTGCGACCGCGGGCCCGTGGCGGGCTCCGGCCTCGTGTCGGCGTGGATCGAGCAATTCTACGCGCCAGGGGCGCGCGAGCGCGCGGAGAAGCTGTCGCGCGAGGCCGCTCAGCCGTGCGCTTCGAGGAACGGCTCTTCCCCGCCGTAGGACGACGAGCGGCTCGCGAGGGGCCCGGGGCTCCTTCGCAGCCCGTGTCCGGACTGCTCGATCGAGTGGACGACTCCGGGAAGAGGGGCGACACTTCGCCGGCGTGAACGACACGGATACGGCTGCGCGGCCCCGGAGAGGAGGGGGGCGTCCCCTCCGCCTCGCGGATGGGCTCGCCGTCGTCGTCGGAGCCTTCGTCCTATCGCTCGCGACGATCCGAGCCGCGAGGGTCCCGATCACGCACGACGAGGCCCTCTCCTTCCTCCGCTTCGTGTCGGCGCCCCTCGCCGAGGTGCTCTCCTTCGCCGGGACGGACGCCGCCAACAACCATCTCCTTCTGACGATCCTGGAAAGGCTCCTCGTCTCCGTGCTCGGGCCTTCGGAGCTCGTCCTCCGGCTACCGGTGCTCCTCTCTTTCGCCGCGGGCCTCGCGGCCTCCTGGCTGCTCCTGCGGGGGCGCTGCGCGCCGGCGCTCGCCCTCGCGGCGTTCCTCACGTTCGCCACGAATCGGCTCGGAATCGAGCTCTTCTCGCTCGCGAGGGGGTACGGTCTGGCCGTCGGGCTTTCGGTCTGCGGTCTCCTCGCGCTCGTCCGTTCGATCGAACGAGACTTTCGTCCGCGTCCGGCCGTCGTCGGGCTCACGCTCCTGGTCCTGGCCGCGCTCGCGCAGCTGACCCTCCTCGACGTCTGGGCGGCGGCCTCGGCCGCCTTCCTCCTGGTCGCCCTTCGGCGGTACGCGACGGGACCGGGAGGCGCTGCGCGGTCCGGCTGGCCGCGCACTCTCGGCGTCGTCGCGGTGCCGGCGCTCCTCTGCGCGGCGACCGCCATCCCGATCTCCTTCGCCCTGAGCCGTGGGGGCGCGCTCTACGCCGGCGGCCGAATGGGATTCGTGGACGACACGATCGGCACGGTCGTGAGGGAGACGCTCGCGCCGGCGCCCTGGGTAGACCTCCTGCGCGGGCCGGCCACGGTCGCCCTCCTCGTGGCGGCAGCCTTCGTCCTGGCGGCGGTCGGCATCCTCCTCTTCTCCCGGGCGAAGCGAAGCGGCGGGCCCGCGGCTCTCTTCGTCGGGGCGACGTTCCTCTTCTACGTTCTCGCGATCGAGGTGCAGGTCCGCGTCTTTGGGGTCGGATATCCCGTCGATCGAATGGCGCTTCCTCTCGTTCCGCTCCTCGCGTTCGCGACGGCTCTCGCGGCCGCGGTCCTCCTTCCGGGGGGCAGCAGGCTCGTCCGACGGGGAGCGAGCGCTCTCGCCGTGCTCCTCTGCGTCGCGAGCGTCGCGCAGCTCGCGGCCACGGCCGACGTCACCCGCTCGAGACTCTGGTGGTTCGATGCGGACGCTCCTCACGTCCTCGACGAGATCGGCCGACAGACGGCACGCTTCCGGCCAGCCGAGGGGAGCGTGAGCGTCGGCTGCTCCTGGATCCTCGAGCCCTCTCTGAACTACTACCGGGTCGTCCGCGGGCTGACGTGGCTCCTTCCGTTCGACAGGAAGGGCCTCGCGGGAGAGCGCGACTTCCATGTGGTGGCGACGCCGGACATGGCGAGCCCGGAGGCCGCCGGTCTCGAGACGGTCCGGACCTTCGCTGCCGCCGGGACCGTCCTCGCGGTCGCGGGAGCCGAGAGGCTTCGCTCGGCGACGCCACCGCTCGTCGCGACCGGAGGCGTCCTCGAGCCCGTCGTTCGCGCGGCATCGGGTCGCCGCGAGGTCACCGTCTGGATCCCCGCGGTCGTTCATGCCTCGGGCATTGGTGGGGCGCTCTGGCGATCGGACCTCAGGCTCCGGAACCGTTCGGACGCGCCCGCGAGGATCGTCGTCGGCATGAGCTGGAAAGGGGAGCGCCCCCAGCGGGCCCTCGTCGTCGCCGGGAGCGGTGAGGCGCTCGTGCCGGACGTGGCCGGCCAGCTCGGCGTGGAGGGAGCCGGTCCGCTGGAAGTCCGGATTCGGGGCGACGTCGAGGTCTGGGCACGCGTGTACGACGGCGCGACTCCAAACGACGAAGGTGTCGCCGCCGGGAGCTGGTTCTCCGCGGTCCACGCGGCCGCCGGGCTCGGACCTGGAGCCGTCGGCCGGCTGGAGGGACTCGAGGAATCCGATCGTCGCCGTACGAACCTCGGAGTCCTCAACCTGGGCCCGTCGCCGGCGGAAGTCTCCGTGAGCTGGCTGGGTCCTCGCGGGAACGTGCTCGTATCCGAGAGCCGGACGCTGGGGCCCGAGGAGTGGCGTCAGGAGACGCGGCCTCTCGCGCCGCATGCCGAAGCGGCCCCGATCTGCGGGGCGACGGCTCGAGTCTCCGTCATCCGTGGCACGGGGATCGTCGCCTGGGCGACGGTGATCGACTCCGTCACACACGAGACCCGAGTCGTCTCAGCTCGTCGCGAGTGATCCGAAGGGGATCTCGGAGGCCGCCTCCTCCGATTCCCTGAGGCAGGCCGTCTCGGACCGCCTGCGCGGTGCCGCGGCGAGCTCGTCGCGGCGGCACCGCGGGCACCCGTGCTCAGCCGTGCGCTTCGAGGAAGGCCCTCACCACCGGGATCGCCGTCGAAGGGATCCGGTGGCCGCCGTGGTGGATCTCGTGCCGGGCGCTCGCGAAACGGGAGGCGAGGAGCGATGCGAACGGCGCGACACGCTCGAGGGGGTAGTACTCGTCGGCGTCCGTCGAGACATGAAGCGCGTGTGTCGCGGAGGAGGCGGCGGTGCCGGGGCCGGGCTCCGTCCACTCGCCCGGCAGGCCTCCGCAGAGCGCGACGACGGCGCGGAACGGATGGCCGTGCGGCGGGGCGAGGGCGAGCCGGTAGTCGAACGAGCAGGGCTGGCTGAACGCGACGAGCGAGACGCGGACAGGGTCGGCGCCGCGGGCGACGCTCCAGGCGATCGCTTCGGCGACGGCCGCGCGGTGGACGGCCTGGTTGTCCTCGTGGCGCGGGCTGACGCCCCAGTGGAAGCCGCGCGCGCCGGAGGGGCCGAGCGCCTCGCCGGGAAGGAAGGCCGACTGCGGCCCCTCGACGGCGACGACGCCCCACCCCTCCGGCGCCATTCGCGCGAGGAGCGGGAAGAGCGTCGCGGCGTGCATGCCGTAGCCGTGGAGGCCGAGGAGGAGCGGGAACGGTGGCGGCGCGTGCGGCAGGCGCGGGAAGAGCTGGAGCGGGACGGAGATCGAGGTCGTCGCGCGCGGTGGGATCCCGCGGCGCTCCCTCATCGGGAATCCCCGGGCGGGACGATGCTCTCGAGCGTCGTCTCGCGCAGCGCGGAGAGGAGGGCGTCGCGGGCGGGGAGGAGGGCCGGACCCGCCGGTCCGGCCGGGACGTCGAGGAGCCGCTCGAGGTCGTCGGCCCCTTCGATCGCGAGGAGGACGTCGGCGAGCGTGATCTCGGCCGCGGGCCGCCCGAGGACGAAGCCGCCCGTCCGGCCTCGCTTCGAGCGCAGGACCCCGGCGCGGGCGAGCTTCTGGAGGACCTTCCCGAGCCACGGCGCCGGCTCGCCGCAGGCGAGCGCGAGGTCGCGCGTCTCGCGCCCGGGCGCCCCCGGGCCGCACGGATCGAGATGCGGGAGCGCCTTCAGGGCCGTCTCGGCGGCGCGGGAGAGGAGCATCAGCGTCAGCGACAGGCCCGCGCGGGGAACGCCCCCCGACGGCCTCGAGCGGGCGTCACGCGGGCCTCACTCCCCGACGACGAACGCGTACTGCTCGGCCGTCAGCGGGACGACGGAGAGCCGTCCGATCGTCACGAGAGGCGAGCCGGCGAAGAGCTTCGCCGCCTTCATCTCCGCGAGCGTCACGGCCCGCTTCAGCGGCTTGCCGGCCTTCACGTCGACGACCGTTCCCTTCGGGTCGGCCGGGTCGGGGCGCGGCGCGGCGGCGACGGTCGCCCGGCCGACGGCGGCCTTCACGTCGCCCGTGTGGTAGACGACGAGCCGGTCCCCCTTCTTCATGGAGCGGAGGTGGAGGCGCGCCTGGGCGTTCGTGACGCCGTCCCAGACGGCTGTCTTCTCGCGGACGAGGTCCTCGAACGAGTAGCTCGACGGTTCGGTCTTCAGGAGCCAGTCCATCAGGCGGCGATGATATCCGCGGGCGTCCCGCCGCTCTCCCGCGCCGCGGCGAGCTTGCCCTGCCGGCGCCCGAGCCAGGCCGAGAGGAGCGCCCAGAGGATCGCGACCGGCAGGAAAAGGCCGGCGAGCGTCGCGCCGACGGCGCCGAGCGCGCGGAGCCCCTTGTCGGCGAAGGCGCCGACGACGTCGCCGAAGCGGTAGACGAACGTGTCGACGAAGCTCTTCGCGGCGTACTTCTCCTCGCGCGGGAGGACGGTGAAGAGGACCTCGCGCGCCGGGCGGAAGAGGGCGAAGTTGCCGGCGCGCCGCGTCACCATGACGAGGGCGAGGATCCCCGCCGTCGGGGAGACGGCGAGCGCCGCGAAGCCGGCGAGCGTGAGGACCGGAAGGGCGACGAGCGTCCCGCCGACGCCGAGCAGGCGGACGACGCGGCCGGCCAGGAAGAGCTGCGTGAAGGCCGAGAGGAGGTTCACCCAGAGGTCGATCCGGGCGAACCAGGCGGTCCGCGCGGCGGAGTCCGTGAACGTCGCCTTCACGATCCGCGCCTGCTCGAAGTAGAGGAACGTCGAGCTGACGGTGAAGAAGAGGAGAAAGAGGGAGATCGCGAGGAGGTACGTCGAGCGCGAGACGGTCGCGAGGCCCGAGAGGGCGCCGCTCCCCGGCGGAACTCCTTCCGGCTCGGCTCCCGGCGCGGCGGCGCGCGTCGAGTCGTCGACGTGGAAGTGGCGGACGAGGCCGCGGACGCAGAAGACGGCCCCTTCGAGGAGGACGGCCGCGAGGAGGATCAGGTTCGTCGGGCCGAGCGGACCGGCGAGCGAGGCCGTCAACGCGGCCCCGGCGACGGCGCCGAGCGTTCCGCCGACGGCGATGAAGCCGAAGAGGCGCTTCCCCTGCTCGGGTCGGAAGAGGTCGGCGAGGAAGCCCCAGAAGACAGAGACGGCGAAGAGGTTGAAGACGCTCGCCCAGATGAAGAAGGCCTGGGCCACGGGGAGGCGCCACCCCTCGGGGGCGAACGAGAGGAGGGCCCAGAAGAGGACGAGCGTCCCGAGGAGGACCCGGTAGACGACGGGGACGAAGACCTTCCGCGTCAGTCGCGTGACGAGCTCGGAGAACAGGGGGTTCAGGGCCGCGGTCCCGAGGAGCGTCCCGACGAAGAGCCAGGAGAGGGCGCTCTCGCTGCCCCGGACCCCGAACTCGTCACGGAGGGGGCGGATGACGTAGTAGCTCGCGAGGAGGAGGAAGAAGTAGGCGCTCGCCCAGCCGAGCGCCGGCCCCTCGCCCTCGCGCAGGTCGACGGCCCGGGCGAGGAGGGCGCGGAGGCGCGCCACGTCAGCCCTTCGCCTTCTTCTCGCGAACGGTGGCGAGGGCGGCGGTCTCCCGCTCGGCGGTCAGGCCGGCCTTCAGCCGCGAGCGTCGCTCCTCGGGCAGGGTCTTCCACCAGGCGAGGGTGTCCCGCGCCGTCTCGACGATCGGGCGGAACGTGAGCCCTTCTCCCACCGCCTTCCCGTTGTTCACGCGGCGGGAGCCGGCCGTCTCGCCGAAGGGCGGAACCCAGCAGGGCATGTCGCTCCAGGGGGCGATCTTCAGCTCCTCGAGCGTCTTCGCGTCGACCCAGGTGAAGGTCGCGTTCGAGCCCGAGGCTTCGCGGCAGGCGGCGAGCATCGGCCCGAACGTCAGCGGCTCCTTCGGACCCGTGGCGTTGAAGACGCCGGTCCGCCCCTTGCCGGCCATCGCGATCGTCCACGCCGCGAGGTCGCGGACGTCGACGAACTGGACCGGGTCCTCGGGGGTCCCGGGAGCGAGGACCTCGCCCCCGCGGGCGACGCGGACCGGCCAGTAGGTGAAGCGGTCGCTCGTGTCGCCGGGGCCGATGATGAGGCCGGGGCGGATCACGAGGGCCTTCCCCGGCATTGCCCTCTCGGCGGCCTCCTCGCAGAGCGCCTTCAGCGCCCCGTAGTTCGCGCCGGTCACCTTGTCGGCGTCGGGCTGGTCGGTCTTCGCGACGGGGGAGCGCTCGTCGATCCCGGGCTTCGACGTGTCGCCGTAGACCGAGATCGTCGAGACGAAGACGTAGAGGCCGACGCTCTTCGCGAGGAGCCTCGCCGAGGCCGTCACGTCCTTCGGGAAGTAGCCGGAAGTGTCGACGACGGCGTCCCAGGAGCGGCCCTCGAGGGCCTTCAGGTCGCTCCGGCGGTCGCCGCGGAGCTTCTCGACGTCGGGGAAGAGGTGAGGGTTCGTCTTCCCGCGGTTGAAGAGCGTGACGGTCCAGCGGGCGCTCTGCGCGGCCTCGACGAGCTCGGGGCCGAGGAAGGCCGTCCCGCCGAGGATGAGGAGCTTCCTCCGGGCCGGAGGCTCCGCTCCGAGAGCGTCGAGGGCCGTCCCGGCGAGGCCGAAAGCCGCGCCCGCCGCGGCGCCGGTCCTGAGGAAGTCCCTCCGCGTCGTTCCCCGGGCGATTCGAGACATGTCACTCCTCCTCGGACGCGCCCCGCGCGGGCCGCCGCGGGTGCGGCGCCGAGTCGGAGGTACGGCCCGCGGCAGGAGCGGGTTTCCGCCGGAGGGTCAGCCCGCCTCGCGGAGGAGCTCGACGACCGGGCGGCGCGCGAGGTTGAGGGCCGGCGCGAGACCGGCGAAGAGCGCCAGGAGCATCGACACGAGGGCCGTGAAGAAGAGCGCCGGAGCGTCGGGGACAAGGAGCTGTCCCATCCCGGCGTATTGCGTCTTGTCGAGCGCCGCGCCGATGCCGCGGGCGAAGAGCCACATCACGCCTCCCCCGAGGAGCGCCCCGGCGAGGCCGTAGACGAGCGCCTCGCCGAGGAGGAGCCCAGCGATCGCCTTCCTCGGGAAACCGAGGACGCGGAGGACGGCGGATTCGTTCCGCCGCTCGCGGGCGCTCATCGCGAGGCTGTTCGCGGTGATCAGGAGGAGGGCGAAGCCGGTGGCGACGCCGACGCTTCCGAGCAGCGCGTTCACGTTCCCGAGCATCTCGAGGAACTGGAGCTGCCACTGCCGCTCCGTCATCGCGAGGACCGGGACGGGGGCGTTCTCGAGGGCGCGGGCGAGGGCCGCGGTGACCCTGTCGACGTCGCCGCGACTCTTCGCGAGGACCCAGAACATGTTCGTCCGCCCCTCGTCGGCGGTGAGCTGCGAGAAGTAGCGTCGGTGGAGATAGAGCCCGGCGTCGAGGCGATAGC
>JAKPXO010000202.1 GCA_029567505.1 Acidobacteriota bacterium
GGGTGGGTGTAGTCGATCCCGCTGTCGAGGACCGCGATCGTGACGCCCGCACCGTCGACGCCCGCCGCCCGAAGCTCGGGCACCCGCATCAGTCCGTCTCCCTCGGTGTCGAGGGCGCGGACGCGTCCGTTCGGGCGGACCCGCTCGATGCGGGGGTCGCCGGCGAGGGCCGCCGCGGCCGCCCGCGGCGCGCGAAGGAGGAGCGCGGGGACGAACGCGAAGGTCCGCTCGACCCGCACGCCGAACGGCGCGTAGTCGAGCTCGAGCTCTTCCGCGAGGCGAGTCTGGAAGGCCCTCCTCTCACGCTGCCGCTGCGCGTCGGGGCCGACGCGCCGCGCCTCCTCGGGCAGCCGGAGCGTGACGAGGAGCTCGACGGCTCCCTCGCCCGATGGCGCGGGCGCCAGGAGGCGCGGGTCGGCCTTCTCCAGCGGGCCGCGCACGTCGGCGCGCGGCCGGAGCCACTCCGCGGGGAACGGCGGCGTCGCGTCCGCCGGCGAGGCGGTCGCGAGCACGGCGAAGACGGCGGCGAGGAGCGGCTTCATGGTCCCCGATCGTAAGTGACGGAGCCCGCGCCAGCCCCACGGGGCGCTCCCCCGCACGGCGACGCGGTCAGCGCCTGCGAAGGACGACCGCCGCGGCCGTTCCTTCGGCGAACGTCGCCTCGACGGCGTAGTCGCGCGCGAGGCGGGCGGCGATCCGCGTGCCGTAGTCCCGGCCGAAGGCGGAACGCCCGAACTCCGAGGTGGGCCGCGAGACGACGACGACCCGCGCCGGCCGCGCGCGATCCAGCCCGTCGGCGAGGTCACGGTCGACCCGGTCGTCCACGCAGCCGGGCAGCACATGCTCGAACCGGAGCGGACTCCGCACGCCGAGGAGGAACGAGAGCGCCCCCGCCTCGGGGAGGACGACGAGGTCGCGGTCCTTCACTCCGACGCTCCGGAGGTGGGCCGCGACGCGGGAGAAAAGCGCCCCCTCGTCGCCGGGCGGGAACCACCGCCCGGCGGGACCCGCCACCTCGGTCCGCGGCGCGCGATAGAACTCGACGAGCCGGGGGAGGAACAGGACGGGCGCGAGGAGGAGAGGTACGACCGCCAGGAGCGCTCCCCGGCGACGCGCCTCCGGAGGCGCCGCCGCCGGGATACGGCACGCGAGGAGCCACGCCACCGCGGGGAGAGTGGAGACGGCCCCGAGCGGCGCGTAGGGATACACCGGGACGGTCCAGAGCGCCGTCCTCCACGCGAACGCGAGGCCGACGAGCGACGCCGCGAGCGGGAGTCGCGCCTCCCTCTCGCCACGGCGAAGGTCGACCGCCGCGGCGACGGACGCGAGCGCGGCGAGGAGCGGAAGGCCGCGGACCCCGGTCGTCACGACCGGCTCCCTGAGGACGACCGCGCCGACGAGGAGGCCGGCCAGGGCGAGCGCGCCTCCGGCGGCCGCGCGTGCTCCCTCGCGTTTCGCGAGCGCCGCCGCGCAGAGGGCCCAGCCACCGAGCAGCGCCGCGCCGGCCAGGAGCCCGCCGACGCCGCGAGGAAGGAGGGAGGGGTGGAGGCCGGAGACCCGAAGGTAGAGCTCGCGGAACTCCGGCGGCATGACGAAGTGGCGGAGCGGGCCGTACGAAACGAGGTCGCCGACGGGAATTCCCGCCATCGCGAAGCCGTAGCCGGCAGCCGAGAGGACGCCTGCCGTCCCCACGAGCCGAGCGGCGCTCCGCCACGTGCCTGCCGCGAGCGCGACGCCGAGGAGGGCGGGAAGAGTCTCGGGCTTGGCGAGGAGGGCGAGCGCGCCGAGGAGCCCGGCGAGAGCGGCACGCCCGGAGGCGGCCGCGAGGAACGCGCCCCAGACGAGGCCGACCGCGAGGAGCGCGGCCATCGCGTACGGAGCCGCGAACGCTCCGTTCTCGGGCGCGAACGCGAGGACGCCCACCGCGACGGCCGCGGCCCCCGCGTTCGCGGCGGGCGACAGCATCCGGCGCCCGGCGGCGAGGAGCGCGGCGAGCGTCGCCGCGGCCGAGAGGAGGGCGAAGCCGACGTACGTCGCCACCGTCGCCCCAAAGAGCCGGAACGCCGCCGCCACCGCGTGCGGCGCGAGCGGCCCGTAGTAGTAGCCGACCTCCGACCAAAGCCGCTCCCCCGCCGCCAGGCGCATCGGGACGGTCCATTCGCGGTTCAGGTCCCCCTGGAACGAGGCCCAGCGCAGCCACGAGAGCGCCGTCAGCGAGACGAAAAGCGCCACGGCGAAGGCGGCGTCTCCCCGCCGGAGGAGCCGGTGCGTCGGCATCGCACGATTCTCTCCCGGCCGACCCTGATGAAAAT
>JAKPXO010000209.1 GCA_029567505.1 Acidobacteriota bacterium
TCCAGCAGCGACAGCAGCACCCACCGAAGGCTCTACACCGACACAGTCCGACAGGAGGACCCCGTGGCGAAGGCGAAGTTCGAGCGGACTAAGCCGCACGTCAACATCGGCACCATCGGTCACATCGACCACGGCAAGACGACGCTCACGGCCGCGATCACGAAGGTCCTTTCGACGAAGGGCTTCGCGACCGCCAAGGCATACGACGACGTCGCCAAGGCCGACGCGAAGACCTTCCGCCGCGACGCGACGAAGATCCTCACGGTCGCCCTCGCGCACGTCGAGTACGAGACCGAGAAGCGCCACTACGCGCACATCGACTGCCCGGGCCACGCCGACTACATCAAGAACATGATCACCGGCGCGGCGCAGATGGACGGCGCGATCCTCGTCGTCGAGGCTCCCAAGGGCCCGATGCCGCAGACGAAGGAGCACGTCCTCCTCGCCCGGCAGGTCAACGTCCCGGCGATGGTCGTCTTCCTCAACAAGTGCGACCTCATGGAGGACCCGGAGCTCCTCGACCTCGTCGAGCTCGAGGTCCGCGACCTCCTGAACAAGTACGAGTTCCCCGGCGACACGATCACCGTCGTCCGCGGCTCCGCCGTCAAGGCGCTCAACGACCCGACCGGCCCCGACGCCCAGTGCATCTGGGAGCTCGCGAAGGCCCTCGACGAGAACATCCCGGACCCGGTCCGTGAGACCGACAAGCCCTTCCTCATGCCGATCGAGGACGTCTTCTCGATCTCCGGCCGCGGCACCGTCGTCACCGGCCGCGTCGAGCGCGGCGTCGTGAAGGTCGGCGAGGAGATCGAGATCGTCGGCTTCAAGGACACGGTCAAGAAGGTCGTCACCGGCGTCGAGATGTTCAAGAAGCTCCTCGACCAGGGCCAGGCGGGCCACAACATCGGCGTCCTCCTCCGTGGCGTCGAGCGTACGGACGTCGAGCGCGGCCAGGTCCTCTGCAAGCCGGGCACGATCAAGCCCCACACGAAGTTCATGGGGAAGATCTACGTCCTGTCGAAGGAGGAGGGCGGACGCCACACGCCGTTCTTCAACAACTACCGGCCCCAGTTCTTCATCCGCACGACCGACGTGACCGGCTCGGCGAAGCTCCCCGAGGGCGTCGAGATGGTCATGCCGGGCGACAACGTCGAGCTGGAGATCTCCCTCATCGCCCCGATCGCCATCGAGAAGGGGCTGAAGTTCGCGATCCGGGAGGGCGGCCGCACCGTCGGCGCGGGCACCGTCACGGAGATCCTCGCCTAAACGAGCGTCCGGTCGCGGGGAGGGGCCTTCGGGCACCCTCCCCCGCGGCCGGTCCTCCGCCCCCTGGGGCGGTACCACGAGAAAGACGATGGGCAACGACAAGATCCGCATCCGCCTCAAGGGCTACGACTACCGAATCCTCGACCAGTCGACGCTCGAGATCGTCGACACCGCGCGCCGCTCGGGTGCCAAGGTCGCCGGTCCGATTCCGCTTCCGACGGCCATCTCTCGGTGGACGGTGAACCGCTCGCCGCACGTCGACAAGAAGTCGCGGGAGCAGTTCGAGATGCGGACCCACAAGCGCCTCCTCGACATCTTCGAGTGGACGCCGCAGACCGTCGACGCCCTCACCAAGCTCGAGCTCCCCGCCGGTGTGGAAGTCGAGATCCGCACCATGGGGAAATGACCCCGGAGCCGTAACGAGGTTTTTGACCATGATCACAGGGATTCTGGGGCGCAAGATCGGGATGACCCAGCTCTTCGCAGCCGACGGCACGGTCGTGCCGGTGACGGTGGTGGAGGCCGGGCCGTGCCTGGTCGTACAGCGCAAGACCAAGCAGAACGACGGCTACGACGCGGTCCAGCTCGGGCTCGTCGGGCCCCGTCCGTCGCCCCGCCGCCTCACGAAGGCCGTCCGCGGCCATTTCGAGAAGGCCGGCGTCCCCCCGACCCGGACCGTCGGTGAGGTCCGTTGCGAGGAGGGGGACCCGTTCGCCCCGGGCGACAAGGTCCTCTGCGACATCTTCAACGCCGCCGAGCACGTCGACGTCGTCGGCGTCTCGAAAGGCAAGGGGTTTCAGGGGGTCATCAAGCGTCACGGCTTCGGTGGCGGCGTCGCGACCCACGGGTCGATGTTCCACCGCCTGCCGGGCTCGATCGGCGCCTCGGCCTTCCCCTCCCGGGTCATCGCCGGGACCCGCTCGTCGGGCCGGATGGGCGGGAAGCAGGTGACGACCAAGAACCTCGAGGTCGTCAAGGTCGACGCCGAGAACCACCTGATCTACCTGCGGGGTGCGGTCCCCGGCGCGCGGAACACGGTCGTCAAGATCGTGAAGAAGCCCGCCAAGACGCAGGCGGCGTGAGGAGAGGGACGATGGCCACGACGAAGAAGACGTCCCCCGCCTCCGGCCTGACCGTGCCGATCCGCAACCTGAACGCCGAGACCGTCGGCGAGGCGAACCTCCCCGAGGAGATCTTCGGGGTGCCGTTCCGCCGTCACGTGGTGTGGGAGGTCGTCCGGGCGATCCGCGCGCGCGAGCACGCGGGGACCCACAAGACGAAGGTCCGCTCCGAGGTCTCGGGCACGGGCAAGAAGCCTTTCAAGCAGAAGCACACCGGCCGGGCGCGGCAGGGCGGCGGCCGTCCGCCGATCCACCGCCACGGCGGCACGGTGCACGGGCCCGTCCCGCGCTCCTACGAGCTCAAGGTCAACGTCGCCACGAAGAAGGCGGCCCTCCGCTGCGTCCTCTCGGAGAAGCTGCGCGAGAACCAGCTCGTCCTCCTCGAGAGCCTCGAGCTCCCGACGCACCGGACGAAGGACCTCGCCGCCGCGATGACGAAGCTCGGCGTGACCGGGAAGGCCCTCCTCCTCGACCGCCGGGAGAACGAGAAGCTCGCGAAGGCGGCGCGGAACAACCCGCTCCTCCTCGTCGAGGACGCCCTGGGGCTCGACGCGTACGCCGCCCTGGAGGCGGGAACGGTGGTCCTGACGGAGCTGGCGCTCAAGACGGTCACCGAGGTGCTCGGATGAAGACCGCCCAGTCGATCCTGCTCAAGCCCATCATCACCGAGAAGTCGACGACGCTGCGCGAGGCGCAGAACGTCCTGACGTTCAAGGTCGCCCCGGACGCGAACCGGATCGAGATCCGCCGCGCCGTGGAGGTCCTGTTCGACGTCAAGGTCGACTCCGTGCGGGTCCTGAAGACGACGTCGAAGATCAAGAAGGTCGGGCGCTCCATCGGTCGCACGAGCGAGGGGCGGAAGGCCTACGTGAAGCTGAAGGCGGGCGAGAAGCTGCCGCCGATCTTCGAGGGGGTCTGACATGCCGGTTCGCTCCTACAAGCCCACGTCCCCCGGTCTCCG
>JAKPXO010000294.1 GCA_029567505.1 Acidobacteriota bacterium
CCGACCTCTACGAGGCGGCGCGGGTGGACGGCGCCTCGCGGTGGCAGGCGTTCAAGTCGATCACGCTCCCCTCGCTGAAGCCCGCGCTCGTCCCGGCGATCATCCTGTCGGTCGTCTGGACGTTCAACATGTTCAACATCATCTACCTCGTGAGCGCGGGGCAGCCCGCCGGCTCGACCGAGATCCTCATCACGCAGTCGTACAAGTTCGCGTTCGAGAAGTACCAGTACGGCTACGCGGCGGCCTACTCCACGGTCATCTTCGCGATCCTGCTCGTCTACGGCGTCTTCCAGAACCGGATGACGAAGGCTACGGAGGCCATATGAGGCAGCGGTGCTGCAGGGCGCCCGGGGAAGGGCTGTGACATGGGCCTGCTGACGAGGAAGTCCCGCGCCGGCGCCGACGAGCCGCCCCACTTCCCGATGCACGTCCTCCTCGTCCTGGCCACGCTCTACGCGGTCTACCCGGTCCTCTGGGTCCTCTCGATCGCGTTCTCGGGAAAGCAGAGCCTCGCCATCGCCGACGTCCCCCCCGACCCGACGTTCTGGGACCGCCTCCGCGCCGTGATCCCGTGGCCGGCCGAGATTTCCTTCTCGAACTTCACCTCGGTCTTCGCCGACCAGCCCTTCGCCACCTGGGTCCTCAACAGCGCGATCGTCTCGATCGCGACGACCGTCGTCGGCGTCTTCCTCGCGTGCACGGCGGCCTACGCGTTCTCCCGCTTCCGCTTCCCGGGGCGCCAGACGGGGATGATGTCGTTCCTCGTCTCGCAGATGTTCCCCGGGACGCTGATGCTCATCCCGCTCTACATCATCCTCGTGAAGTGGCTGAGCCTCGGGTCGACGCGGACGGGCCTCGTCCTCGCCTACTCGACGACGGCGATCCCCTTCTGCGTCTGGATGCTGAAGGGCTACTTCGACACGATCCCGCGCGATCTCGAGGAGGCCGCCCTCATCGACGGCGCCTCTTCCGCCACGATCTTCTGGCGGATCGTCCTGCCGCTCGCGAAGCCGGCCGTCGCCGTGACGGCGCTCTTCTCGTTCATGACCGGGTGGAACGAGTTCATCCTCGCCGCCACCCTGATCGACAAGGAGGCGATGTACACCGCCCCGGTCGGCCTGAAGTTCTTCGTCGGCGGCTTCTCCCAGCAGTGGGGGTACTTCGCCGCCGGCGCCATCGTCGTCTCCATCCCCGTCGTCGCCCTGTTCCTCTTCCTCCAGAAGTACCTCGTCTCCGGCCTGACGGCCGGCAGCGTCAAAGGCTGAATCCGCTCCAGAAAGGAAGGCTCGAAATGAAGAGATGGCTTTTCCCGACGTTCGTTCTGCTCGCCGTCGCCCTCGTGGCCGGCACCGCCTTCGCCCAGGAGGTCTCGTTCAAGGACCCGACGGGCGACGACAAGGGCCCGGGCGCCTACGTCTACCCGACCGACAAGGTCTACAAGGCCGGGTCGTTCGACCTCGTCGAATTCAAGATGAAGGCCTCGGGCGACAAGGCCACGTTCTCGGTCACGCTCGGCAGCGCCCTCGAGGACCCGTGGGGAATGGGTGGCGGCTTCGCGACCCAGATGGTCTTCGTCTTCATCGACACCGACGGCAAGGAGGGGAGCGGCTTCACGAAGGGTCTCCCCGGCCTGAACGTCGCGTTCGCGCCCGCCGACGCCTGGGACAAGTGCGTCATCCTCTCGCCGCAGCCCCAGAACCGGGTCGCGAGCGAGGTCGAGACGAAGGCCGGCTGGGCGAAGGCCGCCGTCCTCGTCCCGACGCGGACGCGGGGCGCCGGTCGGACCATCAGCGGCACCGTGAGCCTCAAGGAGCTCGGCGAAGGTGACCCCGCGACGTGGGGCTACCAGGTCGTCGTCCAGTCGAACGAGGGCTTCCCCGACAAGGCCGACCTCCTCACCCGGAAGGTGAACGAGTACGAGGGGCAGCACCGGTTCGGCGGCGGGACCGACGGCGACTGCGACCCGCACGTCATGGACATCCTCGCGGGCAAGGGGACCGGCGACGCCGCCGAGGTCGAGGAGCAGAAGAAGGCGCTCGCCTACGAGTGCGAGGCGGACGGGGCGCCCAAGAAGACGGCGACCCTTCCGATGGTCCGCAAGTAGGCGTCCCGTTCCGATTCGAGTGAAGGAGAGTAGAGACATGCGCACGACGAAGACTCTCGGGCTCGTGCTGCTCCTCGTGGCCGTCGCCGTCTCCGGCACGGCCTGGGCGCAGCAGGGCCCGCAGTTCACGATCAGCGGCACGACCTACACGAAGTGGCTCTGGGGCAACAGCCGGGACCAGGGGGCCCTCTACAACTTCAAGGACGCCCCCGGCGAAGGCTACGGCGACAACGGCCAGGGGACCGAGATCGAGCTCCTCCTGAACGCGAAGGTCTCGAAGGCCGTCGAGGTCAACGCCCGCATCCACAGCCGCTTCTACCAGAACTTCTGGACGAACATGGGCGGCTGGGGCCAGCCTTCGGAAGACTGCAGCGGCTCCGGAACGTCCGTCGGCTGCGGCGAGTTCGACCCGCGCTCGAACCAGTACATCAAGCTCCGCGGCGTCACCGTGACCCTGACGCCTGGCTACTCCTGGCTCGACTCCGCCACGATCGGCTCGAGCGACTGGGGGATGTTCGACCCGTACGTCGTCGGCCGCATCCGCTACATCGACCGCGACAACGTCCAGGGGCTCCTCTTCCAGGGCTCGGCGATGGACAAGGCCCTCACGTGGGATGCCGCGCGCATCTCCCTTCCGCGCCTCTGGGCCGGCCCCGAGTACAAGACCGGCAACTTCCACGTCGCCGACGGCGCGTACGTGGGCCAGTTCAAGTATTCCGGCGGCTCGACGTGGGACATCGGCGGCCTCGTGCAGTGGGTGAACGACATCGAGGTCGACTCCCGCGACATCAACTGGGACGACGGCAAGGACACGCGGATGCGGTTCCGCAACACCGTCTTCGGCGCGAAGGTCGGGATCCACCCGAACGCGACCGTCGACGCGAAGGCCGCGTTCTACTACTCGACCTACGAGTCGGCGAGCGACCTCGCCCCCGCGAGCTTCGGCATGAACGGCTACTCGCCGGTCCCTGCGGGCAAGCACGACGACTGGAGCGGCAAGCTGAACCTCGACTTCGCCGACCTCGGCGGCAGCGGCTTCGGCGTGAACGTCGAGGCGTTCCACATCGGCGCCGAGTACGCGTCGGCCATGGCGGCCCGGCGCGAGTCGGACGTCCTCCTCACCGAGGGGCACGACTCCACGTGGGCGCTCCCCGGCCCCGGCAACGCGACCTACGGCATCTGGGGCGGCAACCCGACCGTCATCGGGTACGGCGGCTGGGAGGGGAACGCCCAGCAGGTCGCGACGATCAACGTCGACAACCAGTTCACCGACTTCAACGAGCCGATGGCCGAGACCGCGATCGGCTGGCGGGGGATCACGGTCACCCCGACCTACCAGAGCGGCAACCTCGAGCTCGCCGGCGAGTACACCTACCTCACCTACGACACGAACTGGCAGGCCTGGGGCGACGACTCCCGGGCGATCACGAACTCGCCCTTCCCGGCGATGGACATGCAGGTCGGCATGGCGAGCTACCGCTCGGCCTACGCCCCCTTCCAGGACAAGACGACGCACATCGCGCTCCTCAAGGGCAAGTACGTCATCGAGACGGGGAAGGGGATCGACCTCTTCGGCAAGATCAAGCTCATCAGTGAGACCGACAAGCGGCTGAACGACGCGAAGTACCTCCCCTACCTCCCCGGGGACTGCGCGACGAGCGGCGACCTCGGCTGCGAGAACCAGAAGAACTTCTACTCGACCGGCAACTCCACCGCCGACTTCTTCAACAACCCCGGCGTCATCACCGGCGCGAACGGGCAGGTCGGCTACCAGTGGAAGCCGTTCAACGACGTCTCCGACGACGACCGGGACCTGAGCTACGTGATGATCCAGGCCGGTGCGGGCTACCAGTGGACGCGCGACCTCTACGGCTCCCTCGAGTACATCTACTACGACGCGGACCTCGAGGACGGCAACACCGCCTTCCAGGCCTACAACATGATGGAGATGGCCTCGGGCAAGCACCAGAAGAACCAGCTCATCGCGAAGTTCCGCTACACGCTGGGCGGCCTCTCGGAGTGCGGCCTCGTCTACGAGTACAACTTCGGGACGTTCAAGCCGGACTACGGCGACGGCTTCGTCCCGACGACGGCGAGCGAGGAGACCGCGAGTAGTGTCCACGTCCCGGTCGGCTCCCTCGGGTTCTTCAACCGCTACGGCGGCTGGAACACGATGGAGAAGCGCGAGTTCGACCAGCAGCGCCTCAAGGCCTACCTGAAAATCCTCTTCTAGGCCTCCCTCCCGGAGGGGCGGAAGGGCCCGGCGGCTTCGGCCGCCGGGCCCTTTTTCCTGCGCCGGGTCCCGCCGCCTGCGGCAAGATCCCGGCATGACCTCCCGCCCGCCGTGCCTCCTCCGGGGCGCCGCCGTGCTCGCCGCGCTCCTCCCTCTCTTCTCCCCGCGAACGGCCGCCGGCGCGGCCGAGGCCGCGCTCTTCGTCGTGACCGACCCCGAGAAGGACGACCACGGCGACGGGCACCTCACCTACCCGGTGCGGAGCCGGAATGACATGCTCCCCGGCCACCTCGACCTCGTCTCCTTCGCCGCCCGGCGCGAGGGGGACGGGACGATGTTCGAGGTGACGTTCGCCCGCCCCGTCGTGAAGACGGAGAGGGTGCCCCTGGACGGAGGCGGGACGCTCATGACCGACGTCATGCGCCTCGGCTTCTACACGTTCAACGTCGACGTCTACGTCGACACCGACCGGGTCCCCGGCTCGGGCAACACCGAGACGCTCCCGGGGCGGAACGCCGAGGTCGACCCGGCCGGCGCCTGGGAGAAAGCGATCTGCCTCACGCCGCTCCCCGGACCCGCCGAGACCCTCCTCCGGCGGAGCCTCACGCAGCGGGTCCGGAAGGAGAACGCCTCCGGGCCGGCCCGGCCGCGCGACGCCCGCGACGCCGAAAAGGCCGAGATCCGCGACGAGGTGACGCGGATGCTCGCCGAGTCGGTCTTTTTCCCGTCCCGGGTCGAGGTCCGCGGGCGGCGCGTCCGCTTCTTCGTTCCCGACCACTTCCTCGGCGGCCCCCCGAGCGCCGGCTGGGGCTATGTCGTCGCCGTCTCCGGGGCCGACGTCGCCGGCCGCTACGACCTCGGCAAGCTGGCCGGCCTGAAGCGCGACGACGGCGACGAGCCGCTCTTCATCATGCGCGCCGGGGCCGGGCGCTCCTCCGACGCGTTCGGCGGGGCGGACGAGGACGACCGGAAACCCTGCCCGCTCGTCGACATCCTCGTCCCTCCGGGGACGACGCAGGCGAAGGTCCTCGGGGACTTCGATCCGCGGGAGGGGCGGCGCGTGAGGCTCCCGGCGGTCGTCCCCTCCGCGCTCGCGCGCGTCGCCGCGAGGTAGCGGCGCCGGCCGGCCGTGCCGCGTCAGGCCCGAGCGAGCCGGCTCCGCCTCCTGCCGTAGAGGAAGTAGATCGCGAGGCCGGCGGCGAGCCAGAGGACGAAGCGCTCCCAGGTGAGAGCGGGGAGCTTCACCATCAGCGCGACGCACATCGCGATCCCGAGGAGCGGGACGAGCGGCACAAACGGCACCCGGAACTTCCGGGGCCGGTCGGGCTCGCGGTAGCGCAGGACGAGGATCCCGATGCAGACGAGCGCGAACGCGAAGAGCGTCCCGATGTTCGTCAGCTGGATGATCTCGTCGATGTTCGCGACCGCCGAGAACGTCGCGACGAAGACGCCCGTCAGGATCGTCCCCACGTGGGGCGTCCGGTACTTCGGGTGGACCTTCCCGAACCACGGGCCCAGCAGCCCGTCGCGCGACATCGCCATCAGGATGCGGGGCTGGCCGAGCTGGAAGACGAGGAGGACGGCCGTCATCGAGAAGACGGCGCCAGCCGCGAGGAGCCCGGCCGCCCAGTCCTGCTTCACGAAGGCGAGCGCCGCCGCGAGCGGGTCGGCGACGCCCACGAGCTTCTGGTACGGGATCATCCCGGAGAGGACGAGGGCCGCCGCGACGTAGAGGAGCGTGCAGACGAGGAGCGACCCGAGGATGCCGCGTGGCATGTCGCGCCCGGGGTCCTTGCACTCCTCCGCCGCCGTCGAGATCGCGTCGAAGCCGATGTAGGCGAAGAACATCAGGGAAGCCCCGACCCAGACCCCCGAGAAGCCCCCCGGGAAGAACGGCGTCCAGTTCGCCGGCTTCACGTAGAACGCGCCGACCGCGACGAAGAAGAGGAGCGTCGCGACCTTCAGGAAGACGATGAAGTCGTTCACGCGCGCCGATTCCTTGATCCCGCGGACGAGGAGGATCGTGATCGCCGCCGTGATGAGCGCCGCGAGGAGGTTGAAGACGATCGGCACACCGAACAGCTCGGGGTGGTGGAGGTGCGCCTGGTACGCGACCGCCTGCTCGGGCGAGAGCGCTCCGACGCCGCCCGCGGCCGCGGCCTTCGCCGCGAGGAGCGTCGAACGGTAGTCCGTCGCGAGGAACGCGGGGAACTCCAGGCCGAAGCCGAGGAGGAGCTGCCGGAAGTAGGCCGCCCACGAGATCGCCACCGCGATGTTCCCGACGGCGTACTCGAGGATCAGGTCCCACCCGATGATCCAGGCCACGAGCTCGCCGAGCGTCGCGTAGCTGTAGGTGTAGGCCGACCCCGCGACCGGGACGAGGCTCGCGAACTCCGCGTAGCAGAGGCCGCAGAACCCGCAGGCGAGCGCCGTCAGGAGGATCGAGACGACGATGCCGGGGCCCGCCGGGGGGAGCGTGCCGCCCCCCGAGGTCGCCGTCCCGAGCGTCGCGAAGATGCCGGCGCCGATGATCGCCCCGATCCCGAGGGCCACGAGGTCGACGGCGGTCAGCTCGCGCTTCAGCCCCTTCCCGGTGTCGGCCCCCTCGGCGACGAGCTGGTCGATCGGCTTCGTACGGAAGAGGTTCATGCGCGGCTCCTCGTCGGTTCGCGTTCGGCGCGGCGTCAGGGGGCGAGTCGGGGGAGGATCTCCTGGAGCGTCCGGATCGTCTCGTACCCGTCGCCGGCGACGCCGGCCCGGTCGAGCAGGAGGGCCGGAAGGCCGGCGGAGCGCGCTCCCTCGTAGTCCTCCGACGGAGAGTCGCCGACGTGGAGCGCCTCGTGGGGCGCGACGCCGGCGGCGTCGAGCGCCGTGTCGAAGATGGCGCGGGCCGGCTTGCTCGCTCCGACGAGCGCCGAGACGACGACGCCGTCGAAGAAGCGGGTCAGGTCGAGCCGGTCGAGGAGGGCGGGGAGCGTCGAGTCCCAGTTGCTGACGACGACGAGCTTCAGCCCCTTCTCGCGGAGGGCCGCGAGCACCTCGAGCACCTCGGGGTAGAGGACCCAGCTCTCCTGCCGGGCGAAGTGGACGATCAGGTCGTCGAGGAGTCCCTCGGGGAGAAGGCCGCCGCCGAGCCGACCCCAGACGTCCTGCACGAAGTCCTGCCAGAACGCCCGCTCTCCTCCGCCCCCGCCCCAGCGCTCCTCCCCCCGCGCCTGACGGGCGGCCACGTGCCCCCACGTCGCCCGCAGGGCGTCGTGCACGGCGCTGTCGTCGGCCGACAGGCCCCACCTCCGGAACGCGTCGCCGTAGACCGCCTCCACCGGCGGGTCGGCCGCGAGGAGCGTGTTCCCGGCGTCGAGGAAGACCGCCTTCGTCCGCTTCAGGGCATCACCTGCCCGCCGTCGATGACGATCGACTGGCCCGTCACGTTCCGGGCGTCCTCCGAGGCGAGCCAGGCGACGAGGCCGGCGACCTCGCCGGGGACGAGCACCTCGCCGAGAGGAGCCATTTTTCCAGCCGCGGCGAAGGCCGCCTCCTCGTCGAGGCCCACCTCCCGGCCGAACCCCCGGATCCGCGACCGTCCCATCTCCGTGTCGACCCAGCCCGGGCAGATCGCGTTGACCGTCACCTTCCGCGGCGCCAGCTCCAGGGCGAGGGAGCGAGTGAGGCCGATGACGGCGTGCTTCGCGGCGCAGTAGCCCGCCTGGCCGGGCGCGCCGAAGCGCCCCAGGACCGATGACAGGTTCACGATCCGCGCTCCGGCCGCGAGGAACGGGAGCGCGGCGCGCAAGACGCGCCACGTGCCCGCCACATTCACGTCCCACGACCGCTCGAAGGCCCGGTCGGACCTCTCGTCGCCGGAGAGTGGCGTCGGCGACGTGTAGCCGGCGTTGTTGACGACGAGGTCGAGGCGACGCTCCGGCCGGGCCGCCCTCTCCACGCCCGTCGCGACAGAGGCCGCATCGGTCACGTCGAGGAGGACCGGGACCGCCGAACCGCCGGCCGCCGCGATCTCGGCGACGAGCGCGGCGCCGTCGGCCTCGGAGCGGACGCCGCAGGCGACGGTCGCCCCTTCCGCCGCGAGGCGGAGGGCGATCGCCCGCCCGATGCCGCGCGAAGCCCCCGTCACGAGAGCCTTCTTCCCCGTCAGCCGTCCCGGTGTCTCGGGCATGGAACCTCCTGATTCGGCGGGCATTCTAGAACTCCGCCGACGTTAAGATCCGGACCGATGAAGGTCCGGATCCTCTTCTTCGCGTCCCTCCGGGACGAGCTGGGCGAGTCCCGTACCGTCGAAGTCGCCGAGGCCCTTCCCGGCGAGACGACCGTCGCCGCGCTCCGGGAGGCCGTCTCGGCCCTCACCCCCGCCGCCGCCCGGCTCGGGCGCCGCCTTCTCGTCGCCGTGAACGAGCGCTACGCCGCCGACGCCGACGCGGTCCGCCCCGGGGACACCGTCGCGTTTCTCCCTCCGCTTGCCGGAGGCTGAGCGTGCCCCGCCTCGTCCGCGTCCCGCTCGAGCCGGGCGCCCTCCTCGAAGCCGCCCGTCGCGACGGCGACGGCGGCCTCGCCCTCTTCGTCGGCGTCGTCCGGAACGTGAACGACGGGCGTGCCGTTTCCGAGATGGAGTACGAGGCCTACGAGCCGATGGCCGAGGCCGAGATGGAACGGATCGAGACCGACCTGGCCGGGCGCTTTCCCGCCGTCCGCCTCCTCCTCCGGCATCGGATCGGGCGGCTCCGGGTCGGGGAGGTGGCCGTCGTCGTCGCCGCGGCTGCGCCGCACCGCGAAGAGGCCTTCGCCGCCTGCCGGGCCGGCATCGAGGAGATCAAGGCGCGAGTCCCGGTCTGGAAGCGGGAATGGGGGCCGGACGGAAGCGCCTGGGTCGACCCGATTGAGCTCCCTCGCCGATCGGAAAGTTGTTGAAAAGTCAATCACTTTCTGGTAAACGGGCGTTTCAGGGGAACGCTCCCCGGATTTCGTCCGTGTAACCGGCGGTGGGCCTTTTTCTCGGCCGCCGGGAAACCAATCGGGAGGTTGAGATGTTCGTTGCCCTCCGGCGGGTACACGTCGCCGCCAGCGACTTTCCGCGGTCTCGCCGTTTCTACGGCGAAACGCTCGGCCTTCCGGAGGTCGGGGGCTTCGAGAGCGACTGGGTCGAGTTCGGCCTCGGGCCGGTCCTGGTCAAGGTCACTCCGCTCCGCGCCGGCGAGGTTTCGGCCCGCAACCAGGTGGCCCTGATCCTCTCGACGGGCGATCTCGAAGCCTGCCTGACGACGCTCAAGGAGCGCGGCGTCACGGTGACGCGGGGCCCACTCGAGGAGTTCACCGGGCGCTCGGCCGAGATCCTCGACCCCGACGGCTATCGGATCGTCGTCTTCCAGGCCTCCGACCTCCACCCCGACGAGGAGTGGGTCCCGATGTCGGAGGTCGACGAGAAGGTGAAGGAGAAGCTGGCGGCCTGGAGGGCCAAGGAGAAGGCGAAGGCCGCCGCCGTGCCGAAGAAGCCCGCCCCGCCCGCCGCCAGGGCGACTCCGAAGAAGCCCGCGCCGAAGAAGCCCGCGCCGAAGAAGCCTGCCCCGAAAAAGCCTGCTCCGCGCAAGCCGGCTCCGAAGAAGCCCGCCCCGAAGAAGGCCGCGCGCCCCGCGTCGAAGAAGGCGGCCCCGAAGAAGCCCGCCCCGAAGAAGGCGAAGAAGAAGTAGCCCTCGCGCCCCTCGAGGCGGCCCCGAGCGCCCCGCACCCCGCGGGGCGCTGGTATTCTGGCCGGTCATGAGCACCGCCCTCATCGACTACTGCAAGTCCGAGATCGAGGCCCTGAAGGAGGCCCGCACCTTCAAGAAGGAGCGCGTCCTCGAAGGGCCCACCGGGGCCCGCGTCCGCGTCGACGGCCGCGACGTCCTGATGCTCACCTCCAACAACTACCTCGGCTTCGCGAACCACCCGCGGATCGTCGAGGCCGCCCGCAAGGCCCTCGAGCGCTGGGGGAACGGCCTCGGCTCCGTCCGTTTCATCTGCGGCACGCAGGAGCTCCACAAGGAGCTCGAGCGGACGATCTCCGCCTTCTTCGGCACCGAGGACACGATCCTCTACATGTCGTGCTGGAACGCGAACGAGGGGCTCTTCCAGCCCCTCCTGGGCGAGGAGGACGCCATCCTGACGGACGGCCTCAACCACGCATCCATCATCGACGGCATCCGCCTCTGCAAGGCGAAGCGCTACGTCCTTCCGCACGGCGATCTGGCGGCGTCGGAGAAGGCGCTCCGAGAGTCGCAGGCCCAGCGCCGGCGCCTCTACATGACCGACGGCGTCTTCTCGATGGAGGGCGAGATCGGGCCGATCCCCGAGCTCGTCGAGCTCTGCGCGAAGTACGACACCCTCCTTGTCGTCGACGACTCCCACGCCACCGGCGTCATCGGCGCCACGGGCCGCGGCTCGGCGGAAGAGACCGGCGTCCACGGCAAGGTCGCCGTCTACACCTCGACGCTCGGCAAGGCGATGGGCTCGGCCGCCGGCGGCTTCACAACCGGCCCGGCGCCCCTCGTCGAGCTCCTCCGCCAGCGTTCGCGGACGACCCTCTTCTCGAACGCTCTCCCGCCGGCCGTCACCGCGTCCTCGCTCGAGGCGTTCCGGATGCTCCTCGAGGACCCGGCCCCCGTGCAGCGTCTCCGCGCGAACGCGGCGCACTTCCGGACGAAGATGACCGAGGCGGGCTTCAACATCCCGAAGGGCGTCCACCCGATCGTCCCCGTCATCGTCGGCGACACGGCGAAGGCCCTCGCGATGTCGGCCGCCCTCTTCGAGAAGGGCGTCTACGTCTCCGGCTTCGGCTTCCCCGTCGTCCCGCAGGGGCACGCCCGCCTGCGCTGCCAGATCTCGGCCGTCCACTCCACCGCCGACCTCGACGAGGCCGTCACCGCCTTCGTCGCCGTCGGCAAGGAGTTCGGCGTCCTCTGACGACCTCTGCGGGGGGACCACCGGGCCGGTCCCCCCGCACGCCCTCCGCGCCGACGCCCCTCGCTCCGGTGCCACCTCGCTCCGGTGCCAGGCGTGAAATCGTGTATTGTTTTCAACAATACACGATTTCACGCCTGGCACCAATCCCCGGGGCTCAGCCGGCGAGGCCGGGAATCGTCGCGAACGGCTCTTCGCCGGGGGCGCGGCGGGCGGCGTAGGGCTTCCGTGCGAGGAGCCAGGCGGCGGCGAGGGTCGCTGCGGCGACGAGGATCCCCGCCTCCCCGACCCACATCGACGTCCCCTTCGTCGTCGTGTCGAACGTCCCCTGGATCACCGCGTTCCAGACCGCGTGGAGGACGACCGCCGGCCAGACGCTCCCGGTCGAAAGGCGCATCCAGCCCATGACGAAACCGATCCCGACGACCGTCAGGACGAAGACGACCGCCGAGAGCGCCCGACTCGGCCCCGCCGCGTACTGCCCGCTCACGACGAGCGGGAGGTGCCAGACGGCCCAGACGACGCCGCTCAGCAGCACCGGCCGCGGCACCTCGGCCTCGACGAGGCGCGTCAGCAGGTATCCGCGCCAGCCGATCTCCTCCCCGACCGCCGAGAGGAACGAGAGGAGCGAGACGAGCGTCATCGAGAGGGCGAAGAGGATCCCGAACCGGGCTGCCGGCGGGAACGCCGAGAGCCCGACCTCCGCGAGCGAAGGGATTCCGAACGGGGCGAGGCCGGTCGCCCAGGCGAGGCCGTAGGCGGCGAAGCCGACGAGCGGCGGCAGGAGCCACGCGAGGCCGATCGCCTTCCACCCCGCGGGGCCGCCGATCCGGAACGAGACGTCCCGGAACCCCTCGCGGAAAACGAGCCGCGCGACGAGCGAGGCGACGGCCGGCGTCCACATCAGACCGTAGACGAGCCACGGGCTCTCCCCGATCGGCTTCCCCGAGCGGAGGATCAGCCCCTGGAAGACGCCGCTCCCGAGCGCCACGATCGCGAAGAAGACGAGGAGCCCCTTGCGGGCCTGGTCGGCGCGGGACGGGCCGGGCGGCGCGGGGGCAGGCCCCTCGGGCGACGGGACTTCCTGGTTCTCGCTCATCCGGCGAGTCTCCCACGACGCGGGATGCGCCGGCATCGACCCCTCGCGAGGACGCGCCGCCCGGCACGTTGCGCCGAGCTCGTGGCCACCCGGCCTCGGCGCCCGGGCTTGGTGCCGTGCCCGGGCTCGGTGCCAGGCGTGAAATCGTGTATTAGTGCCGGGCGCCCCGCCTGAGCCCGCGATCGGCGGTCATTCCTCCGCGCTCGCGGGAGCGAGCGCTTCCGCGTCGAGGAGGTCCTTCGGCCGGCTGGTCGCGCGTTTGTTGTGGATGAGCTCCTTTCGGCCCAGGACGCCGACGGTCACCCCCTCGATCGGGACCTCGACCCGTCCCGCCCAGGCCTCCTCGAAACCGACTCCGGCGATACTCGTCAGGAGGTCGATCCGGACGGGAACGACCCCGATCTGGAAGACGGTGCCCGGACGCGAAAGGTCGTTCGCCGTCAGGTCGGACAGCGGGACGCCGAACTCACGGAGCGCGGCGAGGACCCGGCGGGCGTTCTCGGGCGTCGCGCGGACCCAGGTGTCCAGGTCGCCGGTCGCCCGCGGAACGCCGTGCGCCGCGAGGGCATGCGCCCCCACGACGAGGTATTCAGCCCCCGCCGCGTCGAGTGCGGACAACATCTCGACGAAGTCGCGCTCCATCGATCCGTTCTCCCTTGAAGGCCCAGGCGCTCCGGGTGAGACGCTCGACGAGCGCGACCCGCTCCGCCGGCGTCATCGCCGCCACGACGGGATCGGGCGTCCCGCCCTCCTCCGCGAGGGCGATCCGCCTCACGGGCCAGGACGACCTCCCCGCGCGACCGCTCACGAAGACGATTCTAGTCTCCGGTGGCGCGTGGGCCCATCCGCACGAAGGCCGCGGCTTGCGCCGCGGCCTTCGACCGGAACATGGAAAACCGGGGCTACATGACCGCCGTCGGCGGGGCCGGCTCGTCGGCCGCGCCCGCCTTGCCGAGCGGCACGTAGATCAGGTACGCCGCGAGGAGGGCGACGACCGGGATCGCGAGCCAGGGGGCGATCCCCGAGAACACCTCGAGCTGCGGGAATTTGTTGTCGGAGCGGAACGCGACGACGCCGGCCACGAGGAGGCCGACGAGCGCCTCGCCCGCGATCAGGCCGGACGCCGCGAGGACGCCCGCGTTCTCCACGCGCGCCTTCTGCGCCACGTTGAAGTCGCGCTTGCCGGCGAGCTTGTCGACGAAGCCGCGGATGAGGCCGCCGATGAAGATCGCGAACGTCGTCTCGAGCGGCAGGTACATGCCGACCGAGAAGAGCATCGGGCTCTTGACCCTCACGAGGATGAGCGTGATCCCCATCGCGATCCCGACGAGGACGAGCGGCCAGGCCATCTCGCCGCCGACGATCCCCTGCGAGAGGGCCGCCATGAGGCCGGCTTGCGGGGCCGGGAGGTTCTTGCCGCCGAAGCCGCCGACGCCAGGGTTCGACGCCAGGTCCGAGGTGTGGAGGAGGTAGAGTGGGAAGAACATGACGGCGCCGGCAATGACGACGCCGATGACGTCGCCGACCTGCATCTTCCACGGGGTACCGCCGAGGATGTGCCCGACCTTCAGGTCCTGGAGCATCTCGCCCGCGACGGCGGAGGAGACGCAGACGACCGCGGCGACCGCGAGCACCGCCGCGACCCCCTCGACGCCCTTGACGCCGATGACGACCATCGTGAGCGCGGCGACGATCGTCGTCGCGAGCGTGAGGCCCGAGATCGGGTTGTTCGAGGAGCCGATGAGGCCGACGAGGTTCCCGGAGACGGCCGCGAAGAAGAAGCCGGTGATGAGCATGACGATCGCGGCCAGGAGCGCTCCGCCGAGGACGTTCGTGAAGTAGAAGTAGAGGGCGACCATCAGGACGAAGACGGCCGCGATCCCGAGGAGGACGACCTTGAAGGAGAGGTCCTTTTCGGTCCGCTCGGTCGCCTCGGCCGCCGCCGCCGACTTCTTCACGTCGGCCACGCCGCGCTTGATGCCCGAGATGAGGTTCTTCCGCATCTTCCAGAGCGTGAAGCAGGCGCCGACGAGCATGCCGCCGACCGCGATCGGCCGGACGATGTAGCGGTAGAGGTGGCCCGCGAGCCCGGCCCAGTCCTGGGCCCCGGAGGAGGCGTCCGTGTACCTCTCGATGAGGTTCGGGCCGAGGAAGAAGACGAGGAGCGGGACGAAGAGGCCCCACGCGAGGAGGCCGCCCGCGAAGTTCAGGGCGCCCAGCTCGGGTCCGATGATGTAGCCGACGCCCATGTACGCCGGCGTGGCGGCCGGGGCCGAGATCGTCGTCACGCCGCCGGCGGCGATGGAGTCGGAGTCCTTCGAGAGGCCCAGCCTCACGAAGCTCTCCTTCACCTTGCCGACCGCGACGTGGAAGTCGTTCGAGGCGCGGAAGACGCCCAGGTCGCCGAGGAGCTTGATGACGGCGCCGACGCCCATCGCCCGGAAGAGCTGGATCGCCGCGTCGGCCCCGCGCTGGCCGGCCTTGTGGATCTCGCTCGCCGCGACCGACTCGGGGAACGGCAGCCCCCTGTCCTCGACCATGACGCGCCGGAGGATCGTCACGAAGAGGATCCCGAGGAGACCGCCCAGGATCATCAGGGCCGTCGCGATCCCGTACTCCTTCGCGTTGAACCCTTCGAACTTCCACATCCCGAGGATGACGAACGCCGGGATCGTGAAGATCGCGCCCGCCGCGACCGACTCGCCGATCGAGCCGACGGTCCGGGCGAAGTTCTCCTCGAGGAGGGAGCCCTTCATGATCCGGAGGACGGCCATGCCGATGACGGCGGCCGGGTACGTCGCGGCGATCGTCATCCCGGCCTTCAGGCCGAGGTAGGCGTTCGCGGCCCCCAGGACGACGGCCATCAGGAGGCCGAGGACGAGCGCCCGGCCCGTGAACTCCGTCATCGTGGAGCTCGCCGGAACGAACGGCTGGAACGGTTTCTCACTCATCGGGGACGATCCTCCCTCGCGATCTGATCTCGATGGATACGGCTGTGAGGCCGGAGGCGCATCAAACGCGGATTCTACATGCGGGCGCGGCCTCGTCCGCCCCTCGAAGGCCGGTCCTCCTCACCGCCCGGAGGCGGGGCTCCCGTCTCGCCGCGGTGCGGCGCGGCCCCGGAAACGGGCCGCGCGGCCGCCCGCTCCGCTACGGGACGACGGCGACGTGGAAATGCGCCTCCAGCGTCTTGTGCTCGTAGGTCGAGGGGAGCGGCGGGAACGGGGAGGCCTTCTCGACGGCGGCGAGGGACGCCTTGTCCCACGCTTTCACGCCCGACTCCATCGAGACGAAGGCGTTCTGGACCCGCCCGTCGCGGCTGATGACCGCCTGGACGACGCACTTCTTCCCGACCTTCGGGAACGACGCGGGCGCCTGCCAGGTGGACGCGACCTTCTGGAAGACCTTCTTCTGGTAGGCCGGGTCCTTCAGCGTCGACTGGAAATAGACGTTCAGGGACGGCTGGGCCGCCAGGGCGGGAAGCGCGGCGAGGAGGAGGAGGGAAAGGAGTCGCTTCATCTGCGGTTTGCTCCGGATCCGAGGATACGACTCCCGCGGGCTCTCTCCGCGCTAACCTCCGCGAATGCGCCCGGTCCTCGCCTCCCCCCGCACTTCGCTCCTCCCCGTACTCGCGATCGCAGCCGCGCTCCTCCCCACCGCGCCCCTCGCGGCCCAGGAGCGGCCCGTCGTGCCGATCCCTCCCGATCACTGGACGCAGGGCGAGCTCGACAACTTTCGCTCGACCCCGTCGTACGACCGGACGCTCGCCTTCCTCCGGCGCCTCGAGCAGACCTCGCCGTACCTCTCGCTCTCCTTCTACGGCACCTCCGCAGAGGGGCGGCCGATGCCGGTCGTCGTCGCCTCGAAGGAGAAGGCTTTCACCCCCGAGGCGGCCGCGAAGTCGGGCAAGCCGGTCGTCCTCGTCCTGAACGGCATCCACTCGGGCGAGATCGACGGCAAGGACGCCTGCCTGATCCTGCTGCGCGACATGGCGCTCGGGAACCGGCCCGACCTCCTCGACACGATGACGCTCCTCGTCGTCCCGATCTACAACGTCGACGGCCACGAGCGCTCCTCGAAGTGGGCCCGTCCGAACCAGGACGGCCCGGCGGACGGGATGGGCTTCCGGACGACCGCCCAGGGCCTCGACCTGAACCGCGACTTCCTGAAAGCCGACGCCCCGGAGACCCGCGCGCTCCTCTCGCTCGTCGCCGCGTGGGACCCGGACCTCTTCGTCGACGATCACGTCACCGACGGCTCCGACGCCCAGGTCACCGTCACCGTCTCGTACGGCGGCGAGCCGGCGACGCCCGAGCCGCTTCGCGCCTGGCTCGAGACCGTCATGCGGCCGGCCCTCGCCGAGGTCGTGGAGAAGGGCTGGAAGGCCTCCCCCTACATCGAGTGGGTCGACCCGCTCGACCCGCACAAGGGGATCGACCCCGGGCCAACCGAGCCGCGCTACGGCACCTGCTACATGCCGCTCCGGTCGATCCCCTCGGTCCTCGTCGAGATGCACGCGCTCAAGCCCTACGGCGAGCGCGTGCGCGCGAACGCCGCGTTCCTCTCGGCGCTCCTTTCGCGGGTCGGACGTGACCCGGCGCCGCTGAAGACGGCCCGCGCGGCGGCGAAGGGGACGGCGAAGGGGGCCCGCCCCGGCACGCCGTTCGTCCTCGCGGGCGAGACCGACCTCTCCCGCCCCGAGACGATCGACTTTCCCGCTTACGCCTGGGAGCAGGTCGTCTCCCCCGTCACCGGCCGCCCGCGCCTCGTCTACGACCCGAAGACGCCGATGACGGTCCCGATCCCCTACTACCGCCACACGAAGGCCACCCTCACCGCCCCGCGCCCGGCGGCCTACCTCGTCCCGGCGGGCTGGCCCGGCATCGAGGAGAAGCTCGCGGCTCACGGCCTCCGCTTCACGAAGCTCGCCGCGCCGCGCACGCTCCCCGTCGGCACGTACCGCGCGAGCGAGGCGAAGTTCGCCGCCGCCTCCTACCAGGGGCGCGTCCGGCTCACCGCGAAGATCGCCCGCGCCGTCGAGACGCGCACCGTCCCGGCCGGATCGCTCTACGTCCCGCTCGACGACCCGCTCGCCCCGGTGGCGATGCACCTCCTCGAGCCCGAAGGGCCCGACTCCCTCTTCGCCTGGGGGCTGATGAGCTCGGCCCTCGAGACGAAGGAGTACATCGACCCGCGCGTCCTCGAGCCGCTCGCCGCGAAGATGCTCGCGGAAGACCCGAAGCTCGCCGCCGAGTGGAAGGCGCTCCTCTCCGACCCGAAGCGCGCCGCCGACGCCCGCGCGCGCCACCGCTTCTTCTACACGCGGACCCCCTACTGGGACGAGTCGGTCGGCCTCCTCCCCGTCTTCCGGCTCGACGCGCCGCTCGAGGCGACGGCGCCGGCGGCCCCGGCGCCGTAGAGACGGCGCCTCTCGCCGCTCCGCGCGAGGGAGCGGGCGCTCCGAACCGGGCGCCCGCTCCCCGGCCCGCCGCCGCCTACTTCAGCGACTTGATCTGCGCTTTCGGGACGATTTGCCAGGAGGGCCAGCCGTTCGGCCCGTTCTGCTGGAGCATCACGAGGTGGTCGCCCTCCGGCAGCGGCTTCTCCAGGCGGTAGATCTGGGTCGCGGTGAGCCCCCCCTTCCCGACCAGGCTCTGATCGGGCGGAAGCAGGCGCGTCCAGATGATCTCGGAGACCGCGTGGAAGGTGTTGTCGTAGCAGACGTCGTAGTTCACGCCGCCGTACGCCACCCAGTAGTGACCGGCGAACTTGAAGCACTTCAGCGCCCCGAACGTCTTCGTGCTCGTCCGGACGTTCCCCACCCACTTCGAGTCGATGCAGACGCTTCCCGGCATCGTCAGGAACTGCCCCGGCTCCTGGCCGTTCGTGATGCCGTTGATCCCGAGCCCCTTCTCGGCCAGCCACTTGAAGTTCTGGTTGAACGACCCGCAGGCGACCGCCTGGATCTGCCCCTTCACGAGGCCTCCGTTCGCGGCCGCGACCCCCGCGCTCTGAGACCAGGTCCAGTGAGCCCGTCCGTACTCGTAGTAGGCCTTCATCACCTTCCGGAGCGCCTGCGCGGGAGCGTCCCCGAACGCCGCCCCGGAGCCGGGCGTGGGAGGCAGCAGCCGGGCGTTCTCGAGGATCGCCCAACCGGGCATCACGTTCGTCACCCCGGCCGCGCCGAGGAGATTCTGGATCGCCGCGTGCAGTGCCATACCGCCTCCTTCATCCCGGCTCCGGGCCCCCGCCGACGCCGACGGCGCACGGTCGGCCCGAGACGGCCGATCGGCATCGGGGGAGCTGCCCGTGTTCTCGTGGGGCCAGTATATCGAGTGTCCGGTCGGGCGGGGCGCTACTCGTCGCCCTTTCGTATCCACTTCGGGACCTCCGGCGCGCGAAAGGCCGCGAAGCGGTCGAGCAGCTCCTCCGGGTCCTCGGCGACGACGAGCATCGCCCGGTGCGCCTCCCTCACGAAGCGCTCGCGCACCGCGTGGTCGAGGAAGCCGACGAGCCCGTCCCAGTATCCCGCGGCGCTCAGGAAGCCGCACGGCTTGGCGTGGAGGCCGAGCTGCCCCCACGTCCACGCCTCGAAGATCTCTTCGAGCGTCCCGATCCCGCCCGGCAGCGCCACGAAGGCGTCGGAGAGCTCCGCCATCCGCGTCTTCCGCTCGTGCATCGAGGAGGTGACGACCAGCTCCGTCAGCCCGCCGTGCGCGATCTCCTTCCGCACGAGCGCCTCCGGCATCACCCCCGTCACCCGCCCGCCGAGGCCGAGGACCGTGTCGGCCACGATCCCCATGATCCCGACGCTCGCCCCGCCGTAGACGAGCCCGAGGCCGCGCGCCACGAGCGCCCGCCCGAGCGCCCTCGCCAGCGCGGCGTACGCCGGGTCGCGCCCCTCGCTCGACCCGCAGTAGACGCAGACGTTCCTCATCGCTTCGCCGGCCGCCGGCTCGGCGCGGGTCGGCTCCTCCCCGGCGGCGCCCGACGTCCTCCGCGCGCCGCCACCTCGCCGAGAGGGCGGTGCTCGGAGCCCTTTCCGAACGTCACGCCGACGTACGTGCCCGGCACCCGGACCACCTGGCGGTGCCACGCGCCGCGCGGGACGACGAACGCGCGACCCGCGGGCATTCGGACGGTCACCTCGCCCCCCGGGCCCTCGAGAACGAGGTCCATCTCGCCGGTCACCATCAGGAGGAGCTCGGCGCCGTTCGGATGGCGCTCCCACGCCGCGCCGTCGACGTCGAGCGGGTAGAGCGCGGCCAGCCAGCCCGACCCCGAAACGACGCGCCCGACGTCCGGGGGAAACGGCGGTCCCGCCGCGAGCGCGCTCCAGAACTCCGCGCCACCCGGAAGGACGACGGCGCCTCCCTCGTCCTCGAGGAAGGCGTACGTGCGTGCCGGGTCGAAGGTCGAAGGCCTGCCCCCCATCACACGTGCTGGTCGAAGAGGATCGGGTTCCCGTCGGGGTCGACGACGACGAAGCTCGCCGGCCCCGCCGTGCTCTCGTCCGCCTCCTGGGCGAACGTCACGCCGCGGGCCTTCAGCGCCTTCTGAATCTCGCGCACGTCGACGAAGGAGTCGAGCTTCCGCGCGTTCCCGTCCCATCCCGGGTTGAACGTCAGGATGTTCCTCTCGAACATCCCCTGGAAGAGGCCGATCACGACGTCGCCGTTCCGCAGGATCAGCCACTTCTGATCGGCCTGCCCGGCGAAGACCTCGAATCCGAGCTTCTCGTAGAACTCCAGGGACGCGTCGAGGTCCTTGACGGCGAGGCTCACCGAGAACGTTCCGAGCTGCATGGGCTTCCCTTTCTGCCGCCGGAGCGGCGGGTGCGCCGCTCCGGCGAGATCGTGCCCCTCGCGGGGCGAGGCCGAGGTCATCGCGGATCTCCTCGATCCGAGCGGCCCTACGGTGAGGGCGTCAGCTTGAAGGAGTCGAGGGACTGCCGGAACGACGGCTCGAGCGACGGGTACGTCGACGCCAGGCCGGTGCAGGTGGCGAGAAGGACCCGGTCCGGCAGGATCACCGCCAGGGCCAGGAAGCGGAGCCGCGGGCCGCTGATCGAGCCCTCGTAGTCGAGCAGGACCGCGGGGCGGCCGGAGACCGTCCGGTTCTCCTTCGAGTGGAGCTTCAGCCCGGCCTCCTGGAACTGCGACTCCGACAGGCGCACGAACGCCTCCCGCGTCGTGCGCGTTTCCTGGACGGTCACGTTGACGCTCGGGGAGAACCCGCCGTCGGGCGGCCCCGCGACGACGAGCCGAACGAGCGAGGTCCCCTCCGCGGGAGCCCCGAAGCGCGGGGGCGCGAGGGAGAAGCCGAACTGTGCGTCCCGGAACTCCGACGCGGCGGCGGACGACGCGAGGAGGCCGCAGGCGAGCGCCACGGCCGGCATGAGTCGGGAGCGGGCGGACACGCGCATGAGGGCCTCCTTCGGTGAGCCGGAATGGTAAGGCCCGCGACCGGAATTCTCTGCCGGTTCGTGCTCCTCTCGAAGACTCAGCGACCCGCGGAAGCCCGCCTCACCATGATCACGGTCGGGACTCCGGCGGGCGTCGCCTCCGCGTCCTCCCGGTCCTCGAAGCCGAACGACGCGTAGAGGCGGCGGGCCGCCGCGCCGTCCGCCGAGGCAGGCGCGAAGGTCTGGACGGAGATTGGCTTCGCCGGGTCGAGCCGCGCGATCGCCGCGGCGAGGAGCTCGCGGCCGAGACCCGCCCCGCGTGCCCGCGTCGAAACGGCCAGCCATTCGATCGCGCCGCCCTCCGGGGAGAAGACGATCCCGCCGGCCAGCTCCTCCGCTCCGTCGTCCGACGGCGCGACCGCCGCGAGCGCGTGGCCGTCGCCGATCGCCTTCTCGAGCGCCGCGCGGAACTCCGGCACCTCCGCCATCGGGCCGAAGAGGTGCTCCACCTCCCGCGCGAGGTGCAACCACCCCGGGACGTCCCCCGGCTCGGCGCTCCGGATGCGAGCGGGCCTCGCGGGCGCCGCGCGCGGAGAGGACCTTCGCGAGTCGTCGATCGCGGAGTCGCGCGTCGTCATTTCGCGCCCGCGGCCGGGAGCACGCCCAGCTCGCGGAGGAGCGACGACACCAGCTGCCGCCGTGCGGCGCCCGGCCCCCAGCGCTCCCAGACCTCCTCGCCCTCGAGGTTCAGCGCGAAGTACCAGGTCTCGTCCGCCCGCTCCACGTACCCGACGAGCCACGCGAGCTCGCGGGTCGGCGTCACGTCGGCCGTCCCCGTCTTGCCGCGGAGCGTATAGCCCGGCCCGCGCTCCAGGACCATGATCGACCGCAGGACCTCGAGGCTCCGGCCCGAGACGCCGAGGCGCCCCTCGTTCATCCGCTGGAGGAACAGGACCTGCTCGTCCGCGGAGATCCTGAGGCCGCCCTCGAGCCAGAACGCGTCGACGCCTCCGGCCAGGCTCTCGTTGCCGTACCCGAAGCGCTTCAGGGCCTCCGCCATCCGCTTCGGCCCGATGCGCCGCGCGGTCTCCTGGTAGTACCAGTAGACCGAGCCCTGGAACGCGGAGCGAAGCGTGTGGTCCCGGGACCAGTCGTCAGACCAGAACCCGTCCCGCTTCCGGCTGGCGTCGAACGGGATCACGAAGTCGGCGTCGGAGACGACCCCGGTCTCGAGGGCGATCAGCGTATGCGGCACCTTGAACGTCGAGGCCGGCAGGAGCCGCTCGGCGGCGCGCGCCGGGCCGTGACGGACGACCTCGCCCGTCCGGCCGTTCCGGAGGACGAACGCAGCTTCGACGGGCGCGCCGCCCGCGAAGAAGCGGCCCAGGTCCGCGACACGTTCCCTCGCGACCGCGGGCGCGCGGACCTCGCTTCCGCCCGGGGCGGCCACCACGAGCCCCGCGAGGAGCCCGAGCTTCAGGACGGAGGCATTCATCGGCAGCGTCCCTTCAGTAGCGCTCCGGCTCCGTCACGGTGAGCGGGCCGCCCGCGTTCCCGGTGTTGACCGTCGAGGCGGGCTCGAACAGGAGGACGTGGACCTCCTCTTCCGCGACCGGGCGATGCTCGACGCCGCGAGGGACGATCAGCATCTCCCCCTCGCAGAGGCGAACGGAGCGGTCGCGGAACTCCATCGTGAAAGAGCCGTAGAGGACGAGGAACAGCTCGTCCTCGGCCTCGTGGCTGTGCCAGACGAACGGCCCCTTCAGCTTCGCCAGCTTCACGTGCTGGCCGTTCAGCTCGCCGACGATCTTCGGGTCCCAGTAGGTGGAGAACCGGGAGAGGCGCTCTTTCAGGTTGACGACGTTCATGGCGGGTGTCCGGGAGGGTAGCGCGTCCGCGCGGCCTGCGGGTCAACGCCGATCGACGAGTCGTCGCCCCGGGCGGATCCGGGGACGTTTCCGAGGATGGCGTGCCGGCATCGGAGGACCTCGTCGTTCCGACCTGGTCCAACCACGACCCGGGCGCGGCGCGGCCACGAGACGCCCCTCTACGGCCGGGCGAACTCGGGGATGCGGAAGCGTCTGCGGTAGGCGCCCGGCGCGAGGCCCGTCGTCCGCCGGAACAGGCGCCGGAAGAACGCCGGGTCCTCGTACCCCACCTGCCAGGCGAGCTTCTCGATCGGCGTGTCGCTGCGCTCGAGGCGGCGCTTGGCGCTCTCGATCCGGAGGCGTTGCACGTAGGCGATCGGCGCCAGGCCGGTCGCCTCGGTGAAGCGCCGCTTGAAGGTGCGCTCGGCGAGCCGCGATCTCTCGACCATCGCCTCGACCGGGTTGGCGACCGAGAAGTGGCCGTCCAGCCACTCTTGCGCGCTCCGGATCTCCGCGTCGCCGTGGTCGCGCCGCCCCTCGAAGACGAGGTACGGCGTGAGGCCGTCCTGGTGCCACTGCAGCGCGAAGAGGCGCGCGACCTCTTGCGCCGCGGTCGCTCCGGCGTATCTCGCAATGAGGTAGAGGACCAGGTCGTGCCAGGCCATCGAGGCCCCCGAGCTCACGAGCTCCTCGCGCCTGCCGGAGACGACGAGCACCCGTTCCGGGTGGACCGGGACGGCCGGGAACGTGGCCGTGAACGCGCGGGCGTAGGCGAAGTGGACCGTGGCGTCCCGGCCGTCGAAGAGGCCCGTCTCGGCGAGGAGGAAGATCCCCGAGCAGGCCGAGCAGAGCACCGCCCCACCCTCGTGCATCGCCCGGAGCCACTCGACGAGGCGGGGAGATCGCCCCGTCGCCCAGCCTCCGGGCCCGAGCAGCACCGACGGCACGATCACGAGATCGGTCGCGTCGATCTCCGAGACCGCCCGCTGCACGTCGATCGGGACGCCGCTCGCCAGCCCGAGGCTTCCTCTCGCCTCCCCCACGATCTCGACGCGGAACGGAGGCCGCGCGCCGGCGCCGGCACCGAGCGCGTCCATGCGTGCGAACGCGTTCAGCACGTCGAAGAGGCCGCCCAGCGTCGAGATCACCGCGTCGGGCAACGCGACGAGGCTGACGCGAATCGGGTCCGGCCCGGGCCGCTCGGTTCGTCCTCTCATCGGCTTCGACGTTACCTCGCGGCCCTCGCTCCGCGCCACGGCCCGCGGGCCCGCGCGGCCCGCCGGGCGTGGCACGAACGGACCGGTCCCGGGCGATTCCGGCCCTGGTGACGCGCCGGGCGCGACGCCATCTTGTGCGGGACGTCCGGAGACCCGGATGCGAGAACGAGGAGGCGACTCATGAGCTCACCCGCGATCGACACCACCCGGCTCGAATCCCTGCTCGCGCGCGCCGTCGGCGACCTGTCCGCCGGCCACGGCGGCGTGATGGTCAGCATCGGAACGAAGCTCGGCCTCTACAAGGCGCTCGCGGGCGCCGGCCCGCTCAGCCCGCGGGAGCTGGCGGAGCGCACGGGCTGCGCGGAGCGCTACGTGAGCGAGTGGCTGAACGCGCAGGTCGCGGGAGGCTACGTCGACTACCACGCCGTCACCCGCACCTACGAGCTCTCCCCCGAGCAGGAGATGGTGCTGGCCGACGAGGAGAGCCCGGTCTTCATGCCGCACGCCTGGCAGGTCACCGCGACGATGTGGGCCGACGAGGAGAAGACGCTCGAGGCCTTCCGCACCGGGAACGGCGTGGCGTGGGGAGACCACGACGAGCGGCTCTACTGCGGCGTGGCGTCGTTCTACCGGAACGCCTACCGCGGGAGCCTCGTGTCGCAGTGGCTGCCGGCGCTCGAGGGGGTCGTGGAGCGACTCGAGGCTGGGATCACGGTGGCCGACGTTGGTTGCGGCCACGGCCACTCGACGCTCCTCATGGCCGAGGCGTTCCCCGAGTCGCGCTTCCGCGGGTTCGACGTCCACCCGGCGTCCGTCGAGGCGGCCCGGCGCAACGCGGCCGAGGTCGGTCTGGACGGGCGCGTCTCCTTCGACGTCGCCCCGGCCTCCGGTTTCCCCGGCGAGAGCTACGGCCTGATCTGCTTCTTCGACGCGCTCCACGACATGGGCGACCCGCTCGGCGCGGCGCGGCAGGCCGCCTCCGCCCTGGCCCCCGACGGCACGGTGATGCTCATCGAGCCGTTCGCGAACGACCGCCTCGAGGACAACCTCTCGCCCGTGGCGCGGCTCTACTACTCCGCCTCGGCCTCGCTCTGCTGCGCGAACGCGATCGCCGACTGCGGCCGGCTCGTCCTGGGCGCGCAGGCCGGAGAGGCGCGCCTCGCCGACGTCTTCCGCAAGGCCGGGTTCACCCGTTTCCGTCGCGCCTCTGAGACGCCGTTCAACCTGATCCTGGAGGCGCGCCGCTGATCCCCGCGCTCACTTCCCGCCGGCGGGGGCGACCTCGTACTCGCTCTGGACGAGGCCGCCGGCGAACGTGCGCGTCGCGACGTGCGTGAGGAGGACGTCGGCGTCGAGCGGGCCGAAGAGCGGGATGCCCTCGCCGATGAGGACCGGGACGCGGGAGAGGACGAGGCGCTGGATGAGGCCGGCCCGCAGGAACGCCTGGATCGTCCGGCCTCCGTCCACGT
>JAKPXO010000361.1 GCA_029567505.1 Acidobacteriota bacterium
CGGACCCCCTCGTTGATCGCGTCGATGGTCTCGGGCGGAACGACCCGCCGGCCCTCCGGATCCTCCGCGCGCCACGTCGTCTCAGCCTCGCTCCTCGCCCGGGCATCGGCGATCCGGCCGGCCCGGCGCATCGTCCCCGCCGCCGTTCCGACGCTGCCGGCGGTCCCGAGGAGCGAGCCGAGGACCTGACTCTCCGCGCCCCCCTCGTCCAACGCCTGCCAGAACTCCGGCGTCTTCGCCCGCTCGAACAGGTCGCGCATCGACGGCTTTTCGGTCGCCATCATCTCGGCGAAGTTGCCGACGAGGTTCTGAGCGCGCTCCGTCCCGCCCTCGCCCACGCTCCCTGAGAGGAGCTTCGTCGCGGTCGTTCCGAGCTTCCGCCGGATCGCCGCCGGGGCGTACTTCGCCAGCCGGCCGAGAATCGCCTCCGCGCCGGCGAGCTCGAGCCCGGCCGCCACGGCTCCCTTTCCGACCACGGCTCCGCCGAACGCCAGGTTCCCGAGCTTCTCCCCGGTCTGAGCTTCGTGCTCCTCGAGGTTCCGCGCCGTCTCCCCGGCCTCCATCACGAACGGAGCGGCGAGGCGCGCGAGCTTCGGGGCGTTCGCCGCGCCGGCCGACCCGAGAGACGTGGCGAGCTGCGGCACCTGCCGGAGGCCCTGGCGGAGGAGCCACCCGGGCTCCTTCAGCTTCTCGCCCACCGGCACGTCCCGCGCGTCCCGCCGCGCCGCCTCCCCGCCCTCGTAGAAGTCGGAGGCGGGCTTCATGAGCTTCTCCTCGAGGAAGTCCCCGGCGATCCGCTGGGGGGCGATCTCCCCGAGCTTCCGGGCGATCGCGCCGGCCGTCTCCCCGAGGACCATGTCCGCGAGCCCTTCCCCGAGCCTGGCGGCTACCCGCGGCATCGACGCCGCCGACCGGGCGACGTCCACGAGCCCCGCGCCGAGCGCCTGGGGCGCCCCCTCGAGGACCCCCGGACCCTGCGTCTGAGGGATCGGCTGCGCCGCCGCCCCCGTCGCCTGGAGCTCCTGCGGCCCGAGGGACGCGAGCGGAGCCCCGCCCGCCGCCTGCCGGCGCGCGAGCATGGCCTCTCGGAGAGGGTTCACCGGGGGCGGAAGAGCCGCCCCCCCGGCGGGAGGAAGAGGACCCGGGGGAAGGCTGACCCCGGTAGGAGAACCCCCCGCCGGGGGGCCGACAGGCTGATTCATGAACGGGTTCTGCGGCGCCGCCTCCGCGCCGAACCCTGTTGCCTCGAGCCCGGGAACGGGCCGCGGGGCCTGCGCCGGGAGCGCCGCCAGGAGCGGGCCCCTCGTCTTCGGCTCGAACCCCGCCGGCCGCCCGGCGAACTCCGGGACGCCGCGCGGGCCGAGCCCCTGTTCCCGGTTGATCGCGACGGCGATCTCACCGTCCGTCGCGTCGTCCGGGAACTCCCACTCGCCCTCGCCCTCGACGATGACCTTCACGGCTCACTTCACCTTCACGAGCTGTCCGTTCGGGCCGCGCCGGAAGACGCGCGCTCCGCTTCCCGCAGCCGCCGCCCCTCCGGGAGCCGGAGCTCCGCCCGGGGCGCCCTCTCCGCCCGGCATCATGCCGAGGCTCCGGAGCTGCACCATCGCCTTCGTGATCGCCTCCGGGTCGTCCGGGTCGAGGTTCTCAAAGACCGCCTGCGTCACCGCCGACGCCACCGCCGCCGGCACGCGCTGCTGCGGCGGAGCGCTGGAAGGAGCCGCCGCCCCTCCGGGAGCCGGAGCTCCGCCCGGGGACCGGATCAGCGTCGGCTTCCCGCTCGCGTCGAGGTAGAAGCTCCCGCGCGGGCCGATCGAATGGACCTTCCGCTCCGCCGGCTTTCGGGGGATCGGAGCCTCGCTCCACTCGCTGTCCCCCGTGGCCTGGTCGAGCGTCTCCTGCCACACACCCTCTTCTCCCCGGTCGAGGGTCTGCACCCGCTTGAACCGGCTCATGTCCGCGAGGATTCGCTGCACGCGCTCCTTGCGGGACGCCACGGCGTCCCCTTCGGACGCCTCGAGCACCTTCCCGGCGAGCAGGTTCTCGCCCTGCTCCTTGCCCTCGGTACGGCTGATCCAGCGCTCCGCCAGGTCCTGCATCCGGTTCAGGTCGTACCGGGCCGCGTCCTTGCTGCGGGTCCACACCGCGTCCCGCGCCTTCGCCTCGAGGAACCTGATCCGGTCGGCGTAGGGGGTGTCGTAGATCGTCAGGGCCTTCTTCCGTTCCCGAGCCTGCTCCTCGAGGAGCGGCGTCAGGTCGACCTTCGGCGCCCCCGGCTTCTGCGGCTCGGCCGGCCGATCCTGGTAGATCGGCTGCGGCTTCGGAGTCTCCCCCCAGATCGTCTTCATCGCCGGGTCGACCGCGTTCTCTCCGGCGAGGAGGCGCCGCAGAAGATCCAGCTTCCGCGGGTGCTGGGCGTCCTCGAGCGCCCCCCAGGTCGGGTCCATCGCCATGTCCATGACCGCCCCTCCTCAGAACCCGAAGCCGAAGTTGATGTTCGTCCCGCTCTGCTCCCCCTCGACATCGCGAGGCTTCGTCGCCAGCCCCGCGAAGAGCCGAGCCCAGAGCTGCTCGTCCTCGCGCTCCTGGTCCGACAGCGTCTG
>JAKPXO010000393.1 GCA_029567505.1 Acidobacteriota bacterium
TCAAGGACGAGCGAAGCTCGCGGCCGAAGGCCGGCATCCTTGACGCGGCCGAGCCGACGCCGCACCTGCGGGGTCAATTTCGGCCGAACTGAGTGTCTTGACAAACGGGGGACAGGACAACAGCAAGGACCACCGGCCGGACCTGAAGCAGATGGTGGTGGGGATGATCCTGGACGGGGAGGGCAATCCCGTCTGCTGCGAGATGTGGCCAGGGAACACGACGGACGTTACGACGCTGATCCCGGTCGTGGACCGGCTGAAGAGGCGGTTCGGGATCGTGCGGGTCTGCGTGGTGGCGGATCGCGGAATGATCAGCGAGAAGACCCTGGAGGCGCTGGAGGAGCGAGGGCTGGAGTACATCCTGGGCGCCCGGATGCGCAAGCAGAACGAGGTGACGGAGACCGTCCTGGCACGGGCCGGGCGCTTCCATGAGGTGACGCCGGAACGCCGGAAGAAGAAGGATCCCTCGCCGCTAAAGGTGAAGGAAGTCCGAGTCACCGGCGAGGACGCCGAGCGGCGGTACGTCGTCTGCCGAAACGAAGAGGAGGCCCGAAAGGACGCGCACGACCGCGAGGCGATCGTCACGTCCCTGCGCGAGGCGCTGCGGCGGGGAGAGAAGAGCCTGGTCGGCAACATGGGCTATCGGCGATACCTGCGGACGACGGGGAAGACCTTCTCCATCGACGAGGACCGGATCCGACGAGAGGCGCGATACGACGGAATCTGGGTGCTGCGCACGAACACCACGCTCTCGACGACCGAGGTGGCGCTCGCCTACAAGCGGCTCTGGACCGTGGAAGAGATGTTCCGGTCGATGAAGTCGCTGCTCTCGACGCGACCGATCTGGCACAAGTGCGACGAGACGATCCGCGGCCACGTCTTCTGTACCTACCTGGCGCTCGTCCTGCAGAAGGCCCTTCAGGATCGTCTTGAGGCCGCAGGCATCGACGAGGAATGGGCCCGCGTGCTCGCCGATCTCGACCGGCTCACTCACGTCGACGTCGATAAGGATGGCAAGCGCTTCCGGATTCGATCGACGACGTTAGCTGCGCCGGGAAGGTCCTCCAGGCGACCGGCGTCGCCATCCCTCCGACCGTCACTCAGCTCCACGGAGAGGGCATCGCGTGACCCCGGCGGCTCCGACCGGGAACTCGGTATTCGTAGTGCCAACGTGTTCTCGTGCCAACCGAACCCATTGAAACGGAGCCACCTCGGGAAATCCACTGTAGAAGACGGCTCAGGAGCGCGTGCTGGCGAGCAGCGCCGCGGAGGACGGAGATGGCACCGCCCCCATCACGACCTTCACCACGTGCCGGCCCCCGGACGCCGCGAGCGGGATCTCTCTCGAATCGACGGGCTCCCCGTCCAGCTCGGCGCTCGCCACGCCGCGGCAGCGATGCTCGGGGTTCTCGACCGAGATCGCGTAGCTCGTCGTCCCGACGCGCCAGTCGATCGTGAAGCCGGGCCAGGACGAGGGGATGCAGGGGTCGACCCGGAAGGAGGCTCCCCGCCGTTCGAGCCCGAGGATCCCTTCCACCGCGACCCGGTGCATCCACGCGGCCGAACCCGTGTACCAGGTCCAGCCGCCCCGACCGCTGTGCGCCGGGTGGTCGTAGACGTCTCCCGCGACCGCGTACGGCTCCGTCATGTAGCGCCGGACCTCCGCGGGGGTCCTCGAGTGGTTGACGGGGTTCAGGATGTGGAAGAGCTCCACCGCCTCGTCCCCGCTCCCGAGGCGGGCGAGCGCGAGGACGACCCAGAGCGCGGCGTGCGTGTACTGCCCGCCGTTCTCGCGAACCCCGGGGACGTAGCCCTTGATGTAGCCCGGGTCGAGGTCGGACCTGTCGAACGGAGGAGTGAGGAGGAGGACGGTGCGGGACGCGCGCCTCACGAGGTGCGTGCGAACCGAGTCCATCGCGCGCTCGGCCCGCTTTCTCGGCGCCGCGCCGGAGAGGACAGCCCAGCTCTGGGCGACGGAGTCGATCCGCCCCTCCTCGCTCTGCGACGAGCCGAGCGGTGTGCCGTCGTCGAAGTACGCGCGGCGATACCACTCGCCGTCCCACGCCTGCTCCAGCATCGCCCCGATCCGCGCGCGCTCCACGCGGAAGCGCGCGGCGCGCGCGGGGTCGCCCCGCTCCTCGCAGAGCGGCGCCCACGTCCCGAGGACGGCGTGCAGGAACCACCCGACGAAGACGCTCTCGCCGCGGCCCTTCGGGCCGACGCGGTCGTAGCCGTCGTTCCAGTCGCAGCTCCCGATCAAGGGAAGGCCGTGCGGACCCATCACGAGCGCGCGCTCCACGGCCCGAATCGCGTGGTCGAAGAGGGAGGCGCTCTCCGTGGAGACCTCCGGCAGTCCGTACGACTCGGCTTCTCCCGCCTCGAGCGCGGGGGCGACGAGGAACGGGACCGGGACCTCGAGGACGGCGACGTCCCCGGAGGTCTCGACGTAGCGGGAGACGGCCCACGGAAGCCAGAGGAGGTCGTCCGAGCAGCGCGTCCGGATTCCGTGACCGCTCGTCGGGTTCCACCAGTGCTGCACGTCCCCTTCGACGAACTGGCGCGCGGCCGCCCGGAGAACGTGCTCGCGCGTCAGGTCGGGGCGCGTCAGCGAGAGCGCGGTGACGTCCTGGAGCTGGTCCCGGAAGCCGTAGGCGCCGCTCGCCTGGTAGTAGCCGGAGCGGGCCTGGAGACGGCTCGAGACGGTCTGGTAGAGGAGCCACCGGTTGACGAGGAGGTCGAAGGAGTCGTCGGGCGTCGAGACGCGGACGGCGTCGAGCGTCTCGTCCCACGCGGCCTCGACGGCCGCGAGCTCCCCTGCGGCGACCTCCGGGCCGCCCGGCCCGCCGAAGCGTTCCAGGAGCGTCCGGGCCTCGTCGCGGTCGCGCCCCTCGCCGAGGAAGAAGAGGACGCGCCGGGTCTCGCCGGGCGCGAGGTCGACCGCCGTCTGCAGCGCCGCGCACGGATCGAATCCGGCGCCGAAGCGACCCGTCAGACGATGCGACGAGAGGCCGGCCGCGCGGGAGAGCGAGCCGTTCCGTCCGAGGAACTCCTGACGGTCCGCGGTCGCGGAGAGGAGCGGGCCGCTCGTGCCGGCGAAGGCGACGTGCTCGCGGTACGGGGCGTTGAACGGGTTGCGCGCCAGGACGGCGCCGCTGGACCCGTCCTGCTCGGTCACGACGAAGGCCGGGCGGCCCGGCCGGGGCGGGCCGAGCGACCACTCCGCGTACGAGAAGAGCGTCAGCCGGCGGGGGCGGGACGACCGGTTCGTCAGGGAGAGCAGGGAGAGCTTGACGGGCGCGTCCCGCGCGACGAAGACCGCGAGCTCCTGCGCCAGGGAGCCCGCGACGGTGCTCCAGCGCGTTACGCCGGCGGCGTGGCGGACGATCCAGCGGGGAGTGTCCGGCGAGCGCCGGAGCGGTCCGGGCGTCGCGCCGGAGAGGCCCCCGCTCTCCTCGTCGCGCAGGAAGATCGCCTCCGCGGTCGGGTCGGTGACGGGGTCGTTCGCGAACGGCGTCAGCCGGTTCTCGCGGCTGCTCTCGCACCAGGTGTGGGCGGACCCCGAAGAGGTGACGATGCTCCCGAAGCGGGGGTTCGAGAGGACGTTGACCCACGGGAGCGGGGTCTCGCAGTCCCCGTCGAGGACGACCACGTATTCGCGGCCGTCCTCGGAGAAGCCGCCGAGGCCGTTCGCCATGACGAGAGGAGGCGGCTCGGCGGGCGCCTCGCGGGGCTCCTCCCCCGAAGGGTCCTCGGGAGAGGGGGCCGCGGGGGAGAACGGCTCCGCGACCGCGAGCTCCGGCTCCGGACGGTCGAGCTGGCTGAGAAGCGTGCCTCGGTCTCCCGAGAGGACCGCCTGGGCCACCGCCTGCAGGAGGACGGTCTCCGCCTCCGGCATCGCGTCGGAGCGGAGGAGGAAGACGCCGCCCTGCGTCTGCCTCCAGGCGTTCCACGGGCCCGTCTCGACGAGCTGCGTCAGCTCCGCGTGCAGCTCGTCGCGGTAGCTGACCTGCCGGTCGTTCAGGATCACCGCGTCCGCCCGGAGCCCCTTCAGGCGCCAGAGCTCGTGCGCCTTGAGCACCTGCCGCACGAGGGCGAGGTCCTCCGGCCCGACGACCCGGACGAGGACGATCGGGAGGTCTCCCGAGATCCCGTGTCCCCAGAGCCCCGACTGCGCGAGCGTGTTCCTCGCGAGGGTCTCTTCGCCGGCCCGGAGCGACGCGTCCGAGAAGAAGACGCGCGAGCCGAGCCTCTCGTAGAGCTGCGCCTCCTCGACCGTGATCCCGAGGTGCCCGAGCAGGATCTGGGCGTGCGTGTAGGCGTGGGCGAAGGTGCGGGCGGAGAAGCCGAAGTCGTGGTACTTCTGGGCGAGCCCGAGCGCGGAGGGCCTGTCGCCGCAGACGCCCGTCGTGAAGGCGAGCCGGGCGAACCCTCCGGGCGCGAGGCGCAGACGCGTGCGGAGGCTCAGGATCGGGTCGAGGACCGCCCCCGTCGTGCCGGAAAGCGCGCGCGAGTCGAGGGCGACCGGGTCGTCGGGACCGCGCCCCCGGCCGAGGAACCGCATCCGGTCCGTCTCCCACTCCACCTGTCCCTGCGCGCGGCCGTCCATGGAGAGGACGTGGAACGCGAAGAACGCCGGGTCCCGCGGGCTCCGAGTGCGTCGGCGTGCGACGAGCGCCGTACTCTCGGGGACCCACTCGGTCTCGATGAAGAGCTTTCCGAAGGCGGGGTGGGCGGCGTCCTCGGCGAGCGACGCGAGGGCGACCTCGACGTAGCTCGTGAGCTCGATCTCCCGGGGCCTCGTGCTCCGGTTCGTCACGGAGACGCGGCGCACCTCGGCGTCGTCCTCCGGCGAGACGGCGACCTCGAGGCGGCACTCGATCTCGTGGTCGAGCCTCTCGATGATCGCCTTCTCGGCGAGCAGCTCCACGCGGTAGGCGTCGGCCTCTTTCCCGATCGGCTGGTGCGCGGCGGACCAGACCTCGCCCGAGTGGACGTCGCGCAGGTAGACGAACTGGCTCCCCGGGTCGCGCGTCCGGTCCTCGCGCCACCGGGTGACGGCGTGGCCGCGGCAGAGGCTCGCTCCGCCCCCCCCGTTCGTGACGATGGCGACGTAGCTCCCGTTCGAGAGGATCTGGGCGCGCGGGTACGGCGTGTGCGGCGAGCGGATGCGTCGGGGCGTGCGGGGCGGCGCCGCGGGCGCCACGCGGGTCTCCTCGGCGGGGTGCGGCACGAGGACGGGAGCCTCGCGCGGAATCCTCTCCTGCAGGAGGAGCTCCGTCGCCTGCACCCGTGCATCGGAGTGGAAGCGACGCACCATGAGGTCCCCGAGGAGGACGTTTGCGATCGCCACGAGCGTCATCCCCTGGTGGTGGGCGAGGTAGCTCCGCACCACGACCCCGGGAACGCGGCCGGACGCGGGCTTCCCTTCGGGCCCGGCGTCGGCGTCCGCGTCGACGGGCCCGCGACGGGTGTAGTCGACGGCGTCGTAATAGCCCATCGGTCCCTCGGCGCCCTCCTCGGTCAGGCGCCGGAAGTTCCGCGCGGCCTCGCCCGGGTCGACGAGGGCGGCGAGCGCCGTCGCGTAGGGGGCGACGACGAGCTCGTCCGCGAGGCCCCGCTTGAGCCCGAGGCCCGGGACCCCGAACGCCTTGTACTGGTAGTTGCCGAGACGGTCGACCAGGTCGTAGGCGGACTCGGAGACCCCCCAGGGCACGTGCTTCTCCCGGCCGTAGCGGACCTGTCGTGAGACGGCCATGCGGCAGGTCCTCTCGAGGAGCGTCCCGGGATACGTCCTCATCAGGAGGAGCGGCATCAGGTACTCGAACATCGTGCCGCTCCACGAGATCAGGGTCGGGACGCCGTCCACGCTCACGACGGGGCGGCCGAGCCGGAACCAGTGGCTCTGCGGGACGTCTCCCTTCGCGATCGCGAAGAAGCTCGCGAGGCGCGACTCCGAGGCGAGGAGGTCGTAGAACGAAGGGTCCCGGCGGCCCGGGCCGCCGGCGTCGGCCAGCCGGTAGCCGATCGAGAAGAGGTGGCGCTCCGGGTCGTAGAGGAACGCGAAGCACATCCCGTCTGCAAGGGCTGTGGAGCGCCCCGCGAGGCGCTCGAGGCGCGCCGCGAGGCTCGGGCTCGCGCCGGCCAGCTGTCGCAGCCCCCCGGAGAGAGCGACCAGCGCGCCGGCGAGGTTGCCGCTGTCCACGGTCGAGACGTAGCGGGGGAGGAGGGGCGCGAGGCTCCGCGTGTCGTACCAGTTGAGGAGATGCCCTTCGTGCGTCTCGAGCCCCTCGACGGTCGTGAGCATCCGGTCCAGCCGGTCGGCCATCTCCTCGGCGGGGAGGAGGCCGAGGTCGTGCGCGGCGAGCGTCGAGAGGAGCCCCATGCCGACGTTCGTCGGCGAGGTCCGGTGCGCGACGACCGCGGACCCGGTCTCCTGGACGTTGTCTGGGGGGAGGCCGTGGTCCTCGGGCCCGGCGAGCGTCTCGAAGTACCGCCACGTCTTCCGGGCGACCTCCGTGAGGAGCACGCGCTCCTCGGCCGACAGCTCGTGCCGGACGGGCGCCGTCGGCCGGCTGAGCCGGTAGGCGATCCACGGCGCCGCGAGCCAGAGCGCGGCGAACGGCAACGCCAGCACGACGGCGGAGGGACGCGCGACGGCGGCGAGCGCGAGGAGGACGAGAGCGAAGAGCGGGCTCGCGCCCATCTCGAGGAAGAAGGAGCGGACGCCCGACTCGAGCTGGCCGGCCGCGCGCATGGCCTGCGACGCCGCCGTCTCCCAGTCGAGGAGGCGGCGCCGCGTGACGACGAGCCGCACGAGCGTCCGGCCGATCGCGTCCGCCGTCTCCCAGGCGTGGTACGGGAGGAGGACGAGCGTCAGGAGCGCCTGGGCCAGGGCGGAGCCCAGCTCCTCCGCCGCGCCCCTCACGTACATCCTCACCGGATGGTCCGAGCGGGACCGCTCGAGGAGCCGCGAAAGCGAGGAGACGAGCGGGAACGCGGGGATCGAGAGGGCGGCGAGCGTCCAGGCGAGCGGGCTCCCGGGAAGGAACGTGAAGGCCGCGCCGAGGAGGGCGAGGAGGGCCGGCGCCACGAGGCTCCGGCGCAGGTTGTCGAGGATCTTCCACTGGCTGATGAGCGGAAGACGGTTCTTCGCGAAGCCGTGGGCGGTCCTCACGACCGGAAGGAGCCACGCCAGGAGCTGCCAGTCCCCGCGCACCCAGCGGTGCTGGCGACGGGCGTGGGCGAGGACGTTCGCGGGGTAGTCGTCCACGACCTCCACGTCGGAGACGAGCGCCGTCCGCGCGTGGAGCCCCTCGAAGAGGTCGTGCGAGAGGAGGGCGTTCTCGGGGACACGCCCGTCCACCGTCGCTCGAAACGCGTCGACGTCGTAGAGCCCCTTGCCGGTGAAGCTCCCCTCGCCGAACAGGTCCTGGTACGTGTCCGAGACGGCCGTCGAGTAGGGGTCCACGCCGGTGTGCCCGGCGTAGATCCTCGCGAAGAGGGAGCCGGCCGCGCTCGAGTGCGTGACGCTGACGCGCGGCTGGAGGATCCCGTAGCCCTCGGTCACCCGGCGCAGCCTCGGGTCGACGACGGGCCTGTTGAGCGGGTGTCCGAGGATCCCGATGAGCGTCTTCGCCGCGCCTCTCGGAAGGCGCGAGTCGGAATCGAGCGTCAGGACGAAGCGCACCGAGGGGAGGATCGAGAGCTCGCCGACCTTGACCCGGAAGCCCGGGGCGTCCGGGTCCCGGAGCAGCCGGTTCCACTCCTCGAGCTTCCCGCGCTTGCGCTCCCGGCCCATGAAGACGCCTTCCTTCTCGTTCCACAGCCGGTCCCGGTGGAAGAGGAAGAAGCGGTCTCCCGATTCGGGTGCGTACTTGCCATTGAGCGCTTCGACGCCCGCCACCGCGGCGGCGAGGATCTCGTCGTCCCCTCCGGTCGTCGCGGTCGGCGCGTCGCGGAAGTCGCTCAGCAGGGCGAAGTGGACGTTCGTCTCCAGGTTCCCGAGGGCCTGGACCTCGAGGTGGTCGAGGAGATTCTCGACGCCCGCGACGCTCCCGAGCAGGGTGGGGACGACCACCATCGTCCGCGCGCTCTCCGGGACCCCTTCGCGCAGCTCGAGGCGCGGAAGTAGCTTCGGGCCGACGAGCGCGGCGACGAGGCGCTGAACGACGAGCGCGGCCAGCTCGCTTGCCGGGACGAGCGCCAGCAGGGCCGCGGCGAAGGCCATCCGGGGAGCGCCCGAGGCCTGCGCGTAGAGGAACGCGACGAGGACGCCGAGCGCGGTGAGGAGCCCGATCCCGCCGAGGTAGACGACGGTCGCGTGCGCGAACAGGCCGCGCTGGACCCGGCGAAGGAGCGAAGGGCGGTGCGCGACGTCGACCTCGAGCCCCGGACGACCCCGCCCGACGAGGTGGTCGCCGACGTGGGCGGCCCGGTCCGCGGCTCCCTTCTCGCCCGCGGCCTTTCGTGCGCTCTCCACGGCGCGGAGGGCGACGCGGAGCTGCGCCTCGCCGGTCGGATCGGCGAGCTCCTCGACGGCGTGCCGGTAGCGGTCGCGGCTCTGGAAGTCCATCTGCGCGTAGATGGCGGCCGGGTCGCGCAGGAGGACCTGCTCCACGACGCTGACCGACTCGACCCACCGGCTCCAGTCGAGAGTCGCGCAGAGCCGAAGGCTCGTGATCGTGTTTCCCGTCGACACCTGGTCGATCGACTGCTGCTGGCTCTCGGCGCGGACGAGGTCCTCGGGGGTCGCGCCCCGGGCGGCCAGCGCCCGGTCGACCTGCGAGGCGAGGGCCGAGACTCGGGGGTCGTGCTCGCGCATCCGGTGCCGGAGCTGGGCGACGAACGCGCAGTGGAGGGGATCGGGCAGGGCCGGTCCGCGCCGTCCCGCCTCGAGGTCCGCGAGCGCCGCGTCCGCCTGCCTCCTCGCCTGCCGGCCGGCCAGGATCCCTTCCGCCAGGGCGCGCAGGTTCTCGATCAGCGCGAGCTTGAGCATGCTCGGCCAAGCCCAGAGCTCGCCGATCGAAAGGGGCGCCACCGTCTGGAACGCGAGGACGAAGCGGCCGAGCCGCTCGGCGTCGAGCCGGCCGTCCCCGTGGCGTATCAGCTCGAGGGCCATCGCGTGGATGCGGGCCTTCCCGAGGTGCTCTCGCGCGGCGAGCGTCGGGAGCTTCCGGTAGTAGCGGGCGGGGAGGTCGTGCCGGACGGCGCTGGCCTCCGACTCGACGAGATGGAAGTTGTCGAGGAGCCATTCGGCGGCGGGCGGGATGGCGACGCCGCGGTGAACGTCGCCGGCCAGGAGGCGGTCGGCCTCGCGCAGGTACCGGAGGTTCGCATTCAGCCGGGGCAGGACGTCCTCGCGGGTCCGTCGGCTCTCGGGCGAGAGCGTAAAGACGGCGGCGAGACTCTTCGCACGCTCCTCGAGGCTCTCGATGCTCAGGAGCTCGCCGCGCAGCGGCACCGACTCCGCTGTCCGTCGGCGGAGGAACCCGGCGTTCGTCATGCGCGGATCGCGCTCCGTCCCCGCGACGTCAGATCGCCCTGCGCCCCTGGATGACGCGCACCAGCACCACGATGATCGCGATGACGAGGAGGACGTGGATGAGCCCGCCCACCGTGTAGGACGAGAGCATTCCGAGGGCCCAGAGGACCAGGAGGATGGCGACGATCGTCCACATGGGAGTTCCTTCTCTCCGCCAGCCCAGGAGAGGGCGCGCCGGGAACGGAGGCCGACGGCGTCCGAGCTTCGCCTCGTTCCTCGCAATTCGGCTGCCAGCCTGACCGTTGCGGCGGGCCGCCCCGCCGCCCCTGGTTCGGCGAGATCCCGCCTCCGCCGGGAGCGCGCGATTGAAAGCCTGACAATCGCGATTGAAATTGGCGCACGAAGGGCGTCGTCGGGCGTGGACTGCTCCGGAGCCGGCCGACGCATCCTCGACGTCGTCCTCCCGCAGGAGAACGGCACGCCTTTCGCGGCGCAGCCGGGAAGGAAGGGACGTGACTCGACTTCTACGGTTCCCGAGCGTTTCTGGCTGGGCGCCCGGATGCGGACGCAGACCGAGGTCACAGAGACCGTGCTGGCGCGGGGCGGGCGGTTTCACGAGGTGACGCCGGAGCGAAGGGGAGAAGGGACCCCTCACCGCTGAAGGTCAAGCAGGTCTGGGTCGCCCACGAAGCCGGCGAGCGCCGCTACGTGATCTGCCGCAACGAAGAGGAGGCCCGCAAGGACGCGCATGACTGCGAGGCCATCGTCTCGCCCTTGCGCGAGGCCCTCCGGTGCGGCGAGAAGAGCCTGGTCGGAAACAAGGGATACCGCAGGTACCTGCGAACGACGGGGAAGACCTTCTCGGTCGACGCGGACCGGATCGAACAGGAAGCGCGGTACGACGGCACCTGGGTGCTGCGCACGAGCACGACGCTTTCGACGACCGAGGTGGCGCTGACCTGCGAGCGGCTCCGGACCGTGGAGGAGATGCTCCGGTCGATGAAGTCGCTCCTTTCGACGCGACCGATCTGGCGCAAGCGCGACGAGACGATCCGTGGCAACGTCTTCTGCGCCTACCTGGCGCTCGTGCTGCGAAAGGCCCTCGAGGATCGCCTCGAAGCTGCGGGCCTCGACGAGGAATGGGCCGGGGTGCTCGCCGACCTCGACCGCCTCACTCACGTCGACGTCGAGAAGGATGGCAAGCGATTCCGGATTCGCTCGACGACGCAAGGCCGCGCCGGGAAGGTCCTCAAAGCGATCGCCGTCGCCATTCCCCCGACCGTGACCAAGCTCCCCGGAGAGGGCGTCGCGTGACCCTCAGCGGCTCCGACCGGGTGGCCAGTACTCGTAGTGCCAACGTGTTTCCGTGCCAACCGAACCCGTTGAAGAGGGGTCACTTCAGGGAAGTCACTGTTGAAGACGGACTGGACACGCTGAAGCTCGACCGGGCTACTCACCGGCATCGACGATCGACGCGACGCGCGTCCCGTTCGCCGCTTCCGGACTACGGCTCGAGCATTCCCTTCAGGTCGGCGTAGAGGCTCTCCAGCGCGCGCCCGAGCTCCGAGACCCGGGCGGAAGCCTCTTGGGTGAGCCCGGAGCGCCCCATCTGCTCCAGTGCGCGCGCCGGCTCGACGGCGGCGTTCGCGCCGAAGTTGGAGACGGAGCCGCGCATCAGGTGGGCTGCCCTTACCATGCCTCCGGCGTCCCCCTCGGTCGCGCAGCGCTCGATCTCGGCGAACGTCCTCGGGGCCTCGGCGACGAAAATGTCCACGAGTTCCCGGAGGAACGTGCGGTCTCCTTCCACGCGCCCGAGGATCTCCTCCGGGTCGAACGACGGGCGCGACGGCAGGAGCGTGGCCGAGACGAGGGGCGCGTCCTTCGCGGCGCTGCTCAGCCTGGAGAGCGCGTCGAGGAGCTCGGTCGCGCGGACGGGCTTCGACAGGTAGTCGTCCATCCCCGCAGCCATGCACGCATCCCGGTCTCCTTTCAGGGCGTGGGCGGTCAGGGCCACGATCGGCACCGGCGCGCTGTCCTGTGCGGCTTCCCACTGGCGGATTGCTTCGGTGGTTTCGCGACCGTCCATGCC
>JAKPXO010000404.1 GCA_029567505.1 Acidobacteriota bacterium
CCGAATGGAACCGGGTCGATCGTGATCCGGGTGATGAGCTCCTCTTCCGTCGCGCCCGGCAGAAGATGGACGTCTACACCGTTCTCGAAGGGATTCGGCTTCCCGGATTTCGTGACGCGTATCTTCCTCGCCTTCCCCTTCGGGACCTCGAACCGGACCTTGTAGCCCTTGACCGCGTGCCGAGAGAGAACGAGGAAAGCCCCATCGTCGATCGCCGACGCTACGCGAGTCGATTTCAGCGCCTCGACGATGCGCCCGAACCTCGCGGCATCGCCGACGAAGATCGCGAAGAAGGCACGATTCGTTGCCGGCTCGACCGCCTTCGACACGTAACGGTAGGGGGGTGCCTTTGCGTCGTAGACGACGCCGTCGAATTCGGAACGAACCATCAGAATTCCGACGTCACGGCCCCGGTCGAAGCACTTCTCCTTGAACGCGGCGACGACCTTGTTCACGTCGCCTTCGTTCTGAAAGAGATCCGTTAGGATGATCCTGTCTTTCGCCGGATCGGGTGAATCGATCGCATCTTCCAGCCTTGTCTGCTCGAAGATCCCCTTCTCGGCGAAGAACGCAGCCGGCTTGCGCAGAACGGCCACTTCCCGCTCGATGGGGCGGACGGCGGTGCCGAACTTGAAGAAGGCGAGCTTAGCCTGCTTCGCGCCCGATCGAATGGCCGCCTCGAGCTCTTCGACGAACCGATTGAAGACGCTCCCCTCGACGGTCGCATAGCCCGACATCGATGTCGTCGCGTCTATGAGGACCTCCGCGTCCAGGGTGAGCTCGAGTTGCCTGTCGGTCGGCCCCACGATGTCGGCGTTCGTCTCCTCGTCGTCCATGTGCGGCATCGGGGCCTTGCCGCCGCACGAGACGGCGCCGAGGACGACGAGCGCGCAGAGAAGCGACGCGAGAGACCGGGCTCGCCGGATCACCGCCCGCCTCCACCGGTCCGCTCTTCGCCTCGCCGGCGCCGGCCCTGGCCCGACCACTGGTCGGCGGCGGCGTTCCGCCGTGCGTCCTCATCTCGGCCCCTCGTCCCTAGACGATTCCACTCTTCTGATGTCACCGCCATTCCCGACCTCCCCTTAGCGGCTTCCCGCTCCCTCTCGTCAAACCGCCATCGGCTATCCGGGTGGCGGGTGCGGCTCTCGGCTCTGCTTGTGCACTTCTCATGCCGTGACGATCGTGAACGTCTCTTATCGCCATGTCCGCGAATAGCGCAGGGCGCGACCATCTCCCGCCCCCGTGGAGAGCAGTCCGCTCGCTGTTAGCGCGCCTCCACTCCGGGCTTCGGCAGCAAGACGCCAGCGAACGCGACCACCATGCGCAGTCGCGCCAAAGGCGTCTACGACCCCTCGGAGCGCCATTTTGCGAATGCGTCTCCCGCTTCAATCCCTGATCAGCGACCGAACTCGACCGACCGGCCCCGGCCGGCAGGCCCCGCGGACGCGCCACCCGCTCGCCGGAACAGGTCCACCCTGACACCCGAAAATGGCTGCCCAAGGTTGGTCCGCCGACCCGTCCACCCGCAACTCGCCGAAACCTTGAGTCAGAGCGATCGCCTCGGACCTAGTCCCTCCGCTCACGAGCGCCCTCGACGCGCACGACGATCGTCCGTCGGTCATCGCCCGGCACTGCCATCAACGCCCGCCCGGGCTGCGCTACGAAGCGGAACGATTCCG
>JAKPXO010000471.1 GCA_029567505.1 Acidobacteriota bacterium
CGCAGCCCGAGCGGATCGCGCCACTCGAGGATCGCCCACTCGCCGTCCTCGAAGACGTTCTCCACGATGCAGACCATCCGCGCCGCCGCGAACCCCTCGGCGAACATCCTGCGGATCGCCTCGTGCCCCTCCACGGGCGCCTCTGCGACCTGGTGGTTCACCGCGCCCTCCGCATACATCGACGCGAGCGCGTCCACGTCCTCGCGGTTGAACGCCTCGACCCACCGACGGACGACTTCGCGCGGAGCCAGCGATTCGCTCATCGAACAGAGTGTAGAGGGTAGACCAGCCCCCATCTCGAGCCCAGCACGTAGAGTGTAGAAGGTAGACCAGACCCCCATTCCGAAATGCACGCTCGCCCTGCAGCTTCCGTGAGCGGACGGGAGGGGCGTCCCGCGAGCGAGCGTTCGAGCACGCGCGGGGCACCCGCACGGCTCCGCGAGCAGGCCGCCGGGAAAAGCGGACGCGCTGTTTGACGAGCGCAGCGAGGAGTTCGCGTCCGCGCCGGCGGCCCGCGCAGCGGAGCCGATGCGGGTCGCGCGCGCGCAGAGCGAGCTGCGGGATGCCCCTCCCGTCCGCGACTCGAGAGCCCCGTCGAAGTGGACTGCGGGTCTCTCGGTCTCTCGGTCTCTCGGTCTGCCCCCTTCCCCGACGCCCGTCAAAGGAAAGCCCCCGCTCGTCGCGGGGGCTTCGTTCGTTCGGACGGACCGGAGGACGCGGGGCCGCGGGCTACTTCTTCCCCTTCTTCGCAGCCTTCTTCGCCGGGCGCCGGCCGGGCGTCGCGATCTTCGAGGGCTTGCCGAGCGAGGCGACCTCGGCGAAGTAGCGGGTGAAGGAGGCCATGCCGCCCGAGGCCTGCTCCCAGTCGAAGTTCTCGTTCGGGGCGTGGTAGCCGTGCTCCGGGAGCGAGAGGCCGAGGAAGATGACCGGGCACTTCAGGACCTTCTCCATCGTCACGACGGCGCCGATGGAGCCTCCCTCGCGAACGAAGACGGGCTCGCGCTTGAACCCGAACTTCATCGAGCGCTTCACCGCCTCGGCGAGCGGGCCCTCCGTCCGCCCCTGGTAGGGGTCGAGGCGATTCTTGACGTGGACGACGACGTCCTTGTTCTTCGACTTCACGAACTTCGTGACGAGCTTCGCGATCTTCTCCCCCGTCTGGTTCGGGACGAGGCGGCAGGAGACCTTCACCTCGGCGCTCGGCGGGATGACGGTCTTCACTCCGGGCCCCGTGTAGCCGCCGACCATCCCGTGGATCTCGAACGTCGGCTGCGCCCAGATCCGCTTCATCAGGTCGAGGGCGTCCTTTGTCCGGAGCGACCGGAAGAGGTGGTCCTTCTTGAACCCCGCGACCGTGAAGCCGGACCGCTTGAAGTCCTCGAGCTCCTTCTTCGTCGGCGGGACGACGTCGTCGTAGAAGCCGGGAATCTTCACCCGGCCCGTCGTCGCGTCGAAGCAGTCGTTCACGAGCTTCATCAGCTCGGCCATCGGGTTGCGTGCGGCGCCGCCGCAGACGCCCGAGTGCTGGTCGGTCTCGCCCGTCTCGAGCGTGAAGAGGAACCCCTGAAGGCCGCGGAGCCCGGCCGGGCAGGCCGGCTTTCCGCGCGCGATCCAGATCGTGTCGGAGACGAGGACCGAGTCGGTCGCGAGCAGGTCGGCGTGCGCGGCGACCGCCTTCTCGAAGCTCGGCGAGCCGATCTCCTCCTCGAACTCCCAGAGGACCCGGATGTTCACCGGGAGCTCGGCGTCGAGGGCGGCCTTGATGCCGTAGAGCGCCGTCAGCGCCGGCCCCTTGTCGTCGGTCGTGCCCCGGCCGAAGTAGCGGTCGCCCTGCTTCGTGAAGGTGAACGGCTCCGTCTTCCACGGCTCCGTCTCGATCGAAGCGGGCTGGACGTCGAGGTGGTTGTAGACCGTGACGGTCGGCCAGAGCGGGTTCTTCCCCCAGGCGCCGGCGACGATCGGGTGGCCGTCGGTCTCGAGGATGCGGGACGTGCCGCCGAAACGGCGGATCACGTCCGCCGCGAGCTTGGCGCTCTCGCGGATGGCGTTCTTCTTCGTCGGGTCCACGGAGACGCTCGGGATCTCGACGAAGTCCTTCAGAAGGGCCTCGAAAGCCTCCCGATTCTCCGCGGCGTACGCTGTCAGGGCTTCGCGCGTGAGCTTCTCGGTCTTCATGGGCCGAGTCTAGCGCCGCTTCCGACGCGGCGTGCGCTGCGGCGCGGCAGCAGGGTCAGCGGCCTTCCGGCTCCCGGGAGCCGCCGTCCGGCTCGGCGCGCACCTTCCGCCGCCGGAAGGGCCGCTCCTCCTCTTCCTTGTAGAGGTACTTGATGGCGTGCTTCTGGAGGAGGAGGTTCGGGGCGTGCTCCCGGTTCAGCTTGATCGCGTCCTTGTCGTACCACTCGATCCAGCCGCGCAGCTCCTCGCCGTCGACGAGGAGGACGACGACCGGCGTGCGCGCCTGCATCTGCTTGAGGTAGTAGAACGACTCGGCGTTCGTCTGCTCGGGGGGCGCCCCCTTCCGCAGGCCGCGCGGGCCCATGTCACGGCGGAGGTCCGACAGGGCGGGGCGAATCAGCTTTCGCGGCCCGAGCTCGCTCTCGGGGTCGCGTGCGCCCGCCGGCGAGGCCGGCGACGGTGGCTTGCGGACAGCAGCCATGGATGCTCCTTCCGGGGCGGGAGGCCGTTTCGGGGATCGAGCCGTGGGCGAAGTCTAACCGACGGGGACGCCGTCAGGCGGCCGGAGGGCCGGGAGCCGGAGGGGCGGGCGGGGCCGGCGGGGCCTTCTTCTCGGCGTCCTTCCGGTCGGGACCTTTGCTCCCCATCTTCCGCGCCGCCTCGATCCCCCCCTCGAGCTCGTAGGCGAGGCAGCACTTCAGGCGCCCGCACATGCCGGTCAGCTTCGAGGGGTTCGGCGTGATCCCCTGGAGCTTCGCCATCCGGATCGTGACCGGGTGGAAGCCCTTCAGCCACGTCGAGCAGCAGAGCGTTAGGCCGCAAGGCCCGATCCCGCCGACGATCTTCGTCTCGTCCCTCACGCCGACCATCCGCGACTCGACCCGCAGGCGGAACCGGTCGGACATCTCCCGGCAGAGGTCGCGCAGGTTGGCCCGCTCGTCAGAGGAGTAGAGGAGCGTGATCCGGCGCCGGTCGAACGGCACGACGCACTTCACGAGGCTCACCGGGAGACGCAGCTCCGCGATCCGCTTCGAGGCCCACCGGGCCGTCTCCTCCTGGAGCTCGAGCCGCTCGGCGAAGTCGGCCGACTCGGAGTCGGAGGCGAGACGGAGGAACCGCTTCGCCTTCTTCTGGGAGCAGGCCTTCGCCAGGACGGGCGTCAGGGTCGTCACTTCGGCGAACTCGGGCCCCTCCTCGGTCTCGACGACGATCCGCTCGCCCGTCCGGACGGCGACCTCGCCGGTGAAGACGACCGTCACCTTCCCGTCCGTCGCGTCGGCGAGGCGGGCCCCGACGTAGTTGCCGCCGGGGTTCACGAGGGTCCCGATGGAGCAGGTGGCACAGCTCACGAACCTTTGATTGTCACGATCCGGACGCGTCCGGTCAAACCGGTGCCGGAGGCCGCCGCGCCGCGGCCTTCAGGCCCGCTCCCCGTGCCCCTCGCGCGCGAGGACCGCGGCGCCGAGAATGCCGGCGTCGTCCCCAAGCGCCGAGCGGACGACGCGGACGTCGGCGAGATCGGTGAAGAAGGCGTAACGGCCCACGGCCGCCCGGACCTGTTCGACGTACGGCTCGCCGACGTCCTCCGCGATCCCGCCGCCGAGGACGAAGAGGTCGGGCGAGAAGACGTTCCAGAGAGTCGAGATCGTCACGCCGACGGCGCGCGCGGACCGGGCGATCGCCCTCTCGACGAGAGAGTCCCCCGCGGCGAGCGCCTTCCTCACCTCCGAGCCCTTGAGGCGGCCGTCCTTCTCGAGGACCGCGCGCGCCACGACGGTCTTCTCCCCGCGCTCGATCCGCCGGCGAAGGAAGGCCGTCATCCCGACCTTCGCCCCGATCCCCTCGAGCGTCCCGTCGAAGCTCCCGGCCTTCTTCAGGTCGATGAAGCTCTGCCCGATCTCGCCGGCGTTGCGGTTGCGCCCGAGCCAAAGGTCGCCGTCCAGGAGGACGGCGCCGCCGATTCCCGTCCCGACCCAGATCGCCACGACGAGCCGCTCCCCCTTCGCTGCGCCGTAACGCGCCTCGCCGAGGGCCGCGGCCCGCACGTCGTTCTCGAGCCGCTTCGGGACCCCGGGGAAGTGCGGCTCGAGCGCGGCGGCGACCGGCCACCTCTCCACGCCGAGGTTCATCGCGCGAAGGAGCGTCGTCCGCTCGGCATCGAGCGGACCCGGCAGGCCGAGACCGAGGGCCGCGACGTCCTCCCGCCGCGCGCCCGCCTCCGCGAGCGCCGCGTCGGCCGCGGCGACGAGCGCGCCCGTCATCTCCTCAGGTCCGCCCCGAAACGGGCTCTTCACCTTTCCCCGGCCGAGGACGCGCCCCCCCTCGTCGACGGCCCCCGCGAGGATCTTCGTTCCGCCCACGTCGATTCCGAGGACGAGCTGCCGGCTGTCGGACATGGGACGCTCCTTTGCGGTTAGTCTACGGGGATCGCATCCCGATCGACCCGAGGTGAAGCTTGTCCGAATCGCTCTCCCGTCTCCGGAGCCTCTCCGCCTGCGTTCCCGCCGTCCCGCTCCTCGTGGACGTCTCGCGGACCTGCCTCGCCACGCACGCGCGAACGAGCGACCCCCTCCTGCTCGAGGCCTTCCCGTCCGCGTTCTCGGCGATGGCGGCGCTCGAGTCGGGGGCCGTCGCGAACCCCGACGAGGGGCGCCGGGTCGGGCACTACTGGCTCCGGGCACCCGAGCTCGCCCCGGGACCGGACGTGAGGCGGGCGATCGAGGAGACGGTCGCGAAGGTGAAGGCTTTCGCCGCCGACGTCCACTCCGGGAAGATCGCTCCCGAGTCGGGCGGCAGGTTCCAGAACGTCCTTCTCGTCGGGATCGGCGGGTCGGCCCTCGGGCCGCAGCTCGTCGCCGACGCGCTTGGTGGCGCCTCGGACCCCCTCCGCCCGTTCTTCTTCGACAACACCGACCCCGACGGAATGGCCCGCGAGCTCGACCGGATCGCCGCGACCGGCGGGATCGCGCGGACGCTCGTCGTCGTCGTCTCCAAGTCGGGCGGAACGAAGGAGACGCGCAACGGGATGCTCGTCGCGCAGGCCGTCTACACCGCGAAGGGGCTCGACTTCGGCCGGCACGCCGTCGCCGTCACGCAGGACGGGAGCGACCTCGACAAGCTCGCCCGGCGGCAGCGGTGGCTCGAGCGTTTCCCGATGTGGGACTGGGTCGGCGGACGGACCTCGCAGCTCTCGGCCGTCGGCCTCCTCCCGGCCGCGCTCCAGGGCTTCGATGTCGACGGCCTGCTCGAGGGGGCACGCGCCTGCGACGCGGCGACCCGGATCCCCGACGCCGGGACGAACCCGGCCGCGCTCCTGGCCCTCGCCTGGTACCGCGAGACGGGAGGCCGCGGCCTGAAGGACATGGTCGTCCTCCCGTACAAGGACCGGCTCCTCCTCCTGTCGCGCTACCTCCAGCAGCTCGTGATGGAGTCGCTCGGGAAGGAGAAGGACCTCGCGGGGAACACGGTCCACCAGGGAATCGCCGTCTACGGGAACAAGGGGTCGACCGACCAGCACGCCTTCGTCCAGCAGCTCCGCGAGGGGGTCCCGAACTTCTTCGCGACCTTCATCGAGGTCCTGAAGGACCGGAGAGACGGCCTCCCGTCGCTGGCCGTCGAGGAGGACGTCACCTCGGGCGACTACCTCCACGGCTTCCTGCTCGGGACGCGCGAGGCGCTGACCGAGAAGGGGCGCGGCTCGGTGACGATCACGGTCGACGACGTCTCGGCGCGCTCGCTCGGAGCGCTCGTCGCGCTCTTCGAGCGGACGGTCGGCCTCTATGCCTTCCTCGTCGGGATCAACGCCTACCACCAGCCGGGTGTCGAGGCGGGGAAGAAGGCCGCCGCGGCCGTTCTCGAAGCGCAGCGGGCACTCCTCGCGGCGCTCCGGGCCGATCTCGGCTCGTACCGGACCGCCGAGACCTGGGCGACGAAGGCCGGTGTCGGGGCCGAGACCGCATGGAAGGTCCTCGAGCACCTCGCCGCGAACCCCGACCACGGGGTGCGCAAGCGGCCCGGAGAGGACCCCTTCTCGGCCTCCTACGGCGCGGCCTGAGAGGCGCTCAGCCCTTCTTCAGCGCCTTCAGGAAGGAGTCGAAGGAGGGCGTCGCGGCCAGGACCGTCTTCTTCGGCCCGACCATCTTGAAGAAGACCGGCCCCTGCGGCCCCTCGGCGATGCCGCCGCGAAGGGCCCAGCCCGGCTTCGGCGTCAGCGCGCCGCCCGGCATGCCGGAGGCATAGGTCCCTTCCGCCGTCACGATCGTCACCGGCACGGCCGCGCCCTTCAGCGCGACCGGCTTCCCCGGGGCGGCGCTCCCCTTCTCGGGCGTGAACTGGCGGACCCAGCGGTCGACGTTCGCCTGCGTGCCGCCCCCCTGCCCCGGGCCGAAGAAGAAGACCGCGACCTCCGCCCCCTCCGCGTCGCCGGCCGCGGGCGCGATCCGGTAGGTCACGACGCGCATCGAGGAGGCGGTCGGGGCAGCGCTCCACCCCTTCGGCGCGCTCCAGGAGAGGCCTCCGGCCGATTGCGCCGGCGCCGGCACGCCGTGGGCGGACACGAGCTGGAAGAGAACGACCGTTGCCGCGAGAGCCGTGTTCATGGCCAGACTTTATACCCCGTCGCAGAACCGGCGAAGAGGAGCCCGCCCCCCGGAGGAGGGGGTCCGGGGGAACCCGCCCGGCGCACATCTCGCCCCTTGAGGAGGGGGTCCGACCGCAGGGAGGAGGGGGAACCCGCCCGGCGGGTTCCCCCTATCCACTTCAGCTCAGGCCGGAGCCGGTCCGCTCGCGGAGGATCTCCATCGCCTTCGAGCCCATGTCGCGGCGGAAGTGCTTCCCCTCGAACTGGACCTGCTCGGCGCCGTGGACGGCCCGGGTGAGCGCCTCCGAGAGCCCGCGCGCCCGCGCGGTCACGACGAGGACTCGCCCTCCGGCCGTGACGAGCTTCCCGTCGGGCGACTTCGCCGTCCCGGCGTGGAAGACGAAGACCCCCTCTTCGGCCATGGCGTCCTCGATTCCCTCGATCGGCTTCCCCCGCTCGAACGGACCGGGATAGCCCTCCGCGGCCAGGACGACGGCGGCCCCCGCCTCCTTCTTCCAGACCGGCTTGGCGTTCTCGTCGAACCTTCCGCGGGCCGACCCGAGGAGGTACGGGAGGAGGTCGTCCTCGAGCCTCACGAGGACGCACTGCGTCTCGGGGTCGCCGAACCTCACGTTGTACTCGAGGACGTACGGCTTCATCCCGTTCTCGAGAATCAGGCCGACGTAGAGGACGCCGCGGAACGGGCGTCCCTCCTCGGCCATGCCCCGGAGCGTCGGGTGGACGATGTCGGTCAGGATCTCGCGCGCGGTCGTCGCGTCGACGAAGACGGACGGGCTGTGCCCGCCCATGCCGCCCGTGTTCGGCCCGCGGTCGCCGTCGAAGACCCGCTTGTAGTCCTTCGCGGTCGCGAGCGGGATCGCCCGTTCCCCGTCGCAAAGGACCATGCAGCTCACCTCGTCGCCGGTGACGAACCGTTCCACGAGGACGCGGTCGCCGGCGCTGCCGAAGACCCGTTCGCCGAAGAAGAGCTTGAGCGCCTTCTCCTTCTCGGCCTCGTCCCGGGCGATGACGACCCCCTTGCCGGCGGCGAGGCCGTCGGCCTTGAAGACGCACGGAAGGCCGAACGCCTTCACGGCCTTCTCGGCCTCGGCGCGGGTCGTGCACACCTCCGCCTCGGCCGTCGGGATCTCGTACTTCCGCATGAAGGACTTCGAGAAGACCTTCGACCCTTCCAGCTCGGCCGCGAGCTTGTTCGGGCCGAACGCGAGGAGCCGACGTTTCGCCAGCTCGTCGACGAGGCCGAGCGTGAGCGGGAGCTCCGGGCCGACGACCGTCAGGTCCACCTTCATCTTCTCGGCGAAGTCGGCGAGCTCGACGATGTCGGTGACGCCGATCGGAAGGCAGGTGGCGATCTGCGCGATCCCGGGGTTCCCGGGGGCGCAGAAGATCTCCGTGACCTGCGGTGACTGGGCGAGCTTCCAGACGAGGGCGTGCTCGCGACCCCCCGAGCCGACGACGAGAACTCTCACGGAAGGCGAGTCTAAACCAGCCCGGGGTCGAGTCCGAGCCCGATCTCGGGCCGGCCTCGCGTCCGGCCGGAGCCCGGCTGGAGCGGTGCGCGAGAGCCCGGACGCCTTGACGGCCGGAAGCCGGCTCCCGTAGGCTCCGCCCGGCTCGCTCCCGGGGGGGTCTGAGCTTCGCGCGCCCCCCCCGCCCCCCCCCACCCTTGTCCGAAACGTCGTTCGTGACTAAGCTCCGTTGAGTCCGGGTTTCATCACGAGCGGCGGAGGGACGGGCCCTGCGATGCCGCGGCAACCGGCTCCTCGCCCCCGGAAGGGGGGGAGGGCGACAGGTGCCAATTCCCGCTCCGGCACGGCCGGAGAGAGATGAAATCGAGGCCGAACGGAAGCGATCCCCAGCGAAACGCCCCTTCGTCCTCGAAGGGGTTTTTTCATGAAGCACGACATCCGCGAGCGCCTGAAGACCGAAGTCCTCCTCGCCGACGGGGCGATGGGGACGCTCCTCGTCTCGCGCGGGGCCGCGCCCGAGAGCCCGCGCTCCCCCCTCTCGATCGCCCAGACCGGCCTCGTCCGGGAGGTCTACGACGACTACGTCGAGGCGGGGACCCAGATCCTGAAGACGAACACCTGGGACGCGAACCGGGTCAAGCTCGCGAAGTTCGACTGGGCCGACTCCCTCGAGAAGATCAACCGCACCGCCGTCCGCCTCGCGCACGAGGCCGCGGCCGGTGAGTACGTCCTCGTGGCCGGCGACGTCGGCCCGCTCGGCCAGCTCGTGAAGCCCTACGGTCCGCTCACGAAGGCGATGGTCCGCGAGCTCTTCTCCGAGCAGATCCGGATCCTCCTCGAGGAGAAGGTCGACCTCCTCCTCCTCGAGACGTTCTCCTCCACTCTCGAGGCGATCGAGGCGATCCGGGCTGCGCGCGACCTCTCGAAGGAGATCCCGATCCTCGCCTCGATGACGTTCCTCTCGGACGGCAAGACGACGTTCGGCACCGAGGTCGCGGGAGCGTTCGCCCGGCTCGAGGAGGCCGGGGCCGACATCCTGGGCCTCAACTGCACGATCGGGCCGCAGGAGACGCTCGAGGTCTTCCAGAAGGTCGTCTCGCAGACCTCTCTCCCGGTCTCGGCGATGCCGAACGCCGGCTACCCGTGGAACGTCTCGGGACGGACGGTCTACCCCGCCACCCCCGACTACTTCCGCGAGGTGGCCCGCGATTTCGTCAAGGCGGGGGCCGCGATCGTCGGCGGCTGCTGCGGCACGACGCCGGCCCACGTCGCCGCGATGTCGAAGGAGGTCTCCGGGAAGAGGCGCGCCGCCGTGGAGCGGGTCGCCCGGGCCTTCGTCACCGCGCCCGCCGCCGCCGAGCCCGAGGCGCTCGAAACGTCCGTCCTGAAGCGGAAGCTGGCCGACCCGAAGGCCCTCGTCGTCACGGTCGAGATCGAGCCGCCGAAGGGGACCGACTGCTCCGTCGCCCTCGAGGGCGCCCAGCTTCTCCGGAGCTACGGCGTCGACGCCGTGAACGTCACGGACAACCCGATGGCGCGCCTCCGCATGTCCTCGATCGCCGTCGCGCACATGATCCGGCACGAGACGGGCGTCGACACCGTCTTCCATTTCTCCCCGCGCGACCGGAACGTCCTCGGCATCCAGTCGGACCTCCTGGGCGCGGCCGGCCTCGGCATCAAGGCGCTCCTCGTCGTCGGCGGCGACCCGCTCAAGATCGGCGACTACCCGCAGGGCCGGCACGTCGGCGAGGTCGACACGCTCGGCCTCCTCCGGATCGTGAAGGGGCTGAACGGCGGCGTCGACCTCGCGGGCGCGCCGATCGGGACCTCGACGGCGTTCGCCATCGCCTGCGCCGCGAACCCGGCGGCTCACGACCTCGACGTCGAGATCTCCAAGCTGAACGCGAAGATCGAGGCGGGGGCGACGTTCGCGCAGACGCAGCCCGTCTACGACGTCGCGGCGCTCGACCGCTTCTTCGCGAGGCCCGAGGCGCGGGCGATCCCGGTCCTCGTCGGCCTCATCCCGCCGAAGAGCCTCAAGCAGGCGCTCTACTTCGCGAACGAGGTCCCCGGGATGGTCGTCCCCGAGGCGATCCTCACCCGGATGCGTCAGGCCGCCGAGAAGGGACCCGAGTTCGAGGCCGAGGAAGGGCTCGCGATCGGCATCGAGCTCGCGAAGGCGATCTCCGAGCGGGCGCGCGGCATTCATCTGATGCCGATGGCCCGCTACGAGGTCGTGAGGAGAGTCCTCGAGACGGTACCGGGGCGCGACGCCGAAGCCCGCCCCGCCGCCGCCGCGAGGGACGCGGCTGGAGGCGCGAATTGAGGACCGCCGCTCCCCCACCGCCCGCGCTCGCCGAGACGCTCGCCCGGCGCATCGTCGTCCTCGACGGCGGGATGGGGACGATGATCCAGCCCTACCGCCTCGACGAGACCGCGTACCGCGGCGCGCGCTTCGCGGACCACACGAGAGAGCTGAAGGGGTGCGCCGACGTCCTGCCGCTGACCCGCCCCGAAGTGATCGGCGAGATCCACCGCGCCTACCTCGACGCCGGTGCGGACGTCATCGAGACCTGCACGTTCAACGCGCAGGCGATTTCCCTCGCCGACTACGGCCTCGAGGCGCACGCGCGCGAGCTGAACGCGGCCGCGGCCCGCGTCGCCCGCGAGGCCGTCCGCGCTTTCGAGGCGGCGAACCCGGGCCGGAACGCCTGGGTCGCCGGCTCCATCGGCCCGACGAACCGGACCCTCTCCCTCGCCGTCGACGTGAACGACCCGGGAAAGCGGACGAACGTCTTCTCGGACTTCGTCACGGCCTACGCCGACCAGGTCCGCGGCCTCCTCGACGGCGGGGTCGACCTCCTCCTCGTCGAGACCGTCTTCGACACGCTCGTCGCCAAGGCCGCCCTCGTCGCCGTCGAGGAGGTCTTCGCCGAGCGGGGCGAGGCGGTCCCGCTCATGCTCTCGGTGACGATCACCGACCGGAGCGGCCGGACCCTCTCGGGCCAGCTGATCGAAGCGTTCTGGAACAGCGTCTCCCACGCCCCGCTCCTCTCGGTCGGCATCAACTGCGCCCTCGGCCCGAAGGAGATGCGCCCGTACATCGAGGAGCTCTCGCGCATCGCCCCGGTCTTCGTCTCGGCCTACCCGAACGCGGGCCTCCCGAACGCGTTCGGCGGCTTCGACGAGACGCCCGAGTCGATGGCGGCGGACCTCCGCGCATTTGCCGAGGCAGGCTGGGTGAACGTCGTCGGCGGCTGCTGCGGGACGAACCCCGGGCACATCCGCGCGATCGCCGAGGCGGTGAAGGGTCTTCCGCCGCGCCCCGTCCCCGCGATCGAGCGGCTCACGCGCCTCTCCGGCCTCGAGCCGCTCACGATCCGACCCGACTCTAACTTCATCGTCGTCGGCGAGCGGACGAACGTCACCGGCTCGCCGAAGTTCGCGAAGCTCGTCGCCGCGGGCGACTACGACGGGGCGCTCGGCGTCGCGCGGCAGCAGGTGGAGGGGGGCGCGAACGTCCTCGACGTCTGCATGGACGAGGGGATGCTCGACTCGGTCGCGGCGATGAAGCGGTTCCTGAACCTCCTCTCGGCCGACCCCGACATCGCGAAGCTCCCCGTCATGATCGACAGCTCCCGCTGGGAGGTCATCGAGGCGGGCCTCCAGTCCCTTCAGGGGAAGTCGATCGTCAACTCGATCAGCCTGAAGGACGGCGAGGCCGTCTTCCGCGAGCGCGCCCGGACGGTGCGCCTGCACGGCGCCGCCGCCGTCGTCATGGCGTTCGACGAGGCGGGCCAGGCCGACACCGCCGACCGGAAGGTGGAGGTCTGCCGCCGGGCCTACCGGATCCTCGTCGAGGAGGAGGGCTTCCCGCCCGAGGACCTCATCTTCGACCCGAACGTCCTGACCGTCGGGACCGGCATCGAGGAGCACGCCGGCTACGCCCTCGCCTTCTTCGAGGCGGCGCGGCGGATCAAGGCCGAGCTCCCCTTCGCGAAGGTCTCCGGCGGCGTCTCGAACGTCTCCTTCGCGTTCCGCGGAAACGGGCCCGTACGCGAGGCGATGCACGCGGCGTTCCTCTACCACGCGATCGCGGCCGGAATGGACATGGGGATCGTCAACGCCGGCCAGCTCGCCGTCTACGAGGAGGTCCCGAAGGAGCTCCTCGAGATGGTCGAGGACGTCCTCCTCAACCGCCGCCCCGACGCGACGGAGCGGCTCGTCGCGTACGCCGAGACGCTGAAGGCGCGGGACGCCGGGGCGGACCACGCCGCTGCGGCGCACGCGGAAGCCTGGCGGGCGCTCCCCGTCGAGGAGCGACTCTCCCACGCCCTGGTGAAGGGAGTCGCCGACCATGTCGAGGCCGACACGCTCGAGGCGCTCGGGAAGCTCGGCGCGCCGCTCGCCGTCATCGAGGGACCGCTCATGGCCGGGATGAACGTCGTCGGCGACCTCTTCGGCTCCGGGAAGATGTTCCTCCCTCAGGTCGTCAAGAGCGCCCGCGTCATGAAGAAGTCGGTCGCCGTCCTGACGCCGCACCTCGAGGCGCAGAAGGCGGCCGGCACCGTGAAGGCCGCCGGGAAAGTGCTCCTGGCGACCGTGAAGGGGGACGTCCACGACATCGGGAAGAACATCGTCGGCGTCGTCCTCGCGTGCAACGGCTACGAGGTGCACGACCTCGGCGTCATGGTCGCGGCCGACCGGGTCGCGAAGGCCGCGCGCGAGATCAGCGCGGACCTCGTCGGCCTCTCGGGCCTCATCACGCCGTCGCTCGACGAGATGGTCCACACCGTTCGCGAGCTTTCTCGCGAGGGAATCGGCGTCCCGATCCTCATCGGAGGCGCGACGACGAGCCCCGCCCACACCGCTGTGAAGATCGCCCCGGCCTCCCCGCAGCCCGTCGTCCACGTGGCCGACGCGAGCCGGG
>JAKPXO010000474.1 GCA_029567505.1 Acidobacteriota bacterium
AGGTCGTCCGGGCTCTTGATCGGGACGGCGCGCGGACCGTCGCCGCGCTTGTTCTTCGCGTTCTCCTTCGCCGCGTAGTCGTCGGCGATCCGCTTCAGGTCGTCGGCCGAGCGGATCTCGGGGACGCCGTAGGCGAAGCGCTGCGGCGAACAGGACGAACCCGAGGCGCCCGGGGCGGCCGAGAAGGTGTGCCCGGCGCCCCAGCCCCTCCGTTCGAGGTAGTCCCAGATGTCCAGCCTCGCGCCGTGCGCGAGGGCTCGGAGGGCGCTCTGTTCGTCAGCGGAGAGCGCGGCGAACTGCTCGACGATCGCTCGTCGAGCGGGGGTGAGGGTCGTTCGGGGTTCGGCCATGAGGCTTCCTTTCTTCAGGTGCGGGCGGGGCTCGCGGTTGCGGATCGGGGCTTCGGATTGTTCTTTCCGTCGAGCTGTTCGCAGGCGCTGGCGACGGCCTCGAGAGCGCCCGGGAAGGGCTGGAGCGCCTCCACCATCGCGTCAACGATCTCCTCCCATTCGCGCGTCTTGAGGAACGCCCCGAGGCTGTCGACGCGCTCCTCGGAGACCTTGTGCGCGAGGCCGGCGAGGTCGAGAGCCGTCTTCACGGCGGCGATGGCGGCCCGGAAGTCGCCCTCGCCCTCCGCTTTCGCCAATAGGCGCCGGAGGTCGTCCTCGAGGCGCGAGAGCTTCTCGGCGAGCGTCTCGGCTGACCGCACCTCGGCGTCTCGCCGGGCGAGGGCGAGTCGTTCCGGAACGTGCCCCCGGTGCCGAAGCAGCGTCGGGGCGCTCGTTCCGAAACGTTCCGCGATGTTCCGTAACGAGTCCCGACCCGCGACGAGGGCGGCGTCGATCTCGTCCCGGCGCGGGGATGTGCAGAGGGAGCAGGGCTTCGGCACTACCAGCCCTCGCGCCGCCGGACCTCGGCGAGCCCCTCGAGAAAGGCGCGCCCGACGGCGCGGCGGAGGTTGAGCTTCAGGGACTCCATCGGGTCGACGGCGGGCGGCGTCCTCGGCCTGCGCGGAGGGCGGGACGGGACGCGGCGCGAGACGGTCGCCGCGATGACGGGGGACGACTTCACAGGGACCTCCTTCGGGGGATGAATCCGCAGTTGCCGCACACGCGCCTCCCGTCCCGGCCGTAGCGCCACGCGAGGCCGCGGCAGTCGGGGCAGGTGGCGCCATCGGGAGCCGCGGCGACATGGGGAGACGCGGCGTCGGGGATGGCCGCCAGGGCGGCGAGAAGGGCCGCGTCGCCCTCTCCATGGCGACGGGCCCGGCGGATGGCGACGAGCCCCTCGAGGCGCCCCGGACCGACGGGGAGGCCGGCATTGCGGAGTCGGGAGTAGAGGACGATGTCGGCGGCGAGCGCGCTCACGTCCGCCTCCGGGCCGGACGGGGGATCGGGCTCGAAACCGAACGGCTGAGGCAAGGTAAGGGCAAGAGGTTCGAGCCGGCCGAGGTCCGCGCCGCGCCGGAATTCAGCAGAGACAGGCGTGACCGTGTGATTCTTTCTCTCACGGCCGGCCCTCCCGCTTCCCTGCGAACCAGCGCTCGGTTGGCCGTCCGCCGGTCGTTTCCTTCCGGCCGCAGGCGAGGCCGGCGCGGGCGAGGGCGGTGAGCGCCCGGGTGATCCGGGCCGCGCTCACGTTCCGGTTGAAGATGTCGCGAATCGCCGAACGGGTGAGGCCTTCCGGTGCCGCCGTCAGGGCGCGGAGGATCTCGTCGGCCTCGGGGTCGCCGAGGGACGAGCCGAAGATGCAGCGCGCCGACGCCTCGGCGTAGTCCCAGACGGCGAGCGCGGCGAGGAGGTGCTTCTTCCCGATGACGGCGACGCCGTCGAGGAGGGCGTAGAGCATCGAGAGCCGGAGGACGTGCGCCTCGGCCCTGCGTGTGACGGCTCCCAGGAGGCCCTGGCGGTCGCCTGTCAGGTCGCCGTAGACCACCGCCCAGAGCTCGGCCGCCTCGGCGTTGCGGGTCATCCCGCGGACGCAGCGGGCCCTCTGGAGCGCCTCGGCGAGCTCGTCGGCGAGCGGCTGTCGATCCTCGGCCGAGAGGCTGCCGCCGTCCGGGAGGAGGCGCGCGCGGCGGACCATGACCCAGAGGAACCGATTCCCCAGGCCGTTCATCGCGTCGATCTCGTCGAGGAGGCGGAGAAGCTCCGGCTTCGTGACGTGCCCGATGAGCGAGACGTGCGGCCCGGAGACCTTGCACGGCGCGTGCTTCGTGAGGGTCCGGATCTTCGCCGGGCAGTCCCAGAGCTCCCGCAACGTCCCGCTGAGGGAGTTGCCGTCGCGCTGCATCGTCTTCAGCGCGCGGCCGAGCTCGCTCTCGACGACGAGGAGGCGCTTGTCGGCGACGCCCGGATCGACCTTCGGCTCGCCCCTCTTTCGCTTCCCGTCCGCCGGCTTCTCGCTCGCGTCGCGGACCTCCCAGAGGAGGCCTTCGCCCGAAGAGAGGCCGGAGACGATCCGCTCGTCGGCCCAGGGGTCGCGGGCGAGATCGAAGAGGAAGCGGACCTCGGCGAAGCTCGTCCCCTTCCGGCCGACGGAGGATTCGCCGACGAGTCCGACGGACTCGACGGGCCGGTGGGCGACGGGGCCGACGCGGTAGTACGCCTCGCGCCCCACGGCGTTCCCGAAGGCGACGAGGAACTGCGTCAGGAGGGCGACGGGGTCGGCCTCGGTGTGGGGCGCGTGCAGAGCGACGAAGCGCCCGGCGAGCCCGTAGAAGGCCGCATCGCCGAGGGCGGGCGGGTACGGGTCGGCGGGGACGTCGAGCCACTCGTGGGTGACGACGCTCCCCTCGGCCGCCTCCGAGACGCCACGAAGACGGGCGGGGCGAACCTCGGGGAGGCGGCTGAAGATCCCGCTCACGCAGCCTCCGCGAGAGGAGCGAGCCTTCTCACGATCGCGAGGAGGACGTCGTCCTCGAGGGGCGGCTCTGTATACGTCGCGGCCCATCCAGAGAGAAGAAGCGCGACGAGGTCGGGATCGACGCCGAGGGCGAGCAGCCGAGCGGCGAGCGCTTCAGCGACCGCCACGCGAAGGCCAGAGTCCCATCCGGTCGCCAGGTGGGGCTCAGTGACCGGGCCGCGGACGGCACGAACCCAGAGGCGCGCGAGGAAGCGCCGCGCCTCTTCGCGGGCTTCGGAGTGGGCGGTGCGGATCGCCGCGAGCCCAGAGGCCGGAATGTCGCGCGCGCGGGAGATCGCCTCTTCGAGGGCCGCGTCCAGCTCGCCGAACGCTCGGTCAGGCGCGAGGTCGCCCGTCACGCGACGTTCCTCCGGACGGAGGGGCGGCGGCGGGCGGCGACGCGAAGGGCCGAGGCGTAGTTCCGCAACGCCGCCACGGGGACGGCGCGCGGGGTACGATCGGCGGGCGTAGAATCGACGGCGTAGCGGCTTGAGATTCGCGTTGAGCGCCGAGGGTGGACCAGACCCGAGGCGCTCGCTTCGTCTTCAGCTCTCACGGCGGACGTTCTCCTTTCAGGCCGCGTTCCCGGCGGCCTTCGACGTGGTTTCGTGGGCGGTGCTCGTGAACGTGCGGGCGGCGATCCAGCGCTCGAGCTCCTCGCGCGTGTAGCAAGCGCGGGCGAACTTCCCGGATCCGAGCCGGACGTAGGCCGGCCCCCTCCCGGAGAGTCGCCAGGTGCGCAGTGTCTGAGCTCGGATACCGAGGACCTTCGCCGCTTCGGAGGTCGTGAGAAGTGCGGTTGCGCTCATCGCAAGAAACGATGAGCCCGAGGACGCGAGGAGTCCCGCGACAGAACGCGGGCCTATTCCGTCGTCCGGGAGGTCCTCCGCCGACGGACGCGGGCCTGAAGCGCGCGGAGCGCGGCAGTCGCCTCGGCGTCGTCCTCCATTCCGAAGGCAAGCATCGCGGCGCGGACGTCGAGGGCGTCGCCGCCGCGGAGGCCCTCTCGATAGGCCGCGACGGCCTCGAGGTACGGAGCGAAGCCGTCGCCCTCGAGACGGAGCGTGACCGGCGCTTCCTTGGGTTCGCCGTCGTGCTTGGGCTCGCCGTCGTCCGGAGGACTCGGCGGGTAGACGAGCCGCGCGGCCTCAAGAATCTCGCGGACTGTCGTCGCCTCTGGCGGCGTTCCACGGTCGATCCGCTGCAAGAGACCGAGCGCGCTCCGGTACGCCGAGAGGAGGCGCTCATCGCGTGCCTCCTCGTCCGGCGGCGCCGCGTGACGGCCCTTCGACTTCTGCGGCGGGTCGACGAAGAACATCCGGAGCCAGGCCTCCGCGTCGATGTTCCTCCGCCGTCGCAGCTCCTCGGCCAGCGCGAGAAGGGATTCTCTCTCGGCGTCCGACATCGGACCGAGGCGGACTTCCTCGGTCTCGTCGTCGACCTCGAGCGTTCGCCCGTCTAGGAAGATCGTCCTCTTCATCGCGCCTCCGCGCGCCTCGAGGGAAGGCCCCCAGCGGGAAGCGCGAGGCGCTGCGCTTGTCGGCCCGGGGATCAGCCGGGCCTATCCCGCCGAGGACATCGTAGAACGTCAGGAGCGGCCTCCGACGGCCGGAAGAGGGGTCAGGAGCGGCAAGCGGCCGGACGTAGCGAGGTCCTCGCGGGTGACCCGCGCGGCCGGGCCCCGGGCGTCACGCCGCTTCGTCGCGACGCGCTGCGGGTCGGGGACCGCGAGGAGCGCCCATCGGCCGGAGGGGAGGCGACGGAGGATGAGGGCGCTCACCGGCCCGGCCTCACCTTCCGGCGAGCCTCGACGCTCCGCTTCGCCTCGATGACGAGCTCGGGGTGAGATCGGGCGAAGTTGAGGACCGCGTCCGCCGTGAGGCCGGAGACGACGTGCCAGACGGCGATGTCGGTCAGGACCGAGGCCGCCTCGCCGTCGGGCTGGCCGAGGGCCGCATGGACCTCGTCCGTGAGTGCCTTCGTGGCGTCCATCGCGAGCAGAGTCACGGCCTCGTCCCGTCCGTCCTGGCAGAGCCACGCGAGGGCGGAGCCGGCCTCGCGGACCTTTGGCGATGTTGCGGCGTCGGCGTCGATCGCGACGACGGGAACCGAGACGGTCTCCTTCGCCGCGCGCTTCACGAGCGCACCTCGTCCGCCCGGCGCCCGAGCCCCTCGGGGGTGGCGATCCCGAGCGCGATGAGTCGGTCGCCGAGCCGGCGATTCGCCTCCGCCTTGCGGTCCTTCGGGGCGCGCGGCAGGGCCTCCCACTCCTCGAAGGCGTCGTCATACGCTTCCTCGGGGACCCGCAGCCGGGCGAGCGTGCCGGCGACGTGGAGGAGGTCCTCAAGCTGGCCGAGGTGCCGTTTCGTCGTCCCGTCAGCGTGTTCCGCGACGTCGAACAGCGCGGCCGGGAGGTGAACGGCGAGCGTCATCAACGCTCTCTCGATCGCCGCGACGCGCTCCTCGAGGGGACGATCTCCGCCGAAGGCCGCCAACTTTCCCAGGGCAGATTTCCCGGCGGTCTTGGCGGTCGTGGCGGTCTTGGCGGTCTTCGACGTCGCCCCCGGGGGGTAGACTCGACGCGGCCGCCCTTCGGGGTGTGCTGCTCGGAGCTCGGCGCCGGTCTTCTTCGCGGTCGACGGCGTCGGGCTCTTCTTCGTTCGGGGCATGGTGCCCTCCTTCTGCCGGCCTCAGCCGGCCTTCCGCTGGGTCTTCTTCGCCTTGAACGTGAGGACGGGCGCCCGCTTCTCGAGGGCGGCCCGGAGGTCGTCGATCCCGAGGGGTGCGTAGACCTTCTCCGTGATCCGGACATCGCCGTGCCGGAGGAGCTTCGACGCAACGTGAAGGCCGGCCTCCTTCGCGACGTGCAAGCCGAAGGTCCGCCGGACGTCGTGAACGTGGATACCTGCCTCCGTCAGGCCGGCGCGCTCGAGGGCGCGGGACCAGGGCCCCTTCAGGTCGCGCCGCGGCTTCCCGCTCGTCCGGCCGAAGATGACGTAGGGGCCGACGCGCGGGAGCTTCCGGAGGAGGGCGGCGGTCGTCTTCGCGATCGGGATCACCTGGGGCTTACCGGCCTTCGGGGACGGGATCCGCCAGGTCTCCGCCTCGAGGTCGAAGTCGGCCCACTTCGCCGTCAGGACCTCCGAGAGACGGGCGCCCGTCTCGACGAGGATCTTCAGCGCGGCGCGCGCGTGGACGTCCTCCTCGAGATCCACGGCGCGAAGGAGCGCCTCGAGCTCGTCCTTCGACAGGACGCGGGCCCGGGGCGGCGCTTCGGCGAAGGGCTCGAGGCCGAAGGCCGGATTCACCTTGATGTGCCTCGCGCGGATCGCGGCCGAGAAGCACGACCGGACCGAGGCAAGCCATCGGTTCGCCTGCGTCGGCGTCCCCTTCAGCGTCTGTCGCAGCTCCGCGACGTCCTCGGGCTCGATCGCGTTCAACGGCCGAGCCCGCCAGGAGTCGAGCGCCATCCCGAGGTAGCGCTCGTCGACCTTCGGGGCCTTCTTCGTGAGGCGCACCCGCTCGAGGTACGTCTTCACCCAGGCGCCGAAGGTCGGCATCTCCCGGGCCTTCCGGCGGTCCTCGGCGGGGTCCTGCCCGAGCTCGGCCGCGGCGAGGAGCTCCTTCGCCTTGTCGCGCGCCTGCTCGGCCGTCAGCTTCCCGAAGAGGCCGACGCGGACGACGCGCCGGAGCGTGCCGATCCGGTAGCGGACGAAGAAGACGCGCGACGCGGGGTAGGAGACGAGGAAGAAGCCGGGCAGCTCGGAGTCCGCCGTCCAGGCGCCTTTCGGCGGACCCGGGGGCAGGGCGTCGATCGTCCGCTTCGTGAGCTTCACCTTCGACCGTCTCATCGGACTCTCCCGAGAAGCATCGGCGTGCCCCTCTCCGACCTTTCCGCGCTTTGGTCGTCAAAATCGTGCGCGTAAGAGAGAACACCCTTTGTCGTCTCTTCTCGCGAACATGTCGAAAATCTCTCTCTTACCAGAGGGGTACGGAGGGGGTCTCCGTCACAGGGCCGAGGCCGTGCCTGAGGCTTGCCATCCCGGAGAGCGTCTTGCCTCATCTTGCCCGTCTCTTGCCTCACGGTCACAGCATACCCCCATATGCCCCGTCAACAGAAGAGCCTTATCTCAGGTGGCCTAGAGGGGCCTCCGCCGAAGCCCACGGGTAGCCCGCGCGGGCCGTACCGGGTGACTACGGATCAAAAGGTTGGGGGTTCGAGTCCTCCTGGGCGCACCACCCCTTCTCCCTCTAGGCAAGCGGACTTCCTCGTTTCCGGCCCCACGGGCTGAGAGGTTCCGCCGGCTCCCCGGCCCACCCGCGGCCCACGGCCTCCCCGTTTCGGCCCTTCCCGGCCCCGGACCCGGACACCGTTCGTCCGGGTCGCCGTGGTAGCCGGGGCCGGCGTCAGGCTCCGGCGGTCCCGCCATATCACCGAGAGATTGCCGAGAGTTTCTTCATCGGGGTGGCGGGGCGGCATCGGGTTCCTCCTCGGAGCCGGTGAGAGCGGCGGCGGGGCCGTCCTTCGCGAAGGCGCCGGCCAGGAGATTCGTTACGCGCGTCGCGAGGCCGAGCCGGTCCTCCGGCCCGCTGCGGACCGATTCCTCGGCGCCGGCGTCCCCTGCGGGGGCCTCGGCGAGGCGCGCGACGGCTGCGAGCGCGGCCGGATAGGGCGCGAGCTCTGCGAGGAG
>JAKPXO010000475.1 GCA_029567505.1 Acidobacteriota bacterium
TTGCCTCAGCTCCGGCTGGCCGTCGAGCCAGCTCTCGACCCGGATTCCCGGAACGCTCTCGAGTCGGTCCTTCAGCCCCGTGACGATCTTCCGCGCGACGGCGGCGTCGGTCCCCTCGGGGAAGTTCAGGAGGACGCGCCGGGTGACGCGGCTGCCGAAACCGGCGAGCTTCGTCCGCGCGAGCCCCTCGCGCGAGACGAAGACCCGCGGGCCGATGCGGAAGGAGCCGGCGAGGCGGTCGGCCTCGGCCGCGATGGTGCCGGCGACGCGGAAGCGCTCGCCGCCGAGGGAGACGTCTTCCCCGACGGCGACGCCGAGGCGGCGGAGGAGGTCCGGGTGGGCGACGATCGCGTCGGGCGCGAGGAGATCGGCGAGGGGCCGGTCGGGCTCGAGGCGGAGCTCGCCGACGAGAGGGTAGGGCGGTTCCACGGCCTTCAGCTCGACGAGGAGGCTGCGCGGGGCGGCCCCCTCGTTCGCCGCGGCCGTCCCCGGCTCGAAGACGACCGTGACGAGCTCCTCGACCCGCGTCCGGACGCCGGGGAGGGCCTCGATCGCCTGGTCGACCGACTCGGGAAACGGCCGGAAGGACTCGATCGAGAGGTCGGCGCCGAGGAGGGGGCGGGCCTGGCTCCGGATCGTCTCCTCGAGCGCCCCGGAGAGCCCCGCGACCGCGACGATCGCCGCGACGCCGGTTCCGAGGCAGGCGGCGAAGAACGCGAGGCGCCCGCGCGACCCGCGGCTCTCGCGAAGGAGCTGGCGGGAGAAGAGCCCGGCCTTCACGAGGAGGTCTCGTCCCTCTCGACCTTCCCGTCGCGGAGGTGGATCCTCCGGTCCGCGAGGGCGGCGACGGCGGGATCGTGGGTGACGAGGATGAGCGTCGTCCCGCTCTCGCTCCGGAGCCGCACGAGGGCGTCGAGGATCGAGGAGCCCGTCGCGCTGTCGAGGTTCCCCGTCGGCTCGTCGGCGAGGAGGAGCGGGGGGCGCGTCCCGAACGCGCGGGCGAGCGCGACCCTCTGCTGCTCGCCTCCCGACAGCTGCGAGGGATAGTGGTGGCCGCGCTCGCCGAGCCCGACGGCGGCGAGGAGCTCCTTCGCCCGCGCGCCGGCATCGGGGTTTCCGACCAGCTCGAGCGGGAGGAGGACGTTTTCCCGCGCCGTCAGGTTCGAGAGGAGCTGGTACGACTGGAAGACGAAGCCGACCTTCCTCCGCCGGAGGAGCGCGAGCTGGTCCTCGGTCATCCCGTGGATCGGCTCTCCCTCGAGGAGGACCTCCCCGCGCGTCGGCCGATCCAGCCCGGCCATGAGGCCGAGGAGGGTCGACTTCCCGCTGCCCGAGGGGCCGAGGATGGCGGCGAATTCGCCGGCGGCGATCGAGAGGTCGATGGCGTCGAGGATGCGGAGCGTCCGCCCGCCGGACGGAAGCTCCTTCGTGACGCCGCGAAGCTCGAGAAGGGGAGTTCTCACGGGGCGGAGTCTCGCATTCCCTTAGACTCCGTCGCGGTGAGGCGTCCGGTTTCGCTCTCCCTGGCCTTTGCGGCGCTCGCGTTGCTCGTCCTCTCGGCCTGCGGAGCGGGCCGGGAAGAGGGCTCCGGCGCGGCGCACGACCTCGTCCCGACGAACCCCGGAGCGGCGCCGCGCGACGCGACCGACGGCCGCTCGCCGGAGCCGGGAGAGGCTCCCGCGCCGGAACGGGTCGTGCCGGCGGACGCACCGCTCGTCGTCTTCCTGGGCGACAGCCTGACGGCGGGCCTCGGCCTCCCGGTCGACCAGGCCTACCCGGCCGTCGTGGCGGCGGAGCTGGCCCGGAAGGGGCGGCCGGTCCGCGTCGTGAACGCCGGGGTCTCGGGCGACACGACCGCGGGCGGCCTGCGCCGTGCCGAGTGGGTCCTCACGCAGCGCCCCGACGTCCTCGTCCTGGCACTCGGCGCGAACGACGGGCTGCGCGGCCTCCCGCTCGCGGAGACGGAGAGGAACCTCCGCGGGATCGTCGCGAAAGCGCGAGACGCCGGCGCGAAGGTCCTCCTCTGCGGGATGCTCGTCCCGACGAGCCACGGGCCTGACTACCAGCGGGGCTTCGGCGCCCTCTTCCCGCGCGTCGCGAAGGAGACGGGTATCCCGCTCGTCCCGTTCCTCCTGGAGGGGGTGGCGGGACGGCCGGAGAAGAACCTCGAGGACGGCATCCACCCGAACGCGGAGGGGCAGAAGCTCCTCGCGGCGAACGTCCTCCCGCTCCTCGAGCCGCTCCTGCCGCGCGGCGCGCGCTGAGGAGCGGCGCCTCGTGGGGCGCTACTCCTCCGTCCCGCGATAGAAGCGGTTCTGCGTCCCCCGGAAGAGGGCCGTCAGGTCGAGGCTCCCGGCATGCCGCCGCGTCGCGAGGCCGACGTACGCGGAGGCGAGCGTGTCCTTGCAGACGCCGAGGACGGTGCTGACGAGCCCGAGCGCCTCGGCGAGGCCGTCGGGGGGGACCTCCTTCACGACGCGCCGCCAGACGGCTTCTTCGAGGATGTTGATCGCCGTCTGGACCTCCTGCAGCCCCACTCCCTCGCCGAAGCGCTGCCGTGCGATCTCCCGGGCGTAGGCCAGGACGGGCTCCAGGTCCCTCACGGTCACCGCGTCGAGGAGGAGGGCGAAGAGACGCGAGAGGCGGCGCCGCGTCTCCTCGTCTCCCGCAGCCTGGTAGCGCGTCAGCCGGCAGCGGGTCATCCCGTCGAAGGTCTCCGCGAGGATGGCGTTCTCGTTGCGCTTCAGGAGGTCGACGAGGGGCGATGGGGACGTCATGCGGCTCCTTCCGGGTCGTTCGGGGCGCTCTTCGAATCATACGGGGAGGCCGGGCGGGACGGGGCCGGTCCGGCCGCTCGGGCCGAGGCGGCCTCGCCCGGCGTCCGAGCGGGGGCCACCCCGGGGCGCGGCGAGCGGGGCCCGCCCCGGGACTCTCGTCCCGTCGAGCCGCAGCTCTCCGGGGGACGTCGTCCCGGGCTCCGCCGTCCCTTGACGGACGGGCCGGGCGGTCCCAGACTTTCCAGGTGGTCAGACCTCTTACCAGTAAGCCCGCCCACCCCGCCGCCGGCCGCCGGCAGGCCGCCGCGGTCGCCGCCGCCCCGTCGCCCCGTCGCCCGGGAGCGCACGCCGAGCGCGAGCTCGCGGCGGCGTTCCTCTCGGGGCGCATCCCCCCGGGCTCGTCGCTCCCTCCGGAGCGGGAGCTCGCCGCGTCGCTCGGGGTGACGCGCCCGACGCTCCGCGAGGCGCTCAAGAAGCTCGACCGGGACGGCTTCGTCTCCGTGCGGCACGGCCTGCCGACGCGCGTGAACGACGTCTGGACCGAAGGGGGCCTGAACGTCCTCGCGGCCCTCGCCGAGCACGGTGAGGTGCCGAAGGGCTTCGTGAAGCAGCTCCTCGAGGTGCGCGAAGTGCTGGCGCCGGCCTACGCGCGGGAAGCGGTGCGGCGCGCTCCGGCGCGCGTCGCCGCCTATCTC
>JAKPXO010000491.1 GCA_029567505.1 Acidobacteriota bacterium
GCGAACGCGCTCCAGAAGCCGAAGCGCTTCTTCGGCGCGGCGCGCAACGTCGAGGAGGGCGGGTCGCTCACGATCATGGCGACGGCCCTCATCGACACCGGCTCGCGGATGGACGACGTCATCTTCGAGGAGTTCAAGGGGACGGGGAACATGGAGATCCACCTGGATCGCCGGCTCGTCGACCGCCGCGTCTTCCCGTCCATCGACATCAACAAGTCGGGGACGCGGAAGGAGGAGCTCCTCATCGAGAAGGCCGAGCTCAACCGCATCTGGATCCTCCGCAAGGTCCTCACGCCGCTCTCGACCGTGGAGGCGATGGAGCTCCTCCTCGAGCGGCTCGAGAAGTCGAAGACGAACCTCGAGTTCCTGAGCTCGATGTCGGCGGGGTAGTCCGATCGGCGGGCGTTTCCGTCCACGTCCGTCCCGCGGGGCGGCATCGTAAGATCGGCGTGGACATGACGCCCGCGATTCCCGTCTCCGTCGTCGACTTCGTCAACGCCTGGCCGGTCACCTGGGGGTTCCTGAAGGGGGCGGTCGAGGGCTTCCTCCCGATCAACGACGTGCCGTCGGTCTGCGCGGAGCGGCTCGCGCGGAGCGAGGTGCAGGCGGGGATCATCCCGGCGATCGAGGCGGCGCGGATCCCGGGCGTGCGGATCGTCCGTGGCGTCGGCATCGCCGCGTACGAGAGGGTGAGGAGCGTCCTCCTCGTGTCGCGGGTTCCGTTCGAGAACGTGCGGAGCGTCGCCCTCGACACGAGCTCGCGCTCCTCGGCCGCGATGGTCCGGATCCTCCTCGCCGACCTCTTCGGCGCCTCGCCGGAGTACCACCGGGCCGTCCCCGACCTGCCGCGGATGCTCTCGAGCGCCGACGCCGCGCTGCTGATCGGCGATCCGGCGCTGACGACGGACGTCTCGGCGTACCGCGTCCTCGACCTCGCCGAGGGGTGGAACCGGCTGACGGGGCTCCCGCTCGTGACGGCGGTCTGGGCCGTCCGCCGGGACGTCTCCCCCGAGCCGTTCCTCTGGTCGCGGGACTACGCGCGCCACCGGATGCCCGAGATCCTCGACGCCGCGATGGCCCGGACGGGGCTCGACCGCAGGCTCCTGACGGAGTACTTCGAGATGAACCTCCACTACGACCTCGACGACGACGACGAGCGCGGGCTCGCGGAGTTCTACCGGCGCGCCGCGGCCCACGGGCTGATCCCGTCCCCCGACCTCCCGCCGTTCGCGGGGGTGCCGCTCGTCCCGAGGTCGTTCTCCTGATGGCCTCCGCCGCGCCGGCCGCGTTCCTCCCGAACCCCCCGTCTCCCGGCCTCGGGGGCTCGCCGCGCGTCGGCGCGCTGCTCGAGCGCGCGGTGTCGGGCGGGCGGCTCACGGCGTCGGAGGCGGTCCTCCTCCTCGAGGAGGCGCCGCTCCTCGAGCTGGGCGCCGCCGCCGCCGCGGTGAGGCGGCGCCTCCACCCGGGAAGCGTCGCGACGTACCAGGTCGACCGGAACATCAACTACACGAACGTCTGCATCTACCGCTGCGCGTTCTGCGCCTTCTACCGGAAGGCGGGGGACGAGGAGGCCTACGTCCTCCCGCTCGAGGAGATCGGCGCGAAGGTGGAGGAGACGCTCGCGCTCGGCGGGACGGGCGTCCTCCTGCAGGGGGGCGTCCACGCCGACCTGCCGTTCTCGTTCTACGAGGAGCTGCTGTCGTTCCTGCGCGACCGCTACCCCGGCATCCACCGCCACGCCTTCTCGGCGCCCGAGATCTGGTTCCTCGCGAAGAGGGAGAAGCGGCCGGTGGCGGAGGTGCTCGCGCGGCTGCGCGACGCGGGGCTGATGTCGGTGCCGGGGGGCGGGGCGGAGATCCTCGAGGACGGCGTGCGGAAGCGGATCGTCGCGCTCGCGAAGGCCCCGACCGAGAGGTGGGCCGAGGTCCACCGGGAGGCGCACCGGCTGGGGATGCCGACGACGGCGACGATGATGTTCGGCGTCGGCGAGACGTACGCCGAGCGGGTCGCGCACCTCGACGTCGTCCGGCGCGTGCAGGACGCCGCCCTCGACGGGGGGAAGGAGTCGTTCACGGCCTTCATCCCCTGGACGTTCCAGGAGGAGAACACGGAGCTCGACGGGAAGGTCGAGGTCTCGACCG
>JAKPXO010000008.1 GCA_029567505.1 Acidobacteriota bacterium
CTTCTGGTAGTTGCCCATGAGGAGCGCCTGCGTTTCGAGGGCCTGCGGCAGGTCGGCGTGCACGGTCGTCCACTCCCAGGGGTACGCGAGCGCGGGACCGAGCGCGGGAAGGGCGACGTACGTCCAGACGCCGAGCGTCCAGATCATCACGTAGCTGAAGAAGAACTGCGCGCGCGCACGGGGACCGAGGGTCATCGCGAAGAACCCGGCGCCGCTCATCGTCATCGGCAGCCAGATGCCGTAGACGCCGTCGAGGAGGCGCAGCGCCGGGGTCCCCTCGAAGAGGGCGACGAGGAACCGGCTCGGCGAGAGGCCGGCGTGGAACGTCTGGTCGAGCCGCGCCAGCTCGGCGTCCCAGAGACGCTCGTTCAGGAGCGGGATCGACACCTTCAGCCAGGTGTAGGCGTAGAGGAGCAGCACGCCGGCGACCCAGATCCGGGCCGTCAGGAGAAGCCAGGAGGGGGAGCGAAGGCTCTCGAGGTACGGCCGGAGGGCACCGGCCGGACGCAGCCGGTAGAGGACGTTGGCGACGACGCCGATGCCGAGGAACAGCAGCAGGAACGGACCCGTCTCGCGGACGATGAACCAGAAGGTCCGGGGCGTCAGGCGCAGGCCGCCCGCGAGCAGGGTCACCACCGTGGAGACGAAGGCGACGAGAGCGAGGACCTCGAACGCCTCCAGACGAATCCGGCCCGTCCGGCTCATCCGCGGCGGGTCCGTCCGACGGTTCCGCGATCGGCGGACTCACCGAACGCCGGGCGACGGCTCACGCAGCCCCGGGCGACGTCGATCACGAGGGCATTCTAACGACGAGCCCGGAGCGACGTGACGTCGGAACGCCCCGTTCCGCGCCGCCCGTCGTCCGTTCGAGCGCTGGGACGGGAGGGCCCGCTCAGAGCGCCCCGATGAGGAGCTTCTCGAGCGCGGCGGCGCGCAGGAGCTCCTTCAGGGCGAAGAGGTGATCGCCCGGGCAGCTCGTGTCCTTGACCTCGCGGTGGCCGTAGACGTTGTCGACGTCGGCGCCGAAGGCCTCGTAGAGGCTCCGGCCGGCCGGGTCGATCCCGCGGAGGCCGGAGATCCAGGCGATCAGGTCGACGAGGGAGGAGAGCTGCTCCTGGGTCGGGTGCTGGTCGTACGGCGGATGGAAGTAGCCGAGGAGCGAGAGGCCCGTGCTCCCCCGGTTGAATCCGTCGTGCGCCCCCTGCACGTCCGTCGCGTCGTCGTCGTCCTCGCGCCCCTGGAAGACCTCGCCGTGCCGGCAGACGACCCACGCGTATCCGATGTCGTTCCAGCCGTTCGTGTCCATGTGGAACGCCTGGATCGCGCGCAGCCGGGCGGCGCACTCGGCGCGGGTCGTCGGGGTGAAGTCGTCGACCGAGGCCGTGTGGTGGACTCCGACGTGGCCGGCGCGGGTGTACGAGTATGCGTACTTCGGCGGTCGTGCCCCCCAGGCCGCGCGGCGGAGGATCGGCGGGCGGTCCGCTCTCGCGACCGGCGAGGGCTCTTCCGGGACCGGGGCGACGGCACGGCGGGGGCCGGACGTGGCGAGCGAGCTCTCCACGTGGGCCTCGACCTGCGAAGCGTCCTCGTCCGCGGTCCGTCCCGGATCGATCAGGTGGAAGGCGATCCGAGAGAGAGACGGTTCGCCGTCCCGACGGGCCGGAAGACGGACGCGGTAGCGGAACCACCGGCTGCCGGGGGAGACGAACACGAGCGGGCCGAGGAGGTCCCCGCCGAAGGGATTGGGCGAGCCGTCCTCGCGCAGCGGTGCGATGGACTCCTCGGCGGGAACCGGGATCCAGCGTCCCCACGCGAGACCGTCCGGGCTGACGGCGACCTCGACCGCCACGTCCGGCGCCCCCTTCCAGTACGGGCCGATCGCGGAAAAGGCGATCGGAGCCGCGATCGCCGCCGAGGTGTAGAGGCCGCCTCGTCCGGCGTGAAGGCCGTCGGCACGGACCGTGACGCCCGCTTCGAGCCGCCCCTCGGCGAAGCCGGCTCCCTCTCGAGAGAGGCGGACGGCGCGGACCTCGGCGCGAGCGGGGAACGCCGGCGAGGCGACCAGCACGAGCGCCAGGAGGCGTCGAACGACACCCCGGTGCCAGCGACCGCCGTTCCCTCGCCGGACGGTCTCGTCCGCGGCGCGGTCGGTCAGTACGTGACGGCCCGGGGGAGCTTCTTCGCCTCGGCGATCCATCCCTGGACCTTCGAGAGCGCGGGGAGGAGGCGGACGAGCCTCCTCCCGGCGTTGACCTGCTTCATCTTCTCGACGAGGTTCTCGGCCTTGCGGCCCGCGAGCTCGACGACGGTGTCGACGCCCGCGTTCTCGAGGAGGTCGGCGTACTGGGTCCCGATCCCCTTCACGCGGTAGAGGTCGGCGCGATTCACCCACTCGAGGATCAGCTTCTCGGAGATCCCCGCCTTTGCGGCGAGATCGGCGCGCCCCTTCTTCGTCGCGCCGGCCTTCAGCAGGGCGGCCTTGGAGCGGATGCCGAGCGCCTTCATCTTCTCGCCGTACGTGTCGCCGATCCCTTCGATACCCTTGATGCCGGCCATAGGGCACCTCCTCGTCGTGCGCGAGACAGTCTAGGACGGATGGAGCGACCCGGCGGGCGGGCGCTCGGGCCGGCTACCGGCGGCTGGCGCGCAACGCCGCCACGCACATCTTCGCGCGCTCGAGCCGGAGAGCGTCGAGGGCCTCCGAAAGCCGTACGCTCCGCGTGCGGAACGTGGAGAGGTCCTCCGCCGGGAGGAAGAGGAGCTCCGACTCGGCGATCGCCGTGACCGACTCGGCCTGAGGAAGGTCACGCCCCTCCGCGAGGTCGCCGAAGACCTCGTGCGGCCGGAGGAGCGCGACTGCGACCTCGTGGCCGTCGGCGCGGAAGGTGACCCGGAACGCGCCGCGCTTGACGATCCAGGCTCCCTTCGCGGGGACGCCTTCCTGGGCGACGAGCGTTCCCGCCGGCACGGCCGTCGTCTCGAGCTTCCGCGCCAGGAGCCGGAGCTCCGGCTCGGAGAGGACGCCGAAGACCCGGGAGCGGACGAGGGCCGAATGGAGGACGCGCTCCTCGTAGAGGCGGTTCAGGGCGTCGGCGAGCGTCCGGTTCTTGCGGGCGATGGGGACGAGCGCATTCCGGTCGAGCTCGAGGAGGTTCGACGGCTCGCGGGCCGTCACCGTGGCGTAGCTCGGGAGGCCGGTGAGGAAGGCGGCCTCGCCGATCACCTCGCCGTCCCGGGCCGTCCGGAGGAGCACCTCGGTCCCGAGGTCGTGCCGCGCCGTCACGGCGAGCGTCCCCTGGACGACGAAGTAGACGGAGCTCCCTTCGGCGCCTTCGCGGATCAGGACGTCGCCCGGGGCGAGCGTGATCAGGTTGATCCGCTGGAGGACGAGGTCGAGAAGGAACGGTGGGATGTCGCGCAGGAGGGGGATGCCGGCCTGCGCGTCGTGGACGGCCTCCTTCTTCTGGCTCCAGGCGGAAGGGCCGGAAGGCGCCGGCGCGGACGCCGCGTCCGAGTCGTCCGAGGCCGGGACAGCGGCTGCGGTTCTCGGGAGGGGGGCGCTCGGCGGCGGGCCGGCGGGCGGCTCCGCGACAGGAGGGGCCGCGGCGAGCTCGAAGGCGCTGCCGGACGGAGGGAGCGGGTCGGGGCCCGGACGCGTGAACGAGCCCGACGGGGGCGGAGACGCGGGACGGGACGTCGCGGCACGGACGGCCTTTTCAGCGTCGAGGATCTGCTGGAGCTGGAGGTGCGAGAGATAGGTCGACGACGTCAGCTCGCTGTCGGGATCGAGCTGCGTCGCCTTCTTGAAGATGGCGATCGCCGCCTCGAGCCGCCCCTTCGACTGAACGATCGGGCCGAAGCGGTTCAGGACCCTCACGGCCTCGGTCTTCCGGCCGCTCGCGACGAGCGCGTCCGCGAGCTTCAACACCGCCGCCGCGTCCGTCGGGCTTTCCTCGAGACGCCGGCGCGCGTCCTCGATCGCCTGCCTCAGCTCCGGCGAGGTGCCCTTCGGTCCGTCGGAGAACAGCCCCATCGGGTGGAACTGTACCCGCTCGCGTCCGGAGCGCAAGAGCGGGCGCCGGAGACGCGGAGGGCCGCGGGCGCGATCCCGCGGCCCTCGCGACCGGCTCGGTCCGGCCCGGGGGCCTACGCCGTCATCTGCCTCAGGACGAACTGCAGGATGCCGCCGTGGCGGTAGTAGTCGACCTCGTTCGGCGTGTCGAGGCGGAGGGTGGCGGTGAAGGTCTTCTTCGTGCCGTCCTCGGCCGTGGCGGTGACGGTGAGCTGCTTGTGCGGTGTGAGCCCCTCGGCGACGCCGGCGACCTCGAAGGTCTCCTTCCCGGCGAGGCCGAGCGTCGTAGCGTCCTCGCCCGCGGCGAACTGGAGCGGGAGGACTCCCATGCCGGCGAGGTTCGAGCGGTGGATCCGCTCGAACGACTTCGCGATGACGGCCTTGA
>JAKPXO010000058.1 GCA_029567505.1 Acidobacteriota bacterium
CTTCTCGCCGATCGCCCAGCCGAGAACCGCCGCCTCTTCGCCGTGGATCGCCTCGAGGATCCGCCGCTCGGCCCAAACCGTGAACCCCTCGTTCAGCCAGAAGTGCTCGGAGGTCGCGTTCGTGACGAGGTTCCCGGTCCAGGAGTGGGCCAGCTCGTGCGCGACGACGTCGACGAGCGAGCGGTCACCCGCAAGGAGCGTCGGCGTCAGGAACGTCATCCGCGGGTTCTCCATCCCGCCGTAGGGGAATGAGGGCGGAAGAACGAGCATGTCGTACCGGTCCCAGTCGTACGGGCCGAAGAGCCCCTCGGCCTTCACGATCATCTCCTCGACCCCCGCGAACTCCCACGCCGCCTTCTCGGCCGTCGCCGGCTCGGCCCAGACGCGGGCGCGCGGCGAGAGGTCGCGCGACTCCAGCTCGCCGACCGCGAGGGCGAGGAGGTAGGTGGGGATCGGCTGCGGCATGTCGAAGAGGAACGTCCGCGTCCCCTTCCCCTCGATCACGCCCGACGGGCCGGCCGACATGACGGCCGAGAGCGGCGCCGGGACGGTCACCTCCGCGTGGTACGTCACGCGGAAACGGGCCGTGTCCTGGCACGGGACCATCGTCCGGGCGTGGATCGCCTGGCACTGGCTGAAGAGGAACGGGTGCCTCTTCCCTTCGGTCTGCTCCGGCGCGAGCCACTGCAGGCCGATCGCCTCGGGCGAGGTGTGGTAGCGGAGGAGGACCTCCTTCGTCCCCGGCGGGAGCTTCAGCCGGAGCCGTCGCCCGAGGATCGGGTCCTCGGGCCCGAGGTCGAAGAGGACCTCCCCGCCGCCCGAGGCCGTGACCGCGGAGATCGTGATCCCCTTCGTGTCGAGGTCCATCGGGCCGCCCGCCGGCGCGGCCAGCTCGAGGACGGCCCTTCCGTCGATTCGCTTCCTCTCGAAGTCGACCGCGAGGTGCAGGCGCAGGTGCTTCGTGACCGGCTGGGTGTCGTCGGCGTACGAGTGGGGGTCAACGAGGGCCATGGAGGTCCCCTTTCGCATTTCGCTCCGCCTCGCGGCGGGACCGGCATTTTCCCACCGGATCGCCTCTATCATCCCGCCCCATGAGCGAAGCGAAGCCCGCCGGGCTCCTCAAGTCCTTCCCCCGGGTCTTCTGGGTCGCGAACGTGATGGAGCTCTTCGAGCGAGGGGCCTACTACGGCCTGAACTCCGTCCTCGCCGTCTACCTGACGGCCGACGTCGCCAAGGGCGGTCTCGGCTTCGGCGAGGGCTCCGTCGGGTTCCTCCAGAGCCTCATCTACGCCTGCACGTACGTCGTCCCGATCCTCGGAGGGGCGCTCGCCGACCGCTACGGCTACCGGCGGATGCTCCTCGTCTGCTTCGCCCTCCTCTCGACGGGCTACTTCGCCGCCGGCCACATGTCGAGCTACGGCGCGGTCTTCGCGTCGCTCCTCGTGATGGCCATGGGCGGCGGCCTCTTCAAGCCGATCATCTCGGGGACGATCGCCCGCTCGACGAACGAGTCGAACTCGGGATTCGGCTTCGGCATCTACTACTGGATGATCAACCTCGGCGCGTTTCTCGCGCCGCTCATCGTCTCGATCCTGAAGGGCTTCTCCTGGCGGTACGTCTTCCTCGCCTCGTCCGCCTACGTCGCCCTCATGTTCCTGCCGACGATCTTCGTCTTCCGCGACCCGCCGCTCCCGGAGAACCGCAAGACGCTCGGGGAGGTCGTCCAGGGGGCCGCGCTCGTCCTCGGCGACGCGCGCTTCATGCTCATGATCGTCGTCTACTCGCTCTTCTGGATCCTCTACTTCCAGAACTTCGGGTCGGTCCTCTGGTTCCTCCGCGACTTCATCGACCCGGCGCCGATGAACGCCGTCTTCGCCGCGCTGCACCTGCCGTTCAAGTTCGACGCCGAGTTCGTGACCGTGATCAACGCGGGGACGATCATCCTGCTCCAGGTCTTCGTGAGCCGGATCGTGAAAGACCTGAAGCCGCTCCCGACGATGCTCGGCGGCGTCGCGATCGGCGCCCTCGGCTTCCTCCTCCTCGCCTTCGCGCAGAACGTCTGGCTCTTCATCGCCGGCATCGCGGTCTTCTCGGTCGGCGAGATGACGGCCCACCCGAAGTACTACAGCTACGTCGGCCTCGTCGCCCCGCAGGACAAGAAGGCCGTCTACATGGGCTACGCCTTCCTCTACGGCGTCTTCGGGAGCCTCTTCGGCTCCTCGCTCGGCGGCGCGCTTTACGGCGCCTGGCTCAAGCCGCTCGCCGGGACGGCCGCCGGCTTCGACGCCTCGCGGAAGTTCTGGCTCCTCTTCGTCCTCCTCGACGTCTTCGCCGTCGTCGGCCTCCTTTTCTACAACCGCTTCTTCGCGCACGACACGCCGGAGGCGAATGCGAAGGCCCGCGCGATCATGACCGGCCTCTACGGCCTCTTCGTCGTCGTCGGCGCGTTCTTCCTCTGGAAGGCGCTCTTCGGCGGGCCGGAGATCTCGTTCAAGACGCTCGTCCAGGCGCTGATCCTCACGCTCCTCGGCGTCGGCGGCGTCCTGATCAGCCGGAGGAAGCCCGCCGGGGCTTAGCGCGGATGGAGCCCGGGGCCGCCCCGGCCTGCCGCCTCTGCGGCGGGGAGATGCGTCCGTTCCTCGACGTCGACGGACGCTTCTCCCTCGCCCGCTGCGCCGCGTGCGCCCTCGTCTCGACCCGTCCGGAGCTTCCGGAGGAGGAGATCGGGGCGTTCTACCCGCCCGAGTACTACGGGCGGCGGAACCGGCGCTTCAACGTCCTGTTCGAGCGCCTCATCGTCGTCTTCCGCGAGCGCCGCGCGCGGCTCATCGCCCGGCGCGCCCGGCGCGGCCGGGTGCTCGACGTCGGGTGCGGCCGGGGGGTCCTCCCGGCCCAGCTGCGGCGCCGGGGCTGGGACGCGCACGGGCTCGAGCTGTCGGAGACCTCGGCCACTCACGCCCGCGAGGTCCTCGGGGTCCCGGTCTTCGTCGGCCCGATCGAGGAGAGCCCGTTCGAGGACGGGTCGTTCGAGGCGGTCGTCTTCTGGCACGTCCTCGAGCACCTGCCCGACCCGCGCTCGGCGCTGGGGCGCGCCCGCCGGCTCCTCGCGCCGGGCGGCCTCCTCGTCGTCGCCGTCCCGAACTTCGAGAGCCTCCAGGCCCGAATGGGCTCGCGCGGCTGGTTCCACCTCGACGTCCCGCGCCATTACCACCACTTCGGCCTCGGCGTCCTCGCGCGCCTCCTCGACGAGGAGGGCTTCGACGTGGAGGACGTCAGCCACTTCGCGCTCGAGCAGAACCC
>JAKPXO010000074.1 GCA_029567505.1 Acidobacteriota bacterium
AGGTGACGAACGCGGCCGGCTTCCCCTGGTAGGTGCCGAGCGCGGTCCCGGAATGGAACGCGTAGTCCTCGGCGAGCCCGCGGCCCTTGCTGAAGAAGGCGCCGGCCTGCCGGTCGTACTCGAAGAGGATCGCCCGACCGCCCTGGTACCGGCAGCCGGACGCGAAGAACGGCGCCCCCGCGTCGCGCGGGGCGGCGTTCAGCTCGAGCGTGTAGCCGAAGCAGGAGACCTCGAGCCCCGCCGACTTCTCCACGAATCTCCCGTCAGCGCCGCCGAAGAAGGCGCGCGTGTCGATCCCGAGCTTGTAGCCGCCCTCCGAGGTCCCCGGGGCCGGGCGCCCCTCGGCTTCCGCCTTCGCCTGGAGGCGTCGGAGGTTCGAGCCCTCCGATTCGTCCGAGATCGCGACGAGGTCGACGCGGCCGTCGCCGTCGAGGTCTCCGGCCGACACCGCCCGCCCGCTCATCTGGCGCGGTAGCCCGCGCTCCTCCCGTCGGAACCGGAAGCCGCCGAGGTTGTAGGAGACGAACGGTCCCGAGCCGTGGCCGATCGCGACGACGTCGGGTCGGCCGTCGCCGTCCATGTCCGCGACGGCGACTCCGCCGTAGGCGTAGCGCAGCGTCTCGTCGCCCTCGATGACCGGCTCGACGGAGCCCCAGCGCGCACCGTCGTAGCGGAAGATCTCGATCGTTCCCATGCCGAGCCGCGGCGGGGTCGTGACGATCTCGGGCCGCCCGTCACCGTCGAGGTCGGCAACCGCCATGTTCGACCGCCAGAAACCGCTCGTGGGAAGCCCTTCGGACTTCTCCTCGAGACGGAGCCGGACCTTCGAAGGCGCCGGGGTGACGACCTCGTACTCGAGAGGGTCGATCTCGACGATCGGGCGGAGCCCTTCGGCCTCCGCCTCCCTGTCGACCGCGGGCCTCTCGGTGACCTCCTCCGGCGCTGCGACGTAGTAGAACCCTTCGTCCTCCTTCACGAGGTCGAGCGTGAACATCCGGGGGTTGAGCTGGGTGTGACGGAGCTTTCCGTCGACGACGCGGAGCGACGGGTTCTTCGGGATCCGCTGCAGCTTCTTCCCCGTCGCCGGGTCGGTGACGATGATCCACTCCTGGCGCTCCGACTGGTCCTCCTCGGACACGGGCGGGAGGCCCGCGAGCATGCGCGCCGCCTCGACGGTCTTGCGCTCCCGCTCGGCGAGCGCCTCACGGGCGGCCGCTTCCTTCGCGGCATCGGCCGACGCCTCCGGAGCCGGCGCGGGGGCGTCGGAACGGGGGGTGGAAGAGCAGCCCGTCCATGCGAGCAGGGCGAGGGGAAGTACGAGGGCGAGTCTCTTCAAGGCGTCTCCTGGGGCGCACGAGAGCCGCGAACCTTCGGCTCGCGGCTCGATGGGAGGAAGCTCCCGATGATCAGAGGACATCGGCGAAAGCCCTGCGGCTCCGCGCGAAGAATCGGTGACCGAGAAATGCTAGCACGGCGAGGCCGGCGCTCCAGGCGAGGAGCCGCCCGGGGGGCGGCGCCGCCGTGCCGAGAAGGCCGGCGCGGAAGAGCCCCGCGAGGTCGCGCAGCGGGTTGAACGTCAGCGCCGGCGCCAGAGACGCCGGGACGAGGTCCTCCGGATAGAGGATCGGCGTCAGGTAGAAGGCCACGGTCAGGAGTGGACCGAGGAGCTGGGCGAGGTCCCGAAACAGCACGCTGCCCGCCGCTAAAGCAAATACAGGGCCAGCGAGCAAGAGAAGCTGGAAAAGGAATGCCCCGGCCAGCGGAACGAGATGCAGCTCGCCGGAGCCGAACGGAACCGAGACAGCCGCGAAGACGACCAGGCTCGCCATCTGGAGGATCAGCGCCGAGCCGAGGCTCGAAAGGACGAGGATCTCGACGGGGAACGGGATCTTCTTCACGAGGTTCGCCTGCTCCGTCACCGAGCCGGCGCCTCGTACGAGCGCGTCCTGGAGCCCGAGCCAGGGCAGGAGCCCGGCCAGGAGGAACTCGGCGTAAGTCCCGCGGAAATCGGCCGGAGGAGGGACCCGGACGATGACGGAAAAGACGAGCGTGTAGAGGCCGCAGAGGATGAGCGGGTTCAGGACCGCCCAGGCCGCGCCGCCGAAGCTTCCGGCGTAGCGGGCGGCCAGATCTCGCCGGACGAGCTCGGAGAGGAGGAAGACGTTTCGTCTCAAATCTGGTCCGGCGGGCGCTCGTCACGGGACGAACCGCTTGACAGGGACCCGGGAGGGCTTAACCTTAGGTTCGGGTTCGTGTCGATGAGTACCAGCGCGCGCCGGTCGCAGATTATCGTGGTGGGGCAGAAAATCCGTCAAATACGGAAGAGCCGCCGCCTGACCCAGGCCGACCTCGCGAGCCGCATCGGCGTCACCCAGTCCGACCTCTCGCGCATGGAGAACGGCGAGTACAAGGTCGGCCTCGACACGCTCTTCCGGATCCTCCAGGTCTTCGAGCTCTCGATGAGCCGCTTCTTCGAGGAGCCGACGGTCGAGACGGCGGAGGCGGAAGACGCGCCGTCGCCCGATCCGGCCACGGAGTCGCAGCAGCTCGTGGCCGACTTCGAGGAGCTCGACGAGAACTCGCGCCGCGAGGTCCTCGACTTCATCGCGTTCAAGAAGATCCAGCAGCAGAACCGCCAGCCCCGGTGGCGGCCCGAGGAGGCTCCGCAGGAGCCCGGGCCGACCGTCGCGGGTCCCCTTCTCCCGTTCGGGCGCCCCGGCGGCCCCGGTCGCGCCGAGTGAGGTCGAGAAGCGAGATGACGAGATCGACACCGGACGCCGCAGCGCTCCGCAGCCGTTCCGAGGCGCTGCGGTCGGACGCGGTCGCCCTCCTCGAGAAGGGCGAGTTCGCGGCTTCGCTGGGCCTGTACGACCAGGCGCTCGACGCCGCTCGCGGTACGGGCGACGAGGCATTCGTCGATTGGGTTTTCACCCTGCGTGCCGCCGCCGCCGCGGAATCCGGACCAGCCGACAGCGAGCTGATCGAGCTCAAGCGCATTCTTCTCCGTGGGCGCGACGCGCGAACCGCTTTCTACGCCTCGTTCAACGCCGCTCGAATCTACGAGCTCAGGCGCGACTTCCAGAAGGCAGGGTTCTACGCACGCCTCGCGACGCAGAATGCCCGCGAGCTGGGCGAGCCCCTCCTTCAGGCCAGCGCCGAGGCGACGACCGGGACGCTCCTCGCCGTCGACAGTCGATTCGACGAGGCGGCGGCGGCCTACGGTCGCGCCCTGGAGATCTCCGCCCCTCCGGCCGCCGTTCCCGCGCTCGCCCGCTCGATCTGGCAGGACAACCTCGGATACTGCCTGATCGCCCTCGACCGTACCTCGGAAGGGCTGCGACTGGTTCACGACGCGCTCGACTCCATGGAGGCGCTCGGAGCGACCGCTCACACCGTCTTTCCTCTCCTCGACCTCTGCTTCGGGTATCTGAAAGGTGACCGCCTCGAAGAGGCCCGCTATTTCGGGGAAGCTTGTCTCGAGCGGGCCCCTCTTCGCGGAGACGAGACAGTCGAGAGAAACGTCCTTTACCTGCTCGGGGAAACGAGCCACCTCAGCGGCGACGAAGATGCCGCCCGCGACTACTTCGATCGGCTCGCGTCCCTCTATCCCGAGTTCCGGAACCTCAGGGCCTATCTCGAGGTCTTCGACTTCCGGAACGTCATCAACCTCAGGTCGTGAGGTGAGCGCCATGAGATTGCCCCGTATCGCCCCTCTCGCCCTCGTCACCGCGGCTCTCCTCGGAGCCGCGCTGCTCGTGCCCGCACCCGCGCGGGCCGACTCGGCGGCGGTCATCTCGCCCGACGGGACGCTCTTCGAGGTCTTCCCCACCCGCTACGGCGACGTCGTCGTCGTCCCGGAAGGCTCGCCCGACGCCAACCTCCAGGTGCTCGCCCTGCGCGTGACGCCGTCCGGTCAGCCGGGTCACGTCGAGCTCGTCGATGGTACGGTCGACCCGAACGCCGAGGGCTCGGTCTCGATCGAGCTCGAGGCGACGACCCGGACCCTCTTCGTGGCCTACACGAAGGCGAACGGCCTCATGGCCGACATGCACGTCGCCGTCCGGCGCGACGGCGCCTGGTCCGGGCAGGACATCCTCTCGAACCGCGGTTTCTACCTCTCCTACAACCCGAAGGTCGTCGTGACGCGCCAGTCGTACGTCGACTTCGACGAGGAAGGGCTGCCCGTCACGAAGAGCCGCTCGATCTTCTCCCTCGTCTGGTGGGAGGAGAGCGGCCCGACGCAGGCCCGCTACGCGCCGATCTTCGTCGAGGACGGAGAGCTCCGCGTCGACGCTGTCCAGCCCTGGAACCTCAACGAGCTCGCCGGAGCCGCCGGGCCGACCGACTCGACCGGCCTCCCGCTCTCTTCGTACACGTACCCGTCCGTCCAGGCGGACCCCTCGACGAACGGTGGCGTCATCGTCTCGTTCGCGAACCTGGCGACCCGTCAGCAGCAGGTCCTCCGGATCGCGTTCATCGACGACTTCGTCAAGCTCAGCCCTCCCGGCGCGACCCGCGTCCCGGACGAGGTCTGGGCGAGAGGCCATTTCCCGCTCGGCCGGACCGCGGGCTCCGGGCGCATTCCCGACATCATGGACACGGGCGCGCAGGTCGGCGCGACGATCTCCCACTCCGGCATCACGACGTTCCACTGGGTCGAGGGCGGCGCGATGAACTTCGTCCGCAGCGACGACCCCGAGGGTGCCGCCGCGCGCCGGATCGCGCTCCGCGACGACCTCTCCGCGGAGAAGGCGCTCCGGCTCGTCCGGTCGCTCGCCGAGCGGGACTGACACCCGAACGACGGACCGTCACGAGGAAGCGCCCCGGCCCGCCGGGGCGCTTCTACTCTTGGGGAAGGGCCGCGCGCCGTCGTGCCGTGCGCGAGGTGGAACGCGACGACCCCGGACCTCAGAGCCCGCGCGGCAGCTCGGCCCTGAGGTCCCGCGGGTAGAGCTTCCCGAGCGCCTCGACGAGCCGGCGTCCCTCCTCGCTCTGGACCGTCGGGGCGATCACCCGGACCCGGTAGTAGTGGTCGCCCGTCGTCCCCGTGCGAAGGTTCTCGATGCCGCGCCCCTTCAGGCGGAAGCGCTGTCCCGAGAGGGTCCCGGCGGGGATCCGGGCGCGGACCGGTCCGCGCACCGTCGGGACCTCGATCTCGGCGCCGAGGTAGGCCTCCGGCACCGTTACCGGCACCTCCGCGACGATGTCGTCGCCTTCCCGCCCGAAGTACGGATGGGGCTCGACGGCGATGGAGAGGTAGAGGTCGCCGTTCTCCGTCCTCCCCTTCCCGGCGACGCGGATCCGCGATCCGGTATCGACGCCCGCGGGGACCCGGACACTGAGACTCTCGGTCTCGACGAGGGCGCCCGAGCCGTGACAGGCCGGGCAGACGGCCTTCGCCGCGCGGCCCGTCCCCCGGCAGCGTGCGCACCGGCGCGGGATGCGCGCCGAAAAGGAAACGGTCCCGCCGAGGACGGCGTCGCGGAAGGGAATCGTCAGGTTCGCGGCGGCGTCCTCGTCCTCGCCGACGCCGATCCCGCCCCCGGTGCCCGAGAAGAGATCCGAGAAGAGGTCCGAGAAGTCGCCCGACCAGCGGAAGCCTCCGCCAGCTCCTCCGCCTCTGCCGAACGGCGAGGTTCGCGACGCGTCTCCGAACGGGCCAGCCCCCCAGGCCCCCGGGCGGGGCGCCCCGGAGGCGGCGTCCGGCGGTTCGCCGGTGTCCCCGAACCGGTCGTAGCGTTCCTTCTTCTTCGGGTCTTTCAGGATCTCGTAGGCCGCGGCGATCTCCTGGAACCGCTTGCTCGCGGAGGCGTCGCCGGGATTCACGTCGGGATGGAACTTCCGAGCGAGGCGCCGGTAGGCCTTCTTGACCTCGGCGTCCCCGGCCGTACGCGGGACGCCGAGCACCTCGTAGGGGTCCTTCATCGCCATACGGAGAAGGATAGAAGAAACGGGAACGGCCGCGCAGGGAGCCTTCGGAGCCAAGGCTCCTAGAATGGAGTCGACCGAGGTGCTCCGCCGTGAAGATCCTCCAGCACAGGGACGTCCTCTCGATCGTCCTCGCCGGCGGGATGGGCGAGCGCCTCTACCCGCTGACCCGTGACCGCGCCAAGCCCGCCGTTCCGTTCGGGGGCCGCTACCGGATCGTCGACTTCGTCCTCAACAACTTCGTCAGCTCGGGCCTGATGAAGATCAAGGTCCTGACGCAATTCAAGTCGAACTCGCTGATCGAGCACCTCGTGAGGGCCTGGAGGCTGAACCCCGAGATCGGGCAGTTCGTCGATCCCGTCCCGGCGCAGATGCGGCGCGGACCACACTGGTTCCGCGGGACGGCCGACGCCGTCTACCAGAACCTCGACCTGATCTTCGACGAGGAGCCGTCCCAGGTCTGCGTCTTCGGCGGCGACCACGTCTACGTCATGGACGTAAACCCGATGCTCGCGTTCCACGAGGACGGCGACCACGACCTGACGATCGCGGCGTTCCCGGTGCCCGTCGCGGAGGCGACCCGCTTCGGAGTGCTCGAGGTCGACGACCGCGGCCGGGTGACCGGCTTCGAGGAGAAGCCGCGGGAGCCCCGCGAGATCCCCGGAGCGCCCGGCTTCGCGCTCGCCTCGATGGGGAACTACATCTTCCGGCCGAAGGTCCTCCGCGAGGCGCTGGAGAACGACGCCCTTCAGGACACGTCGCACGACTTCGGCCGGACGATCATCCCGGCCCTGCTCGACGGCGCGGCGTCCGTCTTCGCCTACGACTTCTCTCTCAGCCGCGTCCCGGGCGACGAGGAGCTCGCGCCGTACTGGCGCGACATCGGGACCGTCGACTCCTACTGGGAAGCGTCGATGGACCTCATCTCCGTCAGCCCCCCGCTGAACCTCTACAACCCCCGCTGGTCCCTGAAGAGCAGCTCTCCGCACCTCCCTCCGGCGAAGTTCGTCTTCGCCGACGCGGCGTCCAACCGGATCGGGATCACGACCGACTCGATGGTGGCCGACGGCTGCATCGTCTCCGGCGGGACGACGCACCGGTCGATCCTCTTCCCGCGGGTGAGGGTCAACTCGTATGCGCGGGTAGAGGAGAGCGTCCTGATGGACGGCGTCGACGTCGGGCGGCACGCCCGCCTCCGGCGGGTCATCGTGGACAAAGGGGTGAAGATCCCGCCCGGGATCGTCATCGGCTTCGACCCGGAGAGCGATCGGAAGCGCTTCCACGTCTCCGAAGGGGGCGTCGTCGTCCTCCCGAAGGGCGTCGAAGTCCTCTCGCCCTGAACGAAAGAGCTTGCATTCGCAGGCGCTCCTCCATATAAAGTTCGGAGGTTTCGGCCCCTCTCCGAATATTTTATGGATGAGATCGACCGCCAGATCCTCGACATGCTCCAGCGCGACGGGAAGGTCTCCCAGGCGCGGATCGCCGAGAGTGTGGGCCTGACGACTCCGTCGGTGAACGAGCGGATCAAGAAGCTCGAGACGAAGGGCTTCATCCGGCGATTCGCCGCGCTCCTCGACCCGCGGCAGGTCGGAATGGCCGCGGTCGCGCACGTCGACGTCCAGCTCGAGCATCCGAGCTTCGAGAGGGCGTTCCTGGACGAGATCGAGAACCTGATCCCGGTCCAGGAGTGCTATTCGATCTCCGGGGACTACGGCTATCGACTCAAGGTGAGGGCGCGCGACCTGGAGCAGCTCGAAGCCCTCCTTCGCGAGCGGATCCAGACGATTCGCGGCGTCGCCCGAACGCGGGTCGACCTCTCGCTGTCCATCAAGAAGGACTCCACCCTCCTGCCCGTCGCCTGAGCCGGCCCCGAGTCTCGCTCCGGGTGTCATTTCGGTCGCGGCGGATGCCGAAATGCGTCACGTCCGGGATCGATTTGAGACGGCGCTCTCCGACTCCGCGACTGGCGCGTCCGAAAACCCGCTTCTCAGGCGGTTCCGGCTCGGGACACGTCCGGGAAATCCGGTGGCATTTCGATTGCGTATAGAGTGGCAGGAGATCGGAAAACACGCTCCACGCCAGGTGGCGTCAGATCTTCAGAACCTGCCCGATGCCCCGAAGGCTCCCCGCCTCCGGGCCCTCCAAAACAGACCCCTCACATCAGCCCCACCAGGAAAATCCCACCGCCGCACTTCCCGCCCGACCCTCCGAGGTCGGGCGGGAACCCCGCCATTCCGGTCAGAACTTCCAGGCCACGGCCGCGGACAGGACGATCGGCTTTCGCCGGTCGTCGTCCCGGATGAGATGCCCGACGGCCTCGAGCCGCAGGTCCGCCTTCCGGCCGAGCGCGAAGATCGTGAGCACGCCGCCGTGCCACCCGAACCGCGACGCGCTCTGCTCGACCGCCACCTGTCCGGGGCCGGGCTCCTTCGGTCCGAGCCAGTAGCCGCCTCCTCCGGCGACGAAGCCGGCCTGCCACCAGTCCTCGCGGAACAAGTAGGCGACCGAGAGCGTCGCCGCATCCACGGCGATTTCGGGGCCGTCCGCGGCCCGCGACGGGAGCTTCATCCGGGTGTACCGCGCCTGGAGAAGGAGGCCCGGGTCGAGCGCGATCTCGGCGAAACCGTACCCCGCGCCCGTCGAGAAGTTCTTGAGGCTTTCGGCCGAGCCTTCGTCGTTCAGGAGGCCTCCGCCCGCGCCGATCGCGAAGGTCTGGGCCGAAGCAGCGGGAGCGGACGCGAGGGCCGCGGCGGTGAGGAGGACGAGGGACGCGGCGCGCCACCGGCGCGAACGGCTCTGGGCGTTCATCCGGCCGCAGCATAGAGGGACGCGAAAAGGACCGTCAACGTGCATGTCCGGCTTACGGAGGCCGATCGGTCGTCGTCTAGAATCGCGCCCCGTGGCGGGTGCCCCTCGGGGCTGGCCCCTGAAGAGCGGGTCGGCGATCCTCCAGCTCCTCCTCCCGTCGTGCTGCGCCGTCTGCGGCGCGCCGCGGAACGGTGTCGGCGGCGGCGGCGTCTGCGCGGCCTGCTGGGCGGCTCTCCCGCTCCTCGACCCCGGGACGGCGTGCGCGACCTGTGCGCTCCCGGGAGCCGCGCCCCTCTGCCGGACCTGCGCAAGCGTGGCGCCGCCGGTCGAGCGAACGATCGCCGTCACTCTCTACACGGGGGTGGCACGCCGGGTGGTCCACGCCCTGAAGTTCCGCGGGCACGACATCCTCGCCTCCCGCTGTGGCCGGCTGATGGCCACCGCCGCGCGCGCGGCGCGCCTCTGCGACGAGCCGTCGGCCGTCGTCCCGGTCCCCTCGACCGCCCGACGGACCCGCGAACGCGGGTACGACCCCGGCGCCCTTCTGGCGGACGAGGTCGCCCGGTGCCTGCGCACGCCGTACCGTCCGCTCCTCTCCCGCGTGCGGGAGACCCCGCCCCAGTCTCGCGTTCCAGCCGCCCGCAGACGCGAGAACGTCCGGGGGGCGTTCACGGCCGCTAACCGCGCGCACGGCGCGCGCCTCCTCGTCGTGGACGACGTCATGACCACCGGCGCGACGGCCTTCGAGGCGGCCCGCGCCCTTCGCGACGCCGGCGCCGAAGCCGTCTCTCTCCTCGTCCTGGCCCGGACTCCCGAGGCCGGGCCCGCGCCCCACGAACCCACGGAGGACGCATGAGCTCCCTCATCGACCGCCTCGTCGTCGGAACGCTCCCCCTGGTGCCCAGGCCCGTCGTCTTCCGCTTCGCGCGGCGCTACATCGCCGGTCTGACGCTCGACGACGCCGTCCGTACCGTCCGCGAGCTCGAGGCCGAGGGGGCGATGTCGACGATCGACGTCCTCGGGGAGGCGGTCACGCGCCGGGAGCAGACGGAGGCGACACGCGACGAGTACCTCCGCGTCCTCGACGTCCTCTCCGCGCAGCGGCTGCCGGCGAACGTCTCGGTGAAGCCGACGGCTCTCGGGCTCTCGATCGACCCGAAGCTCGTCCGCGAGAACTTCCGCGCGATCTGCCGAAAGGCGGCCGAGTCGGAGACATTCCTCAGGATCGACATGGAAGACTCCCCGTTCACCGAGTCGACCCTCGCGCTCGCGCTCGAGCTGAAGGAGGAGTTCCCGAACGTGGGCGTCGTCGTCCAGGCCTACATGAGGAGGACCCTGCGCGACCTGGACCGGCTCGTCGCGGCCCGGATGAACGTGAGGATCTGCAAGGGGATCTACGTCGAGCCGCGGGCGCTGGCGTACAAGGACCGGCAGGTCGTCATCGAGAACTTCGCGGCGATCGTCGAGAAGCACCTCTCGGCCGGCTGCTACGCCGGCATCGCGACGCACGACGAGGCGTGCGTCCAGCGGGCGATCGCGACGATCGACCGGCTGAAGCTCTCCCCTGACCGGTACGAGTTCCAGATGCTCCTCGGCGTCGACCCCCTCCTCCGGAGGACGATCCTCGCGGCCGGACATCGCCTCCGCGTCTACGTCCCCTACGGGAAGGACTGGTACAAGTACTCGGTTCGCCGGCTGAAGGAGAACCCCTCGATCGCCGGGCACACGGTCCGGTCGATCCTGGGGATCGGTCCCGCGCAATCCTGACCTCTGCCCCGGGGGCCCGCCCGAGCCCCGACGGCGGTCGGCCCCCCGGGGCCGGTCACCCGTTTCCGGGCCGGAATGGTTGACTCCACCGGTCCGGGGGGACCATGATTCAACATGACGCCCTCTCGGGAGTCGGAGTCGAACCTGTGAGGCGCCTCGCGCGACCCCTGCGTCCGGCCGTACTCGCCGGCTGTTTCGCGGCTTTCTTTGCCGCGGGGGCGGAGGCCGCCCCCGGAGCGGCGACGGCACCCCTCTCCGGGATCCTTCGCGCCGACGGAGCACCTCTCGCCGGCGTCTCGCTCGTCGTCCGGGGGCTGACCGGCGCCGCGACGTCCGTCGTCCGCGTCCTGAAGACCGACGCAGAGGGGACCTTCTGCCTCGCGGACGCCCGTCCCGGCGTCTACTCGATCCTCGCGGCCGTGCCGGGATTCCGCTCGGCCACGGCCCAGGTGCTCCACCGCGCCAGCGGCGAGAGCCTCTCGTTCGTCCGGCTCGACCTCGACCGCGACCGTCGCGGCGTCCTGCCCGCCGGCCCGGGCGGGGCGCTCGACCCCTGGACCGCGCGGGCGGTCCTCGGCGGCGACGTCCTGCGCGACGAAGGGCCCGTCGAGACTCCGGCGGCGGCGAGCGGGGCCGGACGTGCACCGGCCGCTTCGGTCGTCGCCTCCGCAGCCGTCCCGCTCCCTCTTCGCGGGACCGTCCGCTCGCTCCAGGGATTCGCCGCCGAAGGGGGCGAGTCGCTCTCCCAGACGGCGCTCGACATCCGCGGCAGCCTCGGCAAGGACGCGACGTGGGGCCTCTCGGGCGAGTTCGACCGGCTGACCGCGGCCGGTGGAGAGCAGCTGGGGCGGACGGCCCTCGTCGCGGTCGACGTCCTCCCCGCGCGCGGCCACAGCATCCACGTCTCGAGCCGGCGCAGCGAGCTTCCCTCCTTCGACCACCGTGACGCGCGACTCGACGCGCAC
>JAKPXO010000127.1 GCA_029567505.1 Acidobacteriota bacterium
CTCCGGCACCGCAATTACAGGACAGTCGGTCGTGATGAAGGACGTTCCCTCGGGTGCCCGGTACAGCATCCAGTCCGCTGCGAAGATGAACTTCGTGATGCCTTCCGACAGGAAGAGCATCGTCGGGATCACCTTCTCGCGTGGAAGTCGAACCCGACCGTTCGGAGCTTCACGTCGAAGCTCGTCCAGCGTGATCGACGGTCGTTTCACGAGAGGCTCGGGTTCGATATGCGGCGGCGGCTGCGGGTTCAGCGCGGCGAAGCGCTCACCATGTTCCAGCATGACCTGGTCCATGTCTTCCATCTGATTGTGGAAGTCAGGACCACGGGTCCAGAGGAAGGCGAGAAACTGCGCCACACTGAATCGCTCCGTTGCACTCAGCGGTTCCCCACCGCGGCGCAGTTTCGCGATCGTCGGGGCTGCGCGTGTTTCGAGCTTCGAGAGCCAGTCCTCGAGATAGGAATTCGTAGATCCGTCCTCAAGCCGCACCCTGTACCAGTGGCCGATCACTCCCGTGTTTATCGGCGTCTGAGCTACGACGCTGTTCGAGCGCCGGGAGTAGACGTAGAACCGTCCCTCCCTTGTTCCGTCGTCAGTGAAACCGGCGAGGTACGTCTCGGGGAGGTAGTGATGTCGCTTCTTCTCCGCCATGCCCGCGTCACCTCCCTCGCCGTTTCTCGATCTTCGAGACGGTCATGGCGTTCCACCCCTTCCCGCCCCGAGCGGGAACCCCCTCGGCGTCGAGCGCCTCAGCGACGGCCCGGAGCGTCGCGCCCGAGGCCCGCAGAGCGGCGATCCGCGCGAGGACCGGGGCCTCGTCCGGATGCTCCTCGAGAGTCCGGTCCGGGCCGATCCGGAAGCCGTACGGGGCCGGTCCCATGTGAAGCCCCTTCGCGAGGCGAGCGGCGCTCCACGTCCGCATCCGGGCGCGCACCTTCTCGCGTTCGAGGATGGCGAGAAGCTGCCGGACGGCGACGACCTCGATTCCCTCGCCGACCTCGGAGAGGACGACGACGCGGCCCCCGGCGCGCTTGATCTCGACGCGGGCGTGACCGGCCTCGTCAGCGTCACGCGCGAGCCGGTCCGCGTCGGTCGCGACGAGGACCGAAGCCTCCCCGCGCCGGATCGCGTCGAGCGCCGCGCGGAAGCCGGGCCGGTCGTCCTCGCCCTTCGCCCCTGAGATCCCTGCGTCCTCGAAGACGCCGACGAGGTCGAGACCGCTGAGGACCGCGTGCTCCACGATCCGGTCCCGCTGCACGGCGAGGGAGCCCCCTTTGTCCGCTTGTTTCCCGGTGCTGACCCGGACGTAGCCGACCGCCCGGGGCTTCGAGGGAGAGGAGAGCCGCTTCGCCATGCGCCGAAGGTACCGCTTCGCGCTTGCCGTGTCAACGGTAGGTTCCTGCCGTTTATCTCTCTTCATCCCTTCCCCTGCTCTCGGCATCATCCCGCGTTCTGCCCCCGGGTCAGGCGTCCTCCTCCTCGAGTGACACGTCCCCATCGTCCGCCTCTTCCCAGAGGATCGCCCGGGCCGCATCGGCGACGGCAGCCCGGAGCGCGACCTCGGCTTCCCGGGAGAGCGGACCGATGCCCGCGGCGACGATCTCGGCGTGCTCCCGGACGATTCGGTAACCCTTCGGGTCGCGGGCCTCGTCCCGGGCGTTCGCGTCGCGGAGGATCTTCACGAGGACGAGATCCTCGATCCGGAGCCGCTCCTCTGGCGAGAGCTTCGAAAGGGCGTCGGCGATCTTCTGGCGGTCAGTTGACACGGGCGGTCTCCTCGCGAGCTGCGGCGTCCCCGAGGAGGGCCTCGATCGCGCTGAGAAGCTCGCCGTCTGAAGGCACGGGTTTCGGTTCGGGAG
>JAKPXO010000262.1 GCA_029567505.1 Acidobacteriota bacterium
TCCTTGATCCTCGCGAGGAGGCCCGCCGCCTTTCCTTCGGCCGGCGCCACCACCTCGCTCTCGAGCGGCTCCTCCTCGCCCACGGGCTCCTCCACGGGCACGATCTCGACGGAGGCCGACCCCTCGACCTTCTCGTCCGCCACGAGCGCGTCCGCGAGCTCCGGCGAGAGCGGGAGGTACTTGCAGAGCCGACGGACGACGGTCTTCCGTGCCATCTCGGCCCAGTCCGTCACCCAGGGCCCCGAGGAGCCGGCGCGCGAGCGGGAGCGGATGCGCTCGATCTCCGAGCGGCCCATCACCTCGACCTGACGCCCGCCGTCCTTCAGGCGCGCGATCGCGTAGACGAGGATCGGGTCGCCGGCGTCTCCGGTCAGGCAGGGGACGTGCCGGAGGACCGGGTCCAGCCCGTAGGCGATCTCGAACAAATCGTGCGCGTAGACGACGTGCGCCTCGATGGTCTCGATCTCGCCGGAGCGCCGCGCGAGCTCGACGAGGCCCCGGTAGCCGACGATGAGCTGCGCCTCGTAGCGCCCCCCCTGTTTCGAATTCTTGAACGGGACGAGGTAGGCCGAGCCCAGGACGCCGCCGCAGTCGAGCCCAAGCTGGGCCGCGGTCATCACGCCCTGGACGATCGACCTCGGCTCGCACGAGAGGAGGAGCGGGGTCCTCGAGGCCGCGACGAGCGCGAGCTTCACGAGCCGCTCCGGGGTGACGTGCTTCGGGACGACCTGGCTCATCGACGGCTTCGCGGCCTCGAGCAGCGAGCGGAGGGTCTCCATGCGGGCCTTCGGGGTGATCGCCGCGGACGACGTCCGGGCGAGTGCTTCCTGCGCCATGTCAGTTCTCCTTCTTGAAGCTGGGGAGGAACCGGCGCGAGGCCGGCTCGACGGAAACGAAGCGGGACACGATTTCTGCCGTGGGGTTCAGGGCGGCGACGAGACCCTTCCAGTCGGTACGGACGGAGTCCTTGCCGGCCTTCCAGGTGATCCGGCCGAACGCCCCCTCGATCCCCTCGGCCTCACCGATGGACGCCGTCAGGAGGTTCCGGAGGCGCTCCTCGTCGCCCTCGATGCGGATCTTGGCCTCGCGGACGACGGCGAGCTCGCGCGCCCACGCCTCTTCCTGCGCCGTCGCCGGCCGGAGCGCGGCACGCTGCCGCGGGAACTTGGCCTCGAGCCAGCGCCTCGCGTCGGCCGACCCGTCCACCTCCGGCGGCACCTGGGCGAGAACGTGATCGCGCCAGAACGCACGGAGCCGGCCGAGGAGCTCCTCCTCGAGCGCGAGGTTCCGCTCGATCCGGTAGACCCGGAGGTCGCGCCCTCCGATGATCGCGGCGAGGTCCCACGCGCCGCGGTTCGTGACCGCCATGTAGACGTCGCACTGGATGTGGTAGTAGTCGGGGACCTCGTCGGTCCCGCTCTCGCCCCACTGCGAGGCCGAGCGGTCCCCGATCCACTTGAGCTCGACGCCCACCGGCTCGTCCTCGCGGAAAGCGTCGGGGGTCCCGAGGATCTCCGGGAACTCCGGGTGCCGGTAGACGCGGGCGTTTAGGCTCGCCCGCCCGCCCGTCTCTCGGAGGTACTCCTCGAGGATGACCGGCTCCATGCGTTTCCCGAGGCGCATCGGCCGGCTCTCCTCTTTCGGCTCGGCGAGGCCGAGCTTCTCGAGGTAGACCGAGAGCGGCGACGCCCACGGGTTCAGCCCGAGGACCGCCGCAGCGTCCGAGCCGCCGATGCCCTTCCGCCGCTCCTCGAGCCATTCCTCCCGGGACGGCTCGGCGAGAGTGATCCTGTTCTCCATGCTGCCTTCCTTCCTTCCTACGCGGTATGCCGGCCGCTACGCGACACCCAGAGCAGAGAGACGACGACGACGAGCAGGAGCCAGAGCGAGTCCTTCACGCCCGCACCTCGTCACGCAGCCCGCGGAGGGTGTAGGCGAGCCGGCAGTGGCGCCGCGCCTTGCGCTCGGCCTCGGCGAGACGCGCGGACAGGCCCTTGATCTCGGTCGTGAGGACGGTGATCTCCTCCTCCGCTTCCCACCGCGCCGCCTCGTGCCGGCGGGCGCGCTCGGAAAGGAGCGATTTCGTCCAGCGGGTCAGGTGCATCACGCCGCCCTCCCGGTGCGGAACTGGTAGCTATCCCTCCACTCGTTCATCTCGCGCTCGTGGTCTCCGAGGCGGATCGCGGTCCCCCGTGCGGTCGTGTAGGCCCGCTCGTGGAGAGGGTCGGCCAGCGGCTTGACCCGCGGCCTGAGAAGGTTGAAGATGATTTCGGTCAATTTCGGTCTCCCTTCCGGGCCCCGTTACAGCGGGGCCCCTCTTCGTTCAGTCCTCGTGCGCGCCGCTCCTCCGCCCCTTCCCCTTCCCTACCGCGAGGAGGTCTCCGCGCTCGACGAGCTCCCAGACCTTCGTGCGCCCGCACGCGAGCGCCTCGAGGCGCCGCCGTAGGTGAGTAGGAGCGGGCTCACGCCGCCTTACCCCGGAAGAGCGTTCGCACGTCCGTCTTCAGGACATCTGCGATCCGGAGGGCAAGGTCGATGCTCGGCACGCACTGCCCACGCTCGACGCGGGCGATGTGGCTCGGAGTGGTCCCAACCGCCTTAGCGAACGCGTATCCGCTCAGCCCGCGCGCCCGCCGGATCAGTTCAATCGGGGTCTTCTTGTCTCTGCCTGCCATACAACGCAAGGTAATCCCATATATGGCGCCTGTCAAGGGAAAACCTTCCATCCACGGCTATAGTTGCGCTGCGGGCCGCTTCGCCCTACCTTCCCGCGTATGGCTATAGCGGTACGGCTTCAGAAGCTACGGGCTGAGCGAGGCGTGTCCGGATACGGGCTCGCCCGCGTGGCCGGTCTCCCCGGGCGCTGACCCGTCAGGAGTTAGGCGCCTGCGCTCCCCCCATGCTTCCCGGCACGAGGCCGGCGAAGCGGGCGAGGTCGTTCAGCCGGTTCATCCAGCCGGCCCAGAACCGCGCCTGCGTCCGGTCCTTCGCCACTCGGTCCCGGTGCCTCTCGCGCCGGAGGCAGAGGATCGCCCAGGCGCGCTTCGCCGGGGAGACGTCGGCCCAGGACGCCGCCTGGAGCCACTCCGCCGCCCGGGAGGCGCCGAAGAGGACCGCGGTGTCGAACGTGACGAGGCTCGCCGGCCACTCCTCATCCTTCGCCACCCACCAATAGAGGGTCCGGTAGATGTCCTGGAGCTCGTCCTCCTCGAGAAGGTAGACGTCTCGCGCGGGGAGGTCGTGGTCGGAGCGCCACCTGTCGTAGGTCCGTTGCGTGATGCCCCGGTTCGTCCTGCCGCCGTGGTCGTGCGGGTCGTCAACCTTCCCTCCTTCCCAGCGGAGGGTGAACTCGAGCGCCCGTTCGAAGTCGCTCACGAGACGGCCTCATCTGGCTCTGGAGGCGGCGGGACCGGAGCCGGCGGAGCCGGAGGCCGGAGAATCGCGGCGAGCCCCTGCGCCGTCGCCTTCGCCCCTTCGTGCTCGTCCGCGGTCGTCAGCACCTTGCGCGTCATCGAGTAGAGCGCCTGGAGCTGGCGGAGTGCCTGGTCTGATTCGGATGGGGTCATGAGATGTCCCTTTCTCGGGCTAGGACCCGTTGTGCGCGTCGACGAGCGGAGGGGTGCCGTAAGCGGTCCCCGAAACCCAGCAGTTCCCGACGACCACGATCCGGTTGCTCGTGGCGCCCGTGCGGATCGACACGCCATTCGAGCCGCCGTCGATGTTCC
>JAKPXO010000275.1 GCA_029567505.1 Acidobacteriota bacterium
CTCCCGAGGCGACGTGGCTCGCCCTCGGGCGGCACTCGGCCGCGCTCAACCTGACGGGCGTCTACAAGAGCTTCATCAGCAGCGAGCCGCATCGCTTCTTCGAGCGGATGACGGTCCTGCACCACCAGTTCCAGTCGTTCGGGAAGTCGGTCTACGAGAGGACCGGGGAGCGCTCGGGCCGGATCCGGATCGAGAGCCCTTCGACGTACTCGCGCGTCTACTGCGTCTCCGGAAAGGGCTACTACGAGGAGGCGCTCCGTCTCCTCCAGGCGCCGGGGCCGATCGTCGTCCGCGAGACCGAGTGCGCCACGGCAGGCGCCGCCGCCTGCGTGTTCGAGCTCGCCTGGTGAGCCCGGAGGTCCGGGGAGAGGATTCTCCCGCCGCCGACCTCACGCTCTTCGAGCAGGTCGCGCGGGCGATCGACGACTTCGTCCTCGTCGTCGACCTCCAGGGACGCCTGACCCACGTCAACGACGCCGCCGTCGAGCGCTCGGGCTGGCTCCGGGAAGAGCTCCTCGGGAAGCCGTGGACCGTCTTCCTGCCGCCCGCCGAGCGGGACGAGCTGGCCGCCCGGATCGCCGACGAGACCCGCGCGGGGGGCTTCCGGGGCGACGTGAAGAACGTCACGAAGTCGGGCAAGGCGCTCTGGGTCGCGCTCCGGACCTCGGTCCTGCGCCGGGACGGGAAGGCGGTCGGGTTCGTCTCCATCTCCCGGGACATCGGGGAGCAGAAGCGGGTCGAGGCCGAGCTGACTGCCGCGCGCGACGCCGCCGAAGCGGCGAGCCGCGCCAAGAGCGAGTTCCTCGCGAACATCAGCCACGAGATCCGGACGCCGATGAACGCCGTCATCGGGATGGCGACGCTCCTCCTCGACACCGCGCTGACGCCCGAGCAGCGCGACTACGTCGAGACGATCCGCACGAGCGGCGACACGCTCCTCGCCCTCCTGAACGACGTCCTCGACTTCTCCAAGATGGAGTCCGACCGGCTCGAGCTGGAAGCGCGGCCGTTCTCGTTCCGGGAGGCCGTGGAGGACTCCTTTGACCTCGTCGCCCCTTCCGCCGCGGCGAAGGGCCTCGACCTCGCGTACCGGGTCGACCCGTCCGTCCCCGCGAGTCTCCTCGGCGACGTGACACGTGTCCGTCAGGTCCTCCTGAACCTCCTGACGAACGCGGTCAAGTTCACCTCCTCGGGCGAGGTCCTGCTCCGCGCCTCGGCTCGTCCGGCGGCCGAGGGGTCCCATCGCGTGGAGATCGTCGTCCGCGACACGGGGATCGGAATCCCGAAGGAGCGGCTCGACCGGCTCTTCCGGAGCTTCAGCCAGGTCGACCCCTCGACGACGCGCCAGTACGGAGGGACGGGCCTCGGCCTGGCGATCTGCAAGCGGCTCGCCGAGAAGATGGGAGGAGGCATCGAGGCGGAGAGCTCGGGTCGGGGCTCGACGTTCCGCGTCGCGCTCGTCGTCCCGGACGGCCCTCCCCGTCGCGACGCCCCCGTTCCCGGCATCGACCGACTGGCCGGGCAGAGAGTCCTCATCGTCGACGACGGACCGGCCTCGAGGGACACGCTCTTCGAAACCCTCTCGGGCTGGGGGATGCAGCCGCGGGCCACGTCCTCGCCACGCGAGGCTCTCGCGTGGGTCGGCGCCGGGGAGCCGTTCGACCTCGGGCTCATCGACGAGGAGATGGCCGAGGTGGACGGTCGGAGGTTCGCCGAGTCGCTCCGGCGCTTCCGCGACGCGGACGCCCTGCCCCTCGTCCTCGTCACCTCTCGCGGCCGGCGGGCCGGCGGGGCACGGGCGCCGTTCGCGGCCGTGGTGGCGCGGCCCGTCCGGCCCCGGGCCCTCGCGTCGGTCCTCGCGGGCCTCCGCGACGACAGCGTCTCGCGGCGTCGGCGCCGGTCCTCGCCCGCGCTGCCGAAGGAGCTCGGGGTCTCCCACCCCCTCCGCGTTCTCCTCGCCGAGGACAACGCCGTCAACCAGAAGGTGGCCCTCTCCTACCTCGCGCGGATGGGCTACCGCGCCGACCTCGCCCGCACGGGCATCGAGGCGCTGGAGGCAGTCCGGCGGAACGTCTACGACGTCGTCCTGATGGACGTCCAGATGCCGGAGATGGACGGCCTCGAGGCCGCACGCCGCATCCGAAGCTTCGCCCCGGCCGAGAATGGCCCCTGGATCATTGCCCTGACGGCGAGCGCGATGACGGGCGACGCGGAGCGGTGCCTGGCGGCCGGGATGAACGACTACCTCGCCAAGCCGGTCCGGGGCGAGGACCTCGCGGCGGCCCTCCGCCGCGCCCCGCGCTCCGCCTCGGCGACCGGGCCGGCCTCCGCCCTCACCGCCGGCCGGCTGGTCCTCCTCCCGGGCCCCCTCGCGAAGCTGCGGGAGCTGGAGCGGCCGGGGGAGACGGGCTTCCTCGCCTCCCTCCTCGAGATCTTCCGCCGCGACACGCCGATCCGGCTCGAGGAGATGGAGCGGGCCGCCGCTACGGCGGATGCCGAAGCGCTGCGCAGGGCGGCTCACACGCTCAAGTCGAGCGCCGCGACTCTCGGGGGCGCCCGCGTCGAGACGCTCGCGGCCCGGACGGAGGTGCTCGCAATGAACCCGACGACGCTCGCCGAGGCAGCGGCCCTCATTCCGGCCCTCCGGAGCGAGTCCGCGGCCCTGCTGGCCGCCCTCGGGCTGGCCGAGGGCGAGGAGGGCGCCCGGCTCTCCCTCGATCCGGGCGACGACAGGCGTTCCTGAGCCGCCCTCGGGGAGCCCGGAAGCACCTCCCGCGGCGATAGACTCTTCGATGCGCGAGCACCCCTGCGAGGGCGCGCGCGCGGGAGCGTAATCCGATGAGCGCGTACAAGATCGCATGGCTTCCCGGCGACGGTGTCGGCAACGAGGTCATGGAGGCCGCCCGCATCACCCTCGACGCCCTGAAGCTGGACGCCTCCTACACGCACGGCGACATCGGCTGGGAGTTCTGGCGCACGGAGGGAGAGTCGTTCCCGCAGCGGACGATCGACCTCCTCTCCTCCTCCGACGCCGCGATGTTCGGGGCCATCACGAGCAAGCCCGTGAAGGCGGCCGAGCAGGAGCTCGCTCCCGAGCTGCAGGGCAAGGGCCTCACCTACCGCTCCCCGATCGTGAGGATGCGGCAGATGTTCGACCTCTACGTCTGCCTCCGCCCGTGCAAGGCCTACCCGGGCAACCCGCTCAACTTCAAGGAGGCGATCGACCTGACGATCTTCCGCGAGAACACCGAGGACCTCTACGCCGGGGTCGAGTTCTCGCCCGTCCCCGACGCCCTTGCCACGACGCTCGCGGCGCTCAGCAAGCCGTTCGGCCACTTCGCCGACCTGCCGAGCGACCAGTACGCGGTCTCCTGCAAGGTGAACACGCGGAAGGGCTCCGAGCGGATCGCCCGCGCCGCCTTCGAGTACGCGCGGAAGTTCGGCCGGAAGAAGGTGACGATCGTCCACAAGGCGAACGTCGTGAGGGCCACGGACGGCCTCTTCTTCGAGGAAGCGAAGAAGGTGGCCGCCGACTTCCCGGAGATCGCCGTCGACGACGCGAACGTCGACGCGATCTGCATGTGGCTCCTGAAGAACCCGATGAGCTACGACGTCCTCGTGGCGCCGAACCTCTACGGCGACATCATCTCGGACCTCGCGGCCCAGATGGTCGGCGGCCTCGGCTTCGGCTGCTCGGGGAACATCGGGAAGAAACTCGGCGTCTTCGAGCCGAGCCACGGCTCGGCGCCGAAGTACGCCGGGATGAACAAGGTCAACCCGATTGCGACGATCCTCGCCGCCAAGATGATGCTCGACTTCCTCGGCGAGCCCGAGAAGGGGGCGAAGCTCGAGGCCGCCGTCGCGAAGGTCATCGCCGAGGGGAAGGTCCGCACGTACGACATGGGCGGCTCGGCGACGACGCTCGAGATGGGCGAAGCCGTGGCCCGGGCGCTCTAGGGACTCCGGTGTCGACGCGCGTCGTCCTCCACGAGGTCGGCCCGAGGGACGGCCTCCAGGCCGAGAAGACGGTCGTCCCGACGGAGACGAAGCTCCGCTGGATCGGCGCGCTCTGCGAGGCCGGCCTCGACGTCGTCCAGGTCGGCTCCTTCGTCCACCCGGAGAAGGTGCCGCAGATGGCCGACACCGACGCTCTCTTCCGGGCGCTTACGGCGCCGGGGGCGGAGCGGAAGGGGCACGCGATCTACTCCGGCCTCGTCCTGAACGAGAAGGGGCTCGACCGCGCGCTCGCCTGCGGCGTCGAGATGGTCTGCCTCGGCGTCTCGGCCTCCGAGACCCACAGCCGCAAGAACACCGGGATGGGGACGGCCGAAGCGACGGAGCGGATCGTCGCGACGGCGAGGAAGGCCGTCGAAGCGGGCCGGAAGGTCCAGGTCTCGGTCCAGTCGGCCTTCGGCTGCGGCTTCGAGGGCTTCGTCCCCGAGGAGAGGGTCCTCGACATCGCCCGCGCCTACGTCGACGCCGGCCTCCTGACGATCGCCCTCGCCGACACGGCGGGCCATGCCTACCCCGAGCAGGTCGAGCGGCTCTACGGAAAGCTCCTCGCGCTCGCCCCGGGGATCGAGGCCGCCTGCCACCTCCACGACACCTACGGCGCCGGCATGGCGAACGTCTACGCCGCGCTTCGCGCCGGCGCGGTCTCCCTCGAGTCCTCCTTCGCCGGCCTCGGCGGCTGCCCCTTCACGAAGGTGGCCGCCGGGAACGTCGCGACCGAGGACCTCGTCCACACGCTCCAGCGGAGCGGGAAGCGGACCGACGTCGACCTCGAAGGCCTGATCGCCGTCGCGAAGGACGTCGAGGCGTTCCTCGGACGCGAGATGCCCGGCCGCGTCCACCGCACCGGCCCGGTCCCGCAGCTTCGGAAACAGGAGGCCTCCGTATGACGAGGAAGGCCCTCGAGGGCGTCGTCGTCCTCGACCTGACGAACGTCCTCTCGGGCCCGTTCGCGACGCTCCACCTCGCCCTCCTCGGGGCCGAGGTGATCAAGGTCGAGAACCCGACGGACGGCGACCTGGCGCGCAAGCTCGGCAACGTCCCGAAGCTCAACAAGGAGCTGATGGGGACGAGCTTCCTCGCGCAGAACGCGAACAAGAAGTCGCTCACCCTGAACCTCAAGAAGCCCGAGGCGAAGGAGATCTTCAAGAAGCTCGCGGCGACGGCTGACGTCGTCGTCGAGAACTTCCGCCCCGGCGTCATGAGGCGGCTCGGCGTCGGCTGGGAGACTCTCCGCGTGATCAACCCGCGCCTCGTCTACTGCGCCATCTCCGGCTTCGGCCAGGACGGCCCCGACGCCGACAAGCCCGCCTACGACCAGATCATCCAGGGGCTCTCGGGCGAGATGGACGTGAACGGCGACGAGCGGCTCCACCCGCTCCGGGCCGGCTTCCCGGTCTGCGACACCGTCGGCGGGATGAACGCCGCGTTCGCCATCCTGGCGGCGCTCTACCACCGTGAGCGGACGGGCGAGGGGCAGGCGATCGACGTCGCCCTCCTCGACTCGATCATGCCGCTCATGGGGTGGGTCGCCGCGAACCTCCTCATCGGGGGCGCCCCGCCCGTCGCGATCGGGAACGACAACTTCACGGCCGCCCCGTCGGGGATGTTCCGGACGAAGGACGGGCACATCAACATCGCGGCGAACAAGCAGGAGCAGTGGGAGTCGGTCTGCGACGTCCTCGGCGTCCCGGAGCTGAAGGCCGATCCGCGCTTCGCCGAGCGCGACACGCGGAAGAAGAACCGCCACGCGCTGACGCCGCTCCTCGAGGTGAAGCTCGCCGAGCGCCCCACGTCCGAGTGGGTCGACCTCCTGAACGCGAAGGACGTCCCCTCGGGCGACATCCTGTCACTCGAAGCCGCGCTGAAGCAGCCGCAGGTCGTCCACCGGAAGACCCTGGCGAGCGTCGAGACCCCGGGCGTCGGGACGCTTCCCCTCTTCAACCTGACGGCGAAACTCGAGAAGACCCCCGGGGTGATCGACGCCCCGCCGCCGCGCCTCGGCGCGCACACCGCAGAGATCCTCGGTCGGATCGGCTACGCGACAGAGGACGTCGCGCGGCTGAAGGCCGAGGGAGTCGTCTAGGAGGCCTCATGGGCAAGACCGTCGTCGAGAAGATCCTGGCGCGCGCCGCGGGCCTCCCCGAGGTGACCGCCGGGGACGTCGTCGAGCCGCGCGTCGACGTGGCGATGAGCCACGAGAACGCCGCGCTCGTCATCAACCAGTTCCTCGAGATCTACGAGGGGACGGGCGTGACGCCGCACCCCTGGGACGTCTCGAAGATCGCGATCATCTTCGACCACCGCGTCCCGGCCGAGTCGCCGAAGACCGCCTCGAACCAGAAGAAGATCCGCGAGTTCGTCGACGCCCACGGCATCGCCCGCTTCCACGACGTCCGCGGCGACGTCGGCGGCATCTGCCACCAGATCCTCCCTGAGTACGGCTACGTGCGGCCCGGACAGGTCGTCGTCGGCACCGATTCGCACACGACGAGCCACGGCGCCCTCGGCGCGTTCTCGTTCGGGATCGGCGCGACGGAGATGGCCTCCGTCTGGACGCTCGGCGTCGCCCTCAACGTCGAGGTCCCGCCGACGATCAAGGTCGAGGTGACGGGCGAGTTCCCGCCGCACGTCGGCCCGAAGGACCTGATCCTCCACCTCGTCGGCAAGCTCACCGCCCAGGGGGCGAACTTCCGCGTCCTCGAGTACCACGGCGAGACGATGCGGAAGATGTCCACGTCCGGGCGGCTCGCCGTCTGCAACATGTCCGTCGAGGCGGGCGCGACGTCGGGCATCGTCCCGGCCGACGAGGAGACCGTCCGCTACCTCCGCGAGGAGGCGGGCGTCACCG
>JAKPXO010000278.1 GCA_029567505.1 Acidobacteriota bacterium
GCCACCGGGGCCTCCCGGCCGCTCCGCCTCGTCCTCACGGTCCCCACGCTTCGCTCGCGCCCCGTCCCCACGCGCTCCTCGATGCGCGAGGACGGCGACTACGCGGCGGGCGAGACGGTCCTCCGTCCCCTCGAGGTCGAGGGGCTTCACGTCCCGGCCGAACGCGCCTTCGAGGCCCTGCTCTCGCTCGCCGAGGAGCCCGAACGCTCCGGCGTCGTCCTCGGCGACGACGTCGAATACTGGTCGGCCGTCGCCGGCTGGGTCCTCGACCTCCTTCATCGCAGGCGCTTCGTTCCGGCCGTCGAGGACGGGCTCGCCCGCTGGCGGCCGGTCCTGACCGACGCTCACGAGAAGGAGCGCGCCGAGGTCTTCGCCCAGGCGATGCCCGCCGCCAGCCGCGCGATCGCCTGGCCCGGATCCGTCACCGAGGGCCTCTACCCGGCCGCCGGGTTCCTCCTGCGGGGCGTCGTCGACGACCTGACCGACGCCGCGGCGAGGGCCCTCCTCACCGAGACGATGCCGGAGTCGCGCCGCCGCGGACTTCCCGGCCCCGAGGGGCACGCGCTCGCGCGGCTCGCCGTCCGCCGCGACGGGCGGGAGGACGAGAGCGCCGCCGAGGCCATTCCGGCCGACGTCGCGGAGCGCTTCGGCGCCTGGAGCGTCCCGCTCCTCGAGGCGCTGCCGGAGGGCGAGCTCCGCCTCGGCGTCCGCCTCCTCTCTCCCGAACCGGAAGCCGAGGGAGCCCCCTCGTGGCGCCTCGGCTATCACCTCGAGGCGGCGGACGACCCAAGCCTGAAGCTCTACGCCGAGGAGATCTGGAACGAGACGGCCTCGAGCCTCCGGCGCCTCGGCCGCAGGTTCGTGAACCCGCAGGAGACGCTCCTCGCCCGCCTCGGCGGCGTCGCGAAGCTCTGCGACCCGATCCGGCGCAGCCTCGAAGAGCGCCACCCGGTCGGGGCCCCCCTCTCCCTCGAGGAGGCCTGGCGCTTCCTCGCTTCCGACGCGCCGCTCCTCGCCGAGGCCGGCGTCCAGCTCCTCCTCCCGGCCGAGGGCCGGACGACGAAGCCGTCGCTCCGGTTGAACGCCGCGGAGAGCCGCTGGAAGAGCGGCGTCGCCGTCACGCGATTCGGCCTCGGCACGCTCGTCGACTTCGACTGGAAGGTCGCCGTCGGCGACCTCCTCCTTTCTCCCGAGGAGTTCGAGCAGCTCGCGAGCCGTAAGGTCCCGCTCGTCGAGGTTCGCGGCGAGTGGGTCCTCCTCGACCCGCAGAGCGTCCAGCGCACGCTCGCCCTCTTCGAGAAGAAGCCCTCCGGGCGCGCCACGCTCGCCGACTTCCTGCGGATGGCGAGCGGCCTCGACGAGGACGACGACTCGGCCCCGGGCGTCGACGTCCTGACGGCCGACGGATGGCTGGCCGACTTCCTCCAGGCCGACGCCGAGACGGAAGCCCCCTTCGTCACGCCGAAGGGCCTCGCCGGGCGCCTCCGCCCCTACCAGGAGAAGGGGGTCACCT
>JAKPXO010000292.1 GCA_029567505.1 Acidobacteriota bacterium
CTTGCCCTGCTTGACCTGCTCGAGCTCTACCAGCCGCTCCCGCTCCTTGCCGCTCAACGCCACAACCTGCTCCATTCCGGTCCCCCAGCCCGGACATTTCTATCGAGCTGGCACCGTGACATTTCCATGGAGCTTCGACAACGCGGGAGATGACGCTTGACGGATCGGCGCGGGCGGGGCAGAGTTCCCGTCCCCGCGGACGTGGACAGGTGTCCGAGCGGTTTAAGGAGCACGGTTGGAAGCCGTGTGTAGTCGAAAGGCTACCGTGGGTTCGAATCCCACCCTGTCCGCCACGTTCGTCCCTCGGGCGCGCACGGTATTCCGGCCGCGCCCCGGCCCCGTAGACTAGAATCCCCGGCCCGGGCCCCTGGGTGAGTTCGGGTCCCGCGCGACGAGCTCCCTCGAACCGTGTCAGGTCCGGAAGGAAGCAGCACTAAGAGGAACGGCTCGGGCGCCGCGGATCACCCGGACTCATCGAGGGGCTCGGCTTTCTCGATGACGACGAACGCCTTCGTCCCGCTCGCCCGCAAGTGGCGCCCCCGGACCTTCGCCGACGTCGTCGGGCAGGCCGAGATCGTCCGCGCCCTGACGAACGCCCTCACCCAGGACCGGATGGCCCACGCCTACCTGTTCTCCGGGCCGCGCGGCGTCGGCAAGACGACCTCGGCGCGGCTCCTGGCCGCCGGCATCAACTGCCGCGCGGCCTCGGGGCCGACTCCGAGCCCCTGCGGGAGCTGCGAGTCGTGCCAGGAGGTCCTCGAGGGGCGCTCGATCGACGCGCTCGAAATCGACGGCGCCACGCACGGCAAGGTCGACCAGGCGCGTGACCTGATCGAGATCGTCGGCTACGCGCCCGTCCGCGACCGCCGGAAGGTCTTCATCATCGACGAGGTCCACGCGATCTCGGCGGCGGCGTTCCAGGCGCTCCTGAAGACGCTCGAAGAGCCGCCCGCGCACGCCGTCTTCATCCTCGCGACGACGGAGCGGCACAAGATCCCCGCCACGATCCTGTCGCGCTGCCAGCGGTTCGACTTCCGCCGGCTGACCGACACGGAGGTCGCCGACCGGCTATCCGAGATCGCCTCGCGTGAAGGGTATTCCGTCGACGCCGACGAGAAGCCGGCCCCGTGGGTGGAGCCGGCCGCGCTCGCGGCGCTCGCCGCCGCGGCGACCGGGAGCCTCCGCGACGGCCTCTCGCTCCTCGACCAGGCGGTCGCCCAGACCGGGGGCCGCGTCACCGCCGGAGACGTCGCGCTCCTCCTCGGGTCCCCCGACCGGACGGCCCTCGTCGCCCTCCTCACCTCGGTCCTCGCGGCCGACCGCGCGGCGGTCCTGCGCGGCGCCTCGGAGCTGGACGCCGCCGGGTCGGACCCGCGCGCTACGGCGCACGACCTGACGCTCCTCGTCCGCGGGACGGTCCGCTTCGCGGCCGACCCGTCGGCTCCCGCGATCGCCGGTATCTCCGAGGACGGCTCGGCCGCGCTCCGCGAGCTGGCCCGGGCCACACCCTACTCGACCCTCCTCCGCGTCCTGACGTTCCTGACGGAGGCGGAGGGGATGCTGCGGCGGAGCGACGTCCCCGCCCTCGCCCTCGAGGTCCTGCTCCTCCGCCTCGCGGAGCTGCCCCGGCTCGTCCCGATCGAGGAGATCCTCTCCTCCGGCGCCGCCTTCCCCTCGGCCGGACCCGTCGCGGCGCCGGCCGCGTCGCCCGCCTTCGCGCCCCGGCCGGCCGCCGCGGAGGAGCCGGTCCGCAGGGCGCCCACGCCCGCGGCGAAGGCCCCGGCCGCGCCCGAAGCGCCCCGCTTCGTCGGGCTCACGCCGCTGGAGGTCGCCGAGCCGGAGCCGGAGGCCCCGGTCGACGCCGCCACGGCGTTCCGCGAGGCGGTGGAGAAGCGCCACGGGAACCTCGGCGCGGCCCTCGAGGACGTCTCCGTCGTCGTCGAGGGGCGGGGCGTCCGCCTCGTCCTCGACCCGCCGAGCCCTCCGCTCGCCAAGAGGCTCGGCGAGCCCGCGATGAAGAAGGTCCTCGACGAGGCGGCCGTCGCCGTCCTCGGCGCGAAGGCGGCCGTCGTCGTGGAGAGCGCCGAGCCGGCCGGCGGCGACCTGAACGCCGCCGCGGCGGCGGCCGACCCGGCGACCCTCGAGCGCGAGAACCTGAGGAAACGGGCCGCCGCGGACGAGCGCGTGAAGAAGATCCTCGACATGTTCGACGGCGAGATCGCCGAAGTGAAGCCCGACGAGCGGAAGGCGTGACCTCTCTCCCGGCGCTCGCGCGCCTCGTCGCGGCGCTCGAGCGCCTTCCGGGAGTCGGCCCGAAGAGCGCCCGGCGCATCGCGCACTTCCTCCTGACCGCGCCTCCCGACGCGCCCGAGGGCCTTTCGGCCGCGATTCTCGAGGCGCGCGAGCGGACGCGCACCTGCTCGGTCTGCCATGCGCTGACCGAGGAAGACCCGTGCGCGTTCTGCGTCGACCCGGCGCGGGACGGAGCGCTCCTCGCGGTCGTCGAGGAGCCGTTCGATGTCGAGGTGCTCGAGCGGACGCGCGAGTTCCGGGGCCGCTACCACGTCCTCGGCGGGGCGCTCGCGCCGCTTCGGGGCATCGGCCCTGACGACCTCCACGTCGCGAGCCTCCTCGAGCGGGCGGCCTCGGGCGTCTCCGAGGTCGTCCTCGCCACGAACCCGAACGTCGAGGGAGAGGCGACCGCCCTCTATCTCGCCCGACGGCTGAAGCCGCTCGGGGTACGCGTCACCCGCATCGCCTTCGGCCTCCCCGTCGGCGCGGCGATCGAATTCGCCGACGAGGTCACTCTCGGCCGGTCCCTCTCGGGGCGGCGGGAGGTCTAGCCGGAAGTGCGGTGCCGGGCATCGGTTACACTAGCGAGGATCGGCGTCATATGACGGATTTCGTCCTTTTCGACGAGGAGTTCCAGCAGATCAAGGAAGTCATCGGGCGGCTCAAGGCGGACGCCCAGGCGAAGGTCGTCTTCATCGTCGATAAGAACGGCCAGCAGATCGCCGCCCAGGGGGACCTCGAGTCGCTCGACACGACCTCCCTCGCCTCCCTGACGGCCGGGAACGTCGCCGCCACGGACGGTCTCGCCAAGCTCATCGGGGAGAAGGAGTTTCCGGTCCTCTTCCACGAGGGCGAGAAGGACAACGTCTACATCTCGATCGTCGGCCAGAGGGTCATCCTCGTCATCATCTTCGACGAGCGCTCCTCGCTCGGCCTCGTGAGGCTCCGCGTCCGGAAGGCGACGCAGGACCTCGAGCGGATCTTCGACGCGATCCAGCGGAAGGTCGAGGAAGAGAAGGAGCGGCGGCACGAGGGGGTCGACTCCCCGTTCGCAGAGATCACGGACGAAGACATCGACAGCCTCTTCCGGGAGTGAAGATGACCGGCGCGCGCGATCGACGTCCTGAGGGAACCCCCCGCGCCGCGGAGGATTGTCTGAGGGTGCCGAAGCGATGACCTTCATCAACTACGCCGCCCGCGAGATCAACTGCAAGATCGTCTACTACGGTCCCGGCCTCTGCGGGAAGACGACGAACCTGCAGTACATCTACGACCGGACGAACCCCGCGGCGAAGGGGAAGCTGATCTCCCTGGCGACCGAGACCGACCGGACGCTCTTCTTCGACTTCCTCCCGCTCGACCTCGGGACGGTGCGCGGCTTCAAGACCCGCTTCCACCTCTACACCGTGCCCGGCCAGGTCTTCTACGACGCCAGCCGGAAGCTGATCCTCAAGGGGGTCGACGGCGTCGTCTTCGTGGCCGACTCCCAGGAAGCCCGGATGGACGCGAACGTCGAGTCGCTCCAGAACCTCGAGAAGAACCTGCACGAGCACGGGTTCGACCTCGCGACGATTCCCTACGTCCTCCAGCTCAACAAGCGCGACCTCCCGACGGCCGTCGCGGCCGACGAGATGTACCGCCAGCTGAACTTCAAGGGTGAGCCCACGTTCGAGGCGACCGCTCCGACCGGCGTGGGCGTCTTCGACACGCTGAAAGCCGTCGCGAAACAAGTCTTGATGGAGCTGCGGAAGAAGTAGCCCGGACCTCGGACAAGGACCTGCGGAAATGCGAAGAGGCGGGGAGACCCGCCTCTTCGCGCATCCGGGAGGAACGGACCCGGCTACTCCTCGGGGAGCTCCTTCTCGTCCTCCTCTTTCCGGACGCCGCCGGGCAGGAGGTACTTCAGGACGATGTCGGCGAAGCGCTCCGCGAACGACGAACGGGGCAGGGCCTCGTCGAAGCCGGCCGCGACCGCCTTCTCCTTCAGGTCCTTCCGCGCGATGTCGAAGTAGCCGACGATCGGCACGGACGCCGTCGCCTTCGCCGACTTCAGCGCCGACAGCACCTCGAACGGGGAGCTCTTCAGGGCCAGGTCGACGACGACGATCACGGGCGCCCCGGGCTCGATCGCGGCCGCGGCCCCGGCGGGGTCGGAGAGGAAGACCGTCGACGCCCCGACGGACTTCGCCGCGTTGTCGATCTTCGTCCTCCAGAACGGGTCTTCGACCAGGGCGATGACCTTGCGATTCATCGAAGCCTCCTCGGAGCGGACGTCTCATGGGCCGCGGACGCTGCTCCTCCGCATGGCAGGGACGCCCCCAGTATAGGCCGGGCGCGGTTCCGGACGGCTCAGCGCCGGAAAAGCGGCAGGAGGGTGGGCTCGAGGCGCCGGAGGAGCTCCGCCGTCGCGTCGACGTCCCGCCGGCAGTAGTCGAGGATCTCGGGCAGCCGCCCCTCGGCGTAGGCGTCGCCGACGGCGTAGCCGTGCATCTCCTCCGACTTCGGCGACGGGATCCCGAAGGCGACGCACGCGGCGTGGAGCGAGGGGCGGGTCCCGGCGGCGCCCTGGAACGTCAGGACCTCCATCAGGTCGACGTGCGACTCCACCGAGTAGCGGTAGCCGGAGAGGTTCCGGGACGGCGCCACGCCGTGGATCGCGCTCCTCACGGAGAGGAACGGTCCGTCGAAGGAGCGCCCGTTGAACGAGACGAGCCTTTCGAACCGCGCGGCCGTCTCCCAGAAGCCGGCGAGGAGCGCGCGCTCGTCGCCGCCGATCTCCTCGAACAGGCCGTCCCGCGATGGGCGCGAGGAGGGCTCGGCCGCCTCGTACCAGACCTTGCCGTGGCCCGTGTCGGGGTTCAAAGCCGCGACGACGACGACCTTCGCGGCGTACGGGGAGAGCGACCGCCAGTCCTTCTTCGACCGGTACGCCTCGCCGTCCTCGGCCCCCCGCGTGAGCCACTCGCGCAGCATCGGGTCGAGGTCGAGCCACGGCAGGCCGACGGTTTCGATATCGAAGACCAGGGTGCTCGCGTGCGGCATGGCAGGGCGTCCGGGGTCACTCCACCGCTTCGGCGGGAGGAGTCGGGGCCGGGGCGGTCTCCGGCGTCTCCGGCGCCTCGGGCGCGGCCGTCGCGACGGGGAGTGGCGGGATCGGCGCGAGGCGCGCCTCGAGCCACTCGATCGTGGCGCTCTTCGCGCCCGGCTCGAACCTGAGGAGGTCGAGGGCGTGGGCGGCACCCGGAAAGACGACGACGGCCTTCGGGTCCCGGCCGGCGGCGTCGAGAGTCCGCGCCGACTCGGCGCGTCCCGGGTCGGCCTCGGAGGCGAGGACGAGGAGGCCGCGCGAGGCGGTCGGCCGCGAGCCCGCGAGCGCCGGGAGGCGCTCGGCGTACGCCGAGACCGCGACCCCCGCCTCGGCCCAGCCGGTGGCCGTCGCGAGGGCGGCCAGGTTCCCCGAGAGCGAGAAGCCGACGATTCCGATGCGCGAGGCGCGGCTCCGGAGCCAGGCGCAGGCCGCCTCGACGTCGCGCGGGAACGCGGACGGAGACGTCTGGAGCGACGGGGAGAGGCCGATCCGCGCGCCGCCCTTCCACACCGACTCGCCGTGGCCGCGCAGGTCGACGGCGAGCGTCGAGAAGCCGCGGGCCAGAAGCTCGTCGGCGAGCTCGGCCAGGTCCCGCCGCTCGCGGGAGAAGGCATGGACGAGGAGGACCGCCGGCGCCGCGGCGCCGCCCGGCGAGGGCTTCCAGGTCGCGTGGAGACGGACGCCGTCCGCCGTCGGGAACGTCACCTCGAACGGGTCGTGCGGCCGGGGGATGGCCGGGATTGGCGCCGGCTTGCGGCGCGTTCGCCGCTTCCGTTTCGTCGCCGCCTCGGCCGTCTCGGCGAGCGCGCTCGCGAGAAGGAGCGCGGCCAGGGCGGACGCGAGGAGGCGGGCCGGACGCGGGAACGTCATCCCTCCGCGACCTCCGTCTCGCCTCTCGTGTCGATGGTCGTCGTCTCGACAGAGCTCATGGTCGTACCCCCGGAAGCTCCGGATGGTAGCAGAGGGTTCGAGGCCCCTACGGGGCCGTAGAATGGCCCCGTGGTGAGCGCCTCGAACCCTCTCCCGATGCTCGAGATCCCCCTCCCCGCCGAGCTGCCGGACGCGATCCTCCGCCTGAAGGAGGAGCGCGACGCCTTGATCCTGGCGCACTATTACCAGGAGCCGGAGATCCAGGACCTCGCGGACTTCGTCGGCGACTCGCTCGAGCTGGCCCGGAAGGGGAATGCCTCGGACAAGCCGGTCATCGCGTTCTGCGGTGTCCATTTCATGGCCGAGACGTCGAAGATCCTCACCCCCGAGAAGACCGTCGTCGTCCCCGACCTCGAGGCGGGCTGCTCGCTCGCCGACGGCTGCCCGGCGCCCCTCTTCGCCGAGTGGCTCCGGAAGTACCCCGGCCACACCGCCGCCTCGTACATCAACTGCTCGGCGGCGGTGAAGGCGCTCTCCGACGTCATCGTCACCTCCTCCTCGGCCGAGGCGATCCTGGGCCAGATCCCCGATCCGGTCGTCTTCGCCCCCGACAAGAACCTCGCCGCCTGGCTCGAGAAGAAGCTGAACCGGAAGTTCGTCGTCTGGCCGGGGACGTGCGTCGTCCACGAGACCTTCTCCGAGAAGCGGATCCTCGACCTGATGGTGAGGAACCCGAACGCCCGCCTCGTCGCCCACCCCGAGTGCGACGAGCGGATCCTCGCGCACGCCCATTTCGTCGGCTCCACCTCCGCGCTGCTGAAGCACGTCACCGAGTCGGAGCACCGCTCGTTCATCGTGGCGACCGAGGAGGGGATCCTCCACCAGATGCGCCGGGCCGCGCCGGGGAAGGAGCTGATCGCGGCGCCTCCCGACGAGAGCTGCTCCTGCAACACCTGCCCGCACATGAAGCGGAACACCCTGGAGAAGCTCTGGCTCGCGCTCCGCGACCTCTCGCCCGCGATCGAGGTCCCCGAGGAGACGCGGGTCGCGGCGAAGCGCTCGCTCGACAGGATGCTCGAGCTGACGGCGGGGAAGACGTTCGTCCCCGCGCTCGGCCGCTCGTGAGCCGCCCGACGTCGTGACGGAAGACGCCCCTCCGCGTCCGAGGCCTCGCGTCCCGCTGGGGCCGCTTCTCGGCGGACTCGTCGTCCTCCTCGCCGGCGCCGTTGCCGCGCATCGTGTCCTTCCCGAGTGGCAGCCGCTCGGCGTGCGGAAGGCCGACGCGATCCGGACGGCGACCGAGGAGATGACGGCCGCCGGTGCCACGCTCCTCGCGCCGAATGCGACGGTCCAGAACCTCCTCGCGTCGAACGAGCTCGAGCGGGCTTACAGGCGGCTCGGCCGGGAGGCGCCCTCCTGGCTCGTCCGGCACGGCGCCCTCGCCACCTGGACCGTGCGGGGCCAGCTCCGCGTCCCCGGCGTCGGGACGGGTCCGGCCGAGATCGCCATCGCGCGCGACGGCACGTTCCGACGGCTCCATTTCACGAGCGGCAGCCTCTTCCGGATCGGCGACCCCCAGACGCAGATGCAGGAAGCGAGGGAGCGTTTCGCCACGGCCGTCCTCGCCCGGCTCGCCCGCGGCCAGAAGCTCGGCGCCTCCTCCGACTACGAGAGCGGGAACACCGTCGTCCGCGTCTGGCCCCTCGAGGGGCGCGGCGACGGGCCGCCGGAGGTCGTCTCGAAGCTCTCGCCGACGCCTGCGATGCTGATGCTCGCCCGCGAGCTGGGCGATCCCGACGTCGGGGCGCGGTACGAGAAGAACCTCTTCCGCTACCTCGCGATCGCGATCCCCCTCTTCGGCGTCCTCGGCCTCGGCGTCCTCGTCCTTTTCGGCTTCCTCCTCTTCCGGAGGCGGCTCGGCTTCCGGATCGGGACCGCCCTCGCGCTCTTCGCCCTCGCGGCGATGCTTCTGTCGGGCGTCTTCTTCGACCTCGACGGCCAGCAGGGCTTCACGGCGGGGGTCCTCGTCGCCGGGCGGCTCCTCGTCGTCGTCGTCCTCGTCGGCTACTGGGCCATCGCGGAGGCTCTCCTCCGGGATTCGAAGACCGGCTTCCGGACGAGCCTCGACGCCTTCGCGTCCGGGCGGCTCACGCCGCGCCTCGGCCGCGCGGTCCTAGGCGGGCTCGGGCTCGGCGCCGCCGTCGCCGGACTGCGCCTCCTCTTCGCCGCCGGCGTCGCCGCCGCCGGGGTCCCCGGCGTCGTCCCGCAGTCCCCCTCCTACTCCCTCCCGCTCTTCGGCGGCCTTGCGAACGCCTTCCTCGAGGGGCCGTACGCCGCGGCGTCCTTCGTCCTCGCCGCGGCGCTCCTCCGGAACCTCTTCCGCCCCGAGAGGGCCGACGCCCTCGGCGCCATCGCGTTCGCGCTCCTCTCCTCCCTCTCGTTCTCCTACGAGCCGTGGGGCGCCCTCCTCGTCCTCACGCTCGCGGAGTCGGCGGTCCTCCTCTTCGCGTTCCGCTCCCACGGCCTGACCGGCCTCCTCGTCGCCGCCACGGCGCCCGGCCTCTTCCGCGACCTCCTCGCCGCGTTCCGCTTCCCGGGGGAGCTCGTCCTCCCGCTCCTCCTCGCGGCGGCGGCGCTCGCGGCGCTCGCGTGGATCGGCGTCGCGGCGACCCGCCGCCCGGAGCGCGAGGACGAGGCGAAGACGGACGCGCCGGAGGTCGTGAAGCGGCTCGAGGCGGAGCGGCGCGTGAAGTACGAGATGGACCTCCTCTCACGGATGCAGCTCGCGCTCCTCCCCGACGCGCCGCCCGAGGTGCCCGGGCTCCAGATCGCGGCCCGGACGATCGTGGCGACCGAGGCGGGAGGCGACCTCTACGAGTTCCTCGTCGACGAGGAGGGGGCGCTCTGGATCGCGGCCGGCGACGTCGCCGGGCACGGCTTTTCCTGCGGCATCCAGGGGGCCATGGTGAAGGCGTGCCTCCTCTCGCTCGTCAAGGCGGGGCGCCGCCCGGGCGAGGTCCTCGCCGAGATCGACCGCGTACTCCGCGCGGGGCGCGCCGCGCGCCTCTTCACGACGCTCGTCCTCGTGAGGATCGAGCCGGCCACCGGTCACGTCGTCCTCGCGAACGCCGGGCACCCCTGGCCGCTCCTCCTCGTCGAGGGGCGCGTCCGCGAGCTGGCCCTCTCCGGCCTCCCTCTCGGGAAGGGGCCGGCGCGCACCTACGCCGAGATGGAGGTCGACCTGCCGGGCGCGGCGAGCCTCGTCTTCGCGTCCGACGGTCTCTTCGAAGGTCCCGACCGCTTCGACGCCCCGTACGGCTACGAGCGCCCGCGCGGCGTCCTCGAGCGCGTCGGCCTCTGGCGGCGCCCCGCCGAGTCGATCCTCGAGGCGCTCCTTGCCGACTGGCGGACGCACATCGGCGAGGGGGAGCCCGCCGACGACACGACCCTCGTCGTCGTCCGCCGGACCATCTGGTCCTGAGACGTCCCGGGCCCCCCGGGTCGTGCCAACCAAGACGCTCGAGGCCTGCTCGTGAACTGAGACTCTTCGCGACGGGCATCTCCGGCCCGTTCGTGCGAGGATCGGGCGGGATGAAGATCGCGTTCATCGGGACTCACGGAGTCGGCAAGACGACCCTCTGCTACGACCTCGCCGCCGCCCTCAAGCGGCGCGACCTGACCGTCGAGCTCGTGCGCGAGGTGGCGCGCGAGTGTCCGCTCCCCATCAACCGCGACACGACGATCAAGGCGCAGGCGTGGATCCTCCACACGCAGATCGCCTGGGAGCTCCAGGCCGAGGCCAAGGCCGAGGTCGTCGTCTGCGACCGGGCCGTCCTCGACAACTACTGCTACCTGAAGCGCGCCGCGCCGGGTGACCCGCAGGTGAAGGTGCTCGAGGATCTGGTGAAGGCCTGGCTGCCGACCTACGACGCCCTCTTCCGGGTGCCGATCGTCGGCGACCCGAGCTTCGACGGCGTGCGCGACACCGACCTCGCGTTCCAGCACGACATCGACGCGCTCCTCCTCGCCACGCTCGAGGAGTGGAGCGTGCCGTTCGTCGCGCTCGACGCCGTCTGCCGTGAGGGCTGGGCGAAGTGCGCGATCGAGAACCTCCTCCCGGCGCTCCGGCCCCAGGAGCTTCTCTTCCCGGAGGCGGGCGGACGCTGACGGAGGACCCGGCGGACCGGGTCCTCGCCGTTCATGGTCGGGCGGGCGCGCAGCGCAGCAACACCGCGCGGAGAGGGAGGCGCCGCAGGCGCCGGGGGAGGACCCGGCGGGCCGGGTCCTCCCCGTTCACGTCAGTCCCGCCAGATCTCGTACTTGACCTGGATCGACCTGGCCTTCTTGTAGTTCCGGGTCTTCATCCGCACGAACACCTTGTTCGTGTCGTGCGTCTTCCCGGCGTCGAGCGTCGCCGTCCGGTCGTTCTCGGCCCAGAGGCCGCCGTCCTTCCCGGGCACCGTCACCGTGTAGCGGCACTTCCAGTCGCGTGCCTCGTCGCGGTTCGTGTACTCGAACTCCACGACCATCGTGTGCGTCTCGCCCGCGTCGTCCTCGGCGTCGGCGAAGTCGTCGGCGTCGGGCCAGTTGCGGATGCGGACCGACTCGATCGTGACCGGGCCCTGGCGGATCCCCACCTTCGCCTCCGCGTCCCGGCCGAACGGGTGTGTCTTCGTGTAGCTCTTCCGCTCGCCGGCGTCGGCGAACGCGCCCGCCGCGAGGGCGAAGAGGGCGAGGAGCGTCGAGAGAGCGAGAACCGTGCGTCTCATGGGGCCTCCGGTCGTCGTGCTGGGCTCGCGCCGGATTCTACGAGCGCGGCGCGCCCCGTCGAGCGTCTCGTTGACAGCGCCCCCGCGCTGCGTTCTCCTTCCTGAAGATGTGCGGAGCCCTCCGCCGCCGCGGCCGGCCTGCCGTGGGCGGCCTCCTCGTCCTCCTCGCCTTCCCCCTCGCTCGGACCCGGGCCGCCGCCGACGGACCGGGCGAGGCCGAGCGCGTCCGGATCCTCGAGCAGTCGATCCGTCCCCGCTCCGTCGTCTCCTCGCCGCTCGGCATGGTCGTCACCTCGTCGCCGGAGGCGTCGTGGGCCGGCGCACGGATGCTGGAAGCGGGCGGAAACGCCGTCGACGCGGCCGTCGCCGCCGCGTTCGCCCTCACCGCCGCCGACCCCGGCGGCTCGGGCCTCGGCGGGCAGACGTGGCTCGTTCTCCACCTCGCCTCCGGGGAGGAGCGGGCGATCCTCTGCCCGGCTCCCGTGCCGCTCCGGATCGACCGCCGCCGGCTACGTGCCGCGCAGGAGGGCGCCGACCTCTGGGGTCCGATGGCCGCCGCGGTCCCGACGACCGTCGCCACGCTCGCGCACGCCCTGCGCACCTACGGCACGAAGCCGTTCGCGGAGGTCCTCGCGCCGGCGGTCGAGGCCGCCGAGTCGGGCTACAGGACGCAGTCCTTCGAGCATCCCTATCTCGGCGACTACCGCCGTCGCCTCTTCGACTCCGACGTCCTCTATCCCGTCTACCTGACCGGTCCCGCCGACGACTCGGGGTTTCCCGGCCCCGCCCCGCTCGGCACGTGCGTGAGGCTCCCGAACCTCGCCCGGACGCTCGCGCGGCTCGCGGAGCGCGGGCCGGAGGACTTCTACGAGGGCGAGATCGCCGCGACGCTCGCGCGGGAGGTCCTCGCGGCCGGCGGCTTCCTCACGCGGGGCGACCTCGCCCGCGTCCCGGGCCGCGTCCTCGACCTCACGCCGGTCCGCGGCTCCTACCGCGGCCTCACCGCGCTCTCCGTCCCGGCGCCGGGCGGGGGAGGCGTCCTCGTCATGGCGCTCCAGGTCCTCGACGCCCTCGGCGCGGAGCGCCTCGCCGAGGCCGGCCTCTCGCGCGGACAGGCGATCGTCGAGGCGGTCCGCGTCGCGCGCGCCGAGACGGCGGCGCACCGCGGGCAGCCGGAGGTCCCGGACGGCCCGCTCCGCTCCGAGTGGCTCTCGCCGGCCTGGGCCGAGAGGCAGGCCCGGCGAATCCGCGCCGACCGGGCGCTGCCGCCGTCCGAGCTCGGCGACGAGCGGCCCTTCGCCGCGGGAATCCGAGGGACGTCTCACGTCTCCGTCGCCGACGCGCAGGGCAACGTCGTCTCGCTCACGCAGACGCTCGGCCGCTACTACGGGGCCGCCTGGGCGGCCCCCGGCCTCGGCTTCCTCCTGAACGCCTTTCTCGAGCCCCTCGTCTCCGACGACCCCGCCTCGGCCGAGTACCTGAAGGCCGGCGGCGCCGCCCAGATGCCCGTCTCGCCCCTCCTCCTCCTGCGCGACGGACGCCCCGTCCTCGTCGCCGGGGTGCCCGGCAGCAGCCGGATCCCCTCCATCCTCCTCAACCTCGTCGTCGGCCTCGTCGACGGCGGCGACGGGATCGCTGCCGCCGCCGCGCGCCCGCGGATGATCTGGGAGGACGACCTCGCCGGCCCGCGCGTGATGCTCGAGCTCGCGCCACCCTTCACCGAGCGCGACGTCGCGGCGCTCGAGGCGATGGGCTACCCGAAGGTCTGGGTGCTCCGCGCCCCGAGCCGCGACAGCGGCGTCTTCGGGGGCATCAACGGCATCGCGCGCGACGAGGCGCGAGGGAGCTGGACGGGGATCGTCGACGGCCGGCGGGCCGGCTTCGCGGCCGCTCCCGCCCGCGTCCCGCCGCCCGCCCGCTGAGGAGCGCGCCCCGGCGGGCGCGCTCCTCTCCGCGTCAGCGCGACAGCTCTTCGTAGAGCGTGAAGAGCGCCTGCGTCCCCTCCTCGCCGCGCCCCTTCGCCTCGAGCGACGAGAGCAGCTGGTGGACGAGCGAGGCCGCGGGAAGCGGCACGCCGTTCGCGCGCGCGGCGCGGAGCACGATCGCGAGGTCCTTCTGCTGGTGCTTGATCGCGAACGCCGGCTTGAAGTCGCGGTCGAGCATCTTCTTCCCGAGCACCTCGAGCGCCCACGAGTTCGCGGCGCCGCCCGTCAGCGCGGCGTGGATCGCCTCCATCGGAAGCCCCGCCGCCTTCGCGAACGCCATCCCCTCCGACACCGCCGCGAGCGTCCCCGCCACGATCACCTGGTTCGTCGCCTTGCCGAGCTGCCCGGCGCCCGACGGCCCGAGGTGCGTGATCCGCCTCCCCATCGCCTCGAGCACCGGCCTCGCCGTCCCGAGCGCCGCGGCCTCGCCGCCGACGAAGAACGACAGCGTCCCCTCGTTCGCCCCCTTCTGCCCGCCGGAGACGGGGGCGTCGAGGAAGGCGACTCCCTTCTCGGCGAGCCGCGCGGCGACGCGCCGGGCCACGGCCGGGTCGACCGTCGAGCAGTCGACGACGACCGTCCCGGGGCGCGCCCCTTCGATCGTCCCGTTCCGCCCGAGGTGCACCTCCTCCACGTCGGGCCCGTCGGAGACGCACGAGACGACGACGTCGCTCGCGGCGGCGACGGCGGCCGGCGTCGGCAGCGCCGCGACGGGAGCGGGGCCGCCGGCGAGGTCGGACGCGAGGCGGATCGCCTTCTCCATCGTCCGGTTCGTCAGGGAGAGGGGGAAGCCCTTCGCGGCGAGGTTCCGGGCCATGCCGAGGCCCATCGTTCCGAGGCCGGCGAAGCCGGCGCGCAGGTTCGGTGTCGAGCTCATCCGGCGAGTCTCTCCGCCCTGTCGGGAGGCGTCAACGTTCGCTAACATCCACGCATGACGCGGACGGCGGAGCGGACGATCCTCCCGGCGCTCGCCGTCGTCGCCTTCCTTGCGGCGGCCTACGCCTGGCTCCCCTTCGCGCGCGCCCTCCGCTACGCGACCGTCGCCGTCTTCACGCGCCCCGCCGCCTGGCACCTCGCCCTCGTCCCGGCGCTCCTCGCCGTCGCGCTCCACGAGCTCCTCGTCCGCGGCCTCCTCTACGGCGCGCTCCGCACGCGCCTGCGCGTCGGCTTCGCGGCACCGACCGTCGCCCTCGTCGGCGCGATCGTCCCGGTGGCGGCCCGCTACCTCCTCTTTCCGTTCCCGGCCGTCCCGACGCCGCTCGTCCTCGGCCAGGCCCTCTTCGTCGAGTACCCGATCTCGCTCGCGCTCTGCCTCCTCGCGCTCGGCACGGGCAGCTGGAAGTCGAGCGCCGCCGCCCTCTACCTCCTCTGGGCCGCCCGCGTCCTCGTCGTCCCGACGTTCCGCGGCGCCCCCGTCCCGATCCTCGAGGTCCTCGCCGCCCTCCTCGTCCCCCTGGTCGTCGCCCTCGTCCTCCACCGGCCGCTCGCGCCTCACCGCGAGGCGCTGGAGGGACTGTCGTGAAGATCGAAGCGCTCGTCCAGCTCGACCTCTTCTCCGAGGCGCCGCCCACCCGGGCGGAGCTCGTCGCCGACCAGGCCTCGCTCCAGGCGCTCTACGACGCCTTCGCCGAGGCCTACCGTCTCCCGCCCGCGCGCGTCGAGCTCTCCTCGCGCCGCGCCACCGGCGGCGTCATCCAGTACGGCCCGCCTCACGTCATCCGCGTCTCGGCGCACATGTCTCCCGCCGACCGCCGCGAGACCCTCCTCCACGAGACCGCGCACGCCATCTGCCACGACCGCTGGGGCGTCGACGAGGGGCACTCCTCGCGCTTCTGGGAGATCGCGAAGGAGCTCGGCGTCAGCCGCCGGAGCGCCCCCGAGACCGAGCGTCTCGCCGCCGTCCGGGCGCGGAACGCCCGCTACGTCTACCGCTGCATCGGCTGCCTCGGCGAGTGGACGCGCCGCACCGCCTTCGGTCGCGCCCGCCTCTGCG
>JAKPXO010000325.1 GCA_029567505.1 Acidobacteriota bacterium
CTCCCCTGGATCGGGATCGTCGCGCACGCGCTGCGCCGGCGAATCGAGCGCTAACCGCGGTCGAAGCGAAGGCGATCGCCCGATTCGAGAGGGGATGTCCCGGCCTCCCAGCCGCGCCCTCGACGCCGGGACCGATCCGTATCACGATCCTCCTCGCGGCCGGCGACGACCCGGCCGCGAGGAGGCTCCGATGGACGGACGGACGAACCTCGTTTCCGGGCTGCTCCTTCTCGCCGTGCTCGCGCCGCTCGCCGGCATCGCGCTCGCGTCTCCGCCCGAGCTCGAGAAGGACGTAATCCCGACCTCGGCCGGCCCGCTCGAGGTCACGTTCGTGGGGCACGGCAGCCTCTTCTTCCGCTTCGGGGGCAAGGTCCTTCACGTCGACCCGTACGGGAAGCTCGCCGACTACGCCGCGCTCCCCAAGGCGGACGTCGTCCTCCTCACGCACGCCCACGGAGACCACCTCGACCCCGCCGCGCTCGCGGCGGTCCGGACGGCGACGACGATGCTCGTCGTCGCCCCTGTCTGCACAGGGAAGGTCGAGGGAGCGACCGTCCTTCCGAACGGCGAGGCGACGACGGTCGAAGGGGTCCGCGTCGAGGCGGTCCCGGCCTACAACCTCGTCGCGAAGCGGCCCGACGGCTCCCCGTTCCACCCGAAGGGCGAGGGGAACGGCTACGTCCTGACGTTCGGGAAGACCCGCGTCTACGTCGCCGGCGACACGGAAAGCGTCCCGGAGATGAAGGCGCTCGAGGGGATCGACGTCGCCTTCCTCCCGATGAACCTCCCCTACACGATGACGCCCGAGATGGTCGCCGACGCCGTCCGCGCATTCCGTCCGCGCGTCCTCTACCCATATCACTACGGCGAGACCGACCCGCAGAAGCTCGTCGCTCTCCTCGCGGAGGAGAAGGGGATCGAGGTCCGCGTCCGGAAGATGAGGTAGCTCGCCCGGTCTCCCGTATCCTCCCGCCACAGACCGGCCCGGACGGCAGGGAGGCCTCGTGAGACGAAGGACGGCCCGTGCGACGTTCCTCCTGGTGACGGCTCTCGCGGCGGCTTGCGCCCGCGATGGCGGTATCGACCCGAGGCCCCTTGCTGCCGACCGCCCGCGGGCGACGACCCCGACGCCCGACCTCGGAAAGCTGGACGAGACGGTCCGCGCGTTCCTCGCGCGCGAAGGCGTCCGGGCCGCGCACGTGACGGTCCTAAGACACGGCGAGGTCGTCTTCGAGAAGGGCTACGGCTCCGTCCGCGACGGCGAGGGGCCCCCGACACCCCGCTCCGTCTTCCCCATCGGGTCGATCTCGAAGCAGTTCACCGCCGCGGCCGTCCTCGCGCTCGCCGACGAGGGGCTGGTCCGCCTCGACGCCCCCGTTCGCGATTACCTCCCGGAGTGGTTCGCACACGACCCCGAGCTCCGCGTGTCGCACCTCCTGACCCACACGTCGGGGCTCGCCGACTTCCTCTGGCTGGACGGCTACCGGGCGCTCGGCGACCGGGCGGAGACGCCGAAGACGGCATTCCTCGCTCTCGGGGCGGCGGCGCCGCGCCGTTTCCCGCCGGGGGAGCGCTGGGCCTACAGCAACACAAACTACAAGGCGCTCGCCGTCCTCGTGGAGCGGGTCGCGGGCCGCCCGTTCGACGAGGTGCTCGCCGAGCGCGTCCTCCGCCCCGCGGGCCTCGAAGGAATCGGGCCGTGCCACGCCCTCGCCCCCGGAGGCTTCGTGGACGGCTTCGCCCCGTCGGGCCGGCTCGCGCCCCTCGACGCCAGCCGGGCCGCCTACGAAGGGGACGGCGGCCTCTGCGCGACGGCGAACGCACTCTCGGCCTGGCTCCGGAAGGGTCTCGCCGGAGACGACGCGAAGCCGCCGATCCTGGTCCGGCTCGCCGTACCCGCGCGCCTCCGTTCCGAAGAGACGGTGCCTTACGGCTACGGCATCTCGACGCGCGACTTCCTGGGCCACGCGATGATCTGGCACGGAGGGAACGTCGACGGGCACAGCGCCCTCCTCGCGTACGCGCCGGCGGACGACCTCGGGATCGTCGTCCTGACGAACGAGGGGTTCCTCTGGCTCACGGAGCTCCTTTCGCCCTGGATTGGCGAGGCGCCCCCCGCTCGGGCGCCCGCCGGCGTGCCGCCGCCTCTCGGCCGGTTCGAGGACGGGCTGTTCCGGTACGACATCTCCGCCGAGGGGGACGACCTGCGCGTCGAGATCGACCTGATCGGGCCGCTCGTCTTCCGGCCGGCGGGCGAGCGCCGCTGGGTCTCGCGCGACGACCCGGCCTCGTTCCTCCTCCGCCTGCCGCCGGACGGGTCGGTCGACCGGTTCGAGGTGGACTGGAGCGAGGTCCGCTCCTACGCCCGCCGGACCGCGGAAACGCGTTAGCCCGGCCCCGCCCTACCCTGCCCCGACGATCAGGAGCGTCGCGGCGAAGACGAGGCCCGACGCGAGGAGCGTGACCGTCGTGTAGGCGAGGATGTCGCGCACCTTCAGCCCCGCGATCGCGAGGAGCGGAAGCGCCCAGAACGGCTGGACCATGTTCGTCCACTGGTCGCCGTAGGCGAGCGCCATGATCGCGACCTCGGGGGCGACGCCGATCCGCGCGGCCGCGTCGAGGAGGATCGGCCCCTGGACGGCGAACTGCCCTCCGCCCGACGGGACGAAGAAGTTCACGAGGCCGGCGGAGAGGAGCGAGAGGAAGCCGAACGTGCGCGGCGACGCGAGGCCGACGAAGGCGTCGGAGAGGACGGCGATGAGCCCCGTCGTCGTCATGATCCCGAGGATCCCGGCGTAGAGCGGGAACTGCAGGAGGATGTCGCCCACCGTCGAGGCCGCTCCCTTCACGAGCGCGATCAGCTCGAAGGGGCTCCTCACGAGGAGGCAGACGAGGGCGAGGAACGTCCAGTTCACGGTGTCGAGCGTCAGCGAGCCGCCGCGCGCGAAGTGGAGCGCGAGCCAGGCCGCGAGCGCGAGCCCGACCGCCGAGGTGACGATGCGGCTCGCGTCGAGCCGGTCGGCCGGCGTGACGACCACCTCTTCGACCCGCGGCCCGGCGTCGCGCAAGTCCGCTTCGACCTCGCGGACCGGGTCGCCTTCGCGGGGCGCCGCGAGGGCGAGGGCCGCCGCGACGGCCGCGATCGTCGCGACCGTGGCGAGGAGGTTCCAGGGGGCGAACGTCGTCGCCGAGACCGGCACGGTCCGGCCGAGCTGCGTCGCGATGAAGGACCCCTCCGTCGCCGCGGTGAGCGGTCCGGAGCCCGAGGAGCCCATGTGCCAGACGACGAAGCCGGAGAAGCCCGCGGCGACGAGGAGCGGGAAGTGGAGCCGGAGGCCCCGCGCCCTCCCCTGCGCCGCCACCTCGCGGGCGAGGAGCGCCCCGACGACGAGGCCGAGGCCCCACGTCACGAGCGAGGCGGCCGCCGCGACGAGGAAGACCGAGACGTAGGCCTGGCGCGGCGTCCGCGGAAGGCTCCCGAGCCGGGCGAGGAGCGCCCGCACGGGGCGCGTGTTCGCGAGCGCGTGCCCGAGCATCAGGATCAGCGCCATCTGCGTCGTGAACGCGAGGAGGCCCGAGAGCCCGTCGCCCCAGCCGCGGAGGACCTCCGCGGGGCCGGCGTCGGTCAGGAGGAGGGCGAGGAGGGCGACGACCGCCGTCAGGACGACGGCGAAGACGAGGGCGCTCGGAAGGTAGCGCTCGACGAGCGCGTTCAGCGGTCGCATGAGGGCCGCGCCCCCGCCGGGCCGCGGAGCGCCCGACGGGCTCATGCCTCGCGCCGCCCCGGGACGAGGAGCGAGGCTCCGAGGACGACCCAGGAGGCGAGGAGCCCCCACGTCGCGAGGACGGCCGGGTTGTTCGAGAGGACCCCGAGCTTCAGCGTCCCGGCGGCGACGTAGACGACGACCGCCGCCGCGGCCGCGAGGGCGACGCCGCCGCGCCGCGCCCGCGGCAGGAACATCCCGGCGACGAGCGGGACGGAGGAGGCGGTAAAGAGGAGGTAGATGCCGTACTGAGCGAAGATCGCGACGGACCCCCCGGTCGGGTGGGCGATCTGCCAGCGGGCGAGGAGGAGGCAGACGAGGGCGACCGCCGCGAGGCCGAGCCGCCCGAAGCGGAGCGCCTTCTCCGGCTTCGCCCCCGGCAGGAGCGGGTGGACGTCGACCGAGAGGATGCTCGCGAGGGCGAGGAAGATCCCCTCGAGCGTCGAGAGCCCGGCGCAGACGATTCCGATCGCGACGACGACGCTCAGGCCGGGGCCGAAGGAGGCGCCGATCCAGCTCGGGACGACGAGGTCGATCCGCGGGAGCGTCGGGAGCGAGAGGCGTGCCGCGAGGCCGACCCAGAGGACCGCCATGAAGACGAGCCCGGCGCCGATCGCGACGGCGAGGTACCGGCGCACCTGCTTCCCGTCGGAGAGGTAGAGCGCCTTCGAGAGGATGTGCGGCTGCCCGACGATCGCGAGGCCGACGAGGAAGTTGCAGAAGAAGACCTCGAAGAGGCTCCGGAAGTAGGGGGAGGCCGGGTTCACGGCGGTCGCGAGCGAGGGCTGGATCGTCGCGAGCCGCTCGAGGACGCCGCCCAACGGGGGCGCCTGGCCGAACGCCGTCCCGACGAGAAGGAGCGCGACGACGATCATGATGAGGGCCTGGACCGCGTTGATCCACGCGTGCGCCGTCGCGCCCCCCATGGCCATCGCGAGGAGGACGTAGACGAGGACGGCCGCGGCGACGGCCACGGCCGGGACGCCGAGGAGGCTCGCGAGGACGAGCGCGAGGGCGACGACGATGAGCGTCGCGAAGGCGAGGAGGCCGGCCGACAGGACGACGAACGCGAGGCGCAGCCCCTTCGACTCCCAGCGGGTCCCGATCCACTGCGGGATCGTCAGCGCCATCACGCGGGCCCCCGTCTCCCGGAACGGCCCCGAGAGGACGGCGAGGCCGATCGTGATCCCGCTCCCCGCGGCGACGCCGTAGCCGAGGAGCGCGGCGAGGCCGAAGTGCGCGACGAGGCCGGGGTTGACGACGAACGTCGCGACGCTCGTCAGCTGGGCCGAAAGGGAGAGGCCGACGACCCACGCCGGGAGGTCCCGGCTCCCGACGGCGTACGAGGCGACGCTTCCGGACTTGCGCGCCCCCCGGATCGCGAATCCCGCCGCCACGAGCACGTAGAGACCCAGACCGATCCAGGTCAGCGTCGCCGTCGTCATCACTCGCTCCTCCCGCGGCGCGCCGGAGGCGCGCCGCCCGCGGGCGGATGATAGATGCGACGGGCCCGGGCCCGCGCGCGTGGAGCCGGGCGGCGGCGGGTCAGGCCGCCGGCGCCCGCTCCGACAGGCCCATCGCCGAGAGGACCTCCCGCGCCGCGCGCTCCCCCGACTCGCAGGCCCCTTCCATGAAGCCCTGGAAGTCGGAGGAGGTGTGCTCGCCCGCGAAGAAGACGCCCCCTTCCCGTTCGGCCTCGGCCCCGCCGAACGCCGTGAGCTGGCCGACGCGGTAGCAGGCGTAGCTGCCGCGGGTCCAGGGGTGCGTCGGCCAGTGGAAGCGGACCGCCTCGGAGGCGCGGTGGTGCGCCGAGAGGCCGGGGAAGACGCGGTCGAGGCGCCCGGCGAGCTCGACGGCCCTCTCTTCCGCCGTCCCCTGTCCGACGGCGAGCCCCTCGGCGCCGCCGGTGAAGTTCGTCAGGACGCCCGCCGAGCCCTTCTGAGCGCGGCTCGTCTCCCAGGCGACCTGGAAGCCGACGTCGGTCATCACCGTTCCCGTCGAGCCGTGCGAGAGGCGCCACTCGCGCCGCGTCCAGCCGGTCATCAGCTTCGCGTTCGTCCCGTAGCCGAGCTCCGCGATCGCCCGCTTCTTCGCCGGGGAGAGCGGCACGTCGAGCCGGACGTCGCGCAGGAGCGTGAACGGGAGGGCGAGGACGACGTGCGAGGCGCGCTCCTCGCGGCTGATCCCCTCGCGTCGCACCGTCGCGACGTACCGCCCGTCGCTCCCCGTCCGGAGCGCCTCGAGGCGGGTCCCGCGGAGGACGGCGTCGCCGAGCCTTTCCGCGAGCCGGGTCGGCACCTGGTCGTTCCCGCCGCGAATGTGAAAGCGTTCGTCGCTCTCGCCGTAGAGCTTCGGGTGCTCCGGGTCGAAGCTCGCGAAGAGCAGGAAGTTGAGGCAGCTCTGGTCTCCGGACGGCAGGCCGCACTCCGACTCGAAGGCGACCTCGACGAGCGTCCGCGCCCAACCGGAGATCCCGTGGACCTCGAGCCACGCGGGGATCGAGAGGGCGTCGAGGACCCGCGCCGCCTCCGGCCCGCGATACGAGGCGGCGGGCTCCTCGCCGAGGAGGGCGAGGTCGCGCCGGGCCGCGGCGACGACGGGACGCATCGCCTCCACCATCTCGGCCTCGCTGCGGCGGGCGCCGGCGAAGAAGAGCGTCTCCGTCACGCCCGGCGGCTCGACCAGGAGGTCGTCCAGCTCGAAGCCGAGCTCCGCCGCGAGGCCGCGGAGGCTCTCGTGCGAGGTGTCGATCAGCTCCGCACCGAGCTCGGCGACGAGCCCTTCCGGGAAG
>JAKPXO010000391.1 GCA_029567505.1 Acidobacteriota bacterium
TCCACCGCCGCGAGAGCTTCGGGCGGCCGCTCGAAAGAGCGCTCGGCGCCATCCGCCGTCTCGCGCTCGAACGGGGCGATCGTGTCCGGGTCATCTACCCGGTTCACCCGAACCCGAACGTCTCGGAACCCGTTCGCCGGCTCCTCCTGGACCTGCCGAACGTCGAGCTGCGGCCCCCCCTCGACTACCCCGAGTTCCTCGAGATCTTCTCGACCTCGCGGTTCGCGTTCTCGGACTCGGGCGGCGTCCAGGAGGAGGCCCCGACCGTCAGGGTTCCGGTCCTCATCGCCCGCGAGACGACCGAGCGCCCGGAGGTCCTCGAATCGGGGTGGGGGATCCTGGTCGGTACCGACCCGGATCGGATACTGGGCGAGTCGCGCCTGCTGCTCGACGACGAGGACGCCTATCGGGCCAGATGCTCCGGCCCGAACCCGTTCGGCGACGGATTCGCCTCGCGGCGAATCGTGGACGTGCTCTCGACCCGGCGGGAGGCGAGGCTTCGCCCCCCGGTCGAGGCACCGGAGGTCCGGTCCTCTTGAGGAGCGAGCCGCGATGAGCGGGGAAGGTCGGGGCGCTTCGCTGGCGCGGATGAAAGCCGCTCTCGAGACCGATCTGCTGCAGACGTCGCTCGAGCTGCGCCGCGCCTCGGAGGAGTACGCGGACCTCGCGTCGGCTTTCCGTGCTTCGGCCGCGCGCCTCCGGGAAGCGTCCGGCGCGATCTCCGCCTCGCACCACGAGCGCGAGGCACTCGTTCGTGTCGTGGCGTCTCTCCAGGCCGAGCTCGAGGCGACGCGGCGGGACCGGGACGAGGTGAAGGGTCGGCTGGAGGAGGTCTGCTCGACGCGGGTGTGGCGGCTCGGGACCCTCTATTGGAGGCTCCTCGGTCGGCTCGGTCTGCTCCCGGCGAAGGGGGGAGGGGTGCCCGCCGACACGCCGGTCGTCCCCGGCGACGCAGCCGCTCCCGTCCCGGAGAATCCAGGTCCCGCGACGCTCCCGGCTGCCGGGATGCCTCCTGCCATCGAGATGCCCAGACGGACCTTCGGATCCCGCAGGGATCCGGCGACGCCGGGCCTGCCCGACATCGTCTGCTTCTCGATCGTGGAGTGGGAGTTCCTGTTCCAGCGTCCCCAGCAGCTCCTCTCCCGGCTCGCCGACCTCGGGCACCGCGTCTACTACGTCAGCCAGTTCTTCGAGCCCGACCCGGGCGCTCCCGAGGTTCACCGCCTCCGGTCGCGCGTCTACGCGCTTCGGCTGCGCGGCAGCTCCGGGCAGCTCTTCTCCGAGGAGCTGACGCCGAACGACGCCGGGGCGGTCTTCGAGTCGCTCGCATCGCTCCGCGAACGCGAAGGGATCACGGCCGCCGTGTCCGTCGTCCACCAGCCGTTCTGGTGGCCGCTCGTCGAGAGGGCGCGGCGCGTGTTCGGCTGGGCCGTGCTCTACGACTGCATGGACGATCACGTGGGCTTCCAGACGAACGCCCGGCCGGTGGAGGGCGCGGAACGAGGGATACTCGAGGGCGCGAATACCGTCGTGGTCAGCTCGCGGGCACTCGAGAGCCGGCTCGGGGCGGCGGGCAGGCCGGTCGAGCTCCTCCGGAACGGGTGCGACTTCGAGTACTTCTCGGCGATCGCTCCGCGTTCGCGAAAAGGGCGGCCGACGATCGGCTATTACGGCTGCATCGCGGACTGGTTCGAGGCGGACCTGGTGGCCGACGTCGCCGAAAGACGGCTCGAATGGGACTTCCTCCTGGTCGGCCCGACCTACCTCGCCGACCTGACGCGCCTCCCGGTGCTTCCGAACGTCTCCTTCCCCGGCATGGTGCCGTATGGACAGCTCCTCGACCGGATCGAGCCGATCGACGT
>JAKPXO010000510.1 GCA_029567505.1 Acidobacteriota bacterium
CTTGCCCTGCTTGACCTGCTCGAGCTCTACCAGCCGCTCCCGCTCCTTGCCGCTCAACGCCACAACCTGCTCCATTCCGGTCCCCCAGCCCGGACATTTCTATCGAGCTGGCACCGTGACATTTCCATGGAGCTTCGACACTGCCTCCGGGCAGCAGTTGACAACCGGTCGCGGCCGTGTTGTGCTGAAAGGGACCCGTTCCGTCTCCGACTGGCGGTGAGGACGGTGACAACTCGCTTCCCGTCGGCTCGGAATCGCGCCGACTCCCAAAACCGCTCGCCTCGGCGCGCACTGAAACAAGGACCTCGAGATCGAAATGAAGCTTTACGTCGGAAACCTCCCCTACACGATGGATGACGCCACCCTTCGCGGCCTGTTCGAGGGCTTCGGAGAGGTCCACTCCGCCCGCGTCGTGAGCGACCGCGATTCCGGCCAGTCGAAGGGCTTCGGTTTCGTCGAGATGAACGACAGCGAGGCCCAGAGCGCGATGAGCGCCCTGAACGGCCAGGAGCACGGCGGCCGGACGCTGCGCGTCAACGAGGCCCGCCCGCAGGAAGCCCGCACGGGCGGTGGCGGCGGTGGCCGCGGCTACGGCGGCGGCGGTGGCTACGGCGGTGGTGGCTACGGCGGCGGCGGCGGCCGCGGCCGCTACTAACCCTTCCCGGTAGTACCCCAAGATCTACGGGCCGGGTAGGGCGGAGGAATCCGCCCTGCCCGGTGCTCGTTTTCGCGCAATTGCCGCGCATGAGGGCTCGCCGACTCCGGACTTTCCCATCCTCGGTTCTGCCGACGGTCCTCGCGATGAAGCTCGGCGTTTGACGAAAACCGAACACCGGGTGTGTGGTTTATTGGCGGAAAAAGCCAGAATTCCATCCTTGCGCAATTCCACTATTTCCACATAGAGTCCCAGGTCGCGTGTCAAGCGGTTTCGTTTCCTTCGGGGTGACCGCCCCCGGCGCCGAAGACGGTCGACGCCGGCCGGTGGCCTTCAAACGTCTGTTCCTGACCTTCGCGATCTCGCTGTTCACCCTTCTCCTCGCCCGGGGCGCGTCGGCCCAGTCGGGCGGAGCGCTTGCATCCGGTCAGCTCGCGATTCAGGGGACCCGCCTGTCGATCGCCGCCGGAGACGAGTCACAGATCCTCGACGTCGCCGAGTCGGCGCGCGTTCGCACCTGCTTCGCGGGTGTCTGCGGGTCGATGGCTCCGGGGGATCCGCGCGTGAACGGCCTCCTGGTGAAGGCCGAGCTCTCGGGCCCCGAGCTCCAGGCGTCGGCGACCTACACGGCGACGCCGGGAGGAGCGTTCCTGCTGCCGGGGGTCCAGACGGAGGGAACGTACGTCCTCTCGAACATCCGCCTCGTCCGAGCGGCGGTTCCGGCCGGCGCGGACGAGGAGGTCCTCGGTCAGGCGACTCCGGCCGTCGTGACCCTCGAGGTCCGGCGAATCCTCGCGACGACGGCGACGGTGAAGCAGCTGACCCTCGCAGAGCTCCAGGCGCGGGGCATCCAGATCACGCAACAGAACTACGACGCCTACAGTTTCGCCGTCGGTTTCGCATTCCAGGGCGGGCTCGTGACGATCGACTTCCCGGTCCTCTTCCAGGACGGCGGACGGGTCGATCTCCTCTCGAAACCGGAGGTGAAGCTCGACAGCCTGCCCGAGGGGCTGGCTGCGGCCGTGCGCCGTTGGCAGCCCCCGCACATCGTCCCGTTCAAGCTGGAGGTGGGCGGACCGCCGGGAATCTTCCCGAGGGAGGAGATGGAGGAGCTGCCTCCCGAGACGAAGCTCTTCGGCGTCATCGTCCTCCCCGGGAACGTCTCGTTCCTCCACAAGTACTTCGACGCCCAGCTCCTCGTCGCGAACGGCGCGCCGGCCGGAAGCGGGGCCGTCCTTTCGAACGTCACGAGCACGATTCGCCTGCCGGCCGCCGTCCCCCGCGAGCTGCTTCGGCTCGCCGGGACGACACCGTCCGTGGCACCCGGGCAGGCCGTGCCCGTCCTGGGTCTGGCGGGCGAGACGCAGCTCGGTCCTGGCGAGCAGGGGACGGCGAGCTTCACGCTGGAAGGGGTCGCCGCCGGGACGCACGTCGTCACGATGGAGGTCGCCGCGGACCTGGAGCGGCCCGGACGAGACGTCCTTCCGCTCTCGGGGAAGCTCAAGGCGGCGATCGAGGTCGTCGACGCCCGCTTCAACCTCGCGTTCAGTCACCCGGATGTCGTCCGGGCGGACGAGGCGTACACGCTCTTCGTCACCGTCACGAACGTCTCGACGCGCGACTGGGAGAACGCCATCACCCTCGCGCTCGATGCCGCGCAGGCGACCGGGGCCGTCAAGGCGGACCCGAACGACACGTTCCAGCGACAGATCGAGACGCTCGGGCCCGGCGAGGGCGCGACGGTCGAGTTCCGGCTCGTCGCGAAGGTGACGGGACGGTGCGTCGCGACGGCGTTCCAGTCCTCCGGCTCCGTCCAGGGGGTCATCCGGCTCCGGACGGGCGTCGGCGAGCACGGGATCCCGCTATCGCCCTCCTCTCTCGTCCTGCCGAGGTTCACCGGGGAGCTGCCCGAGCCGCTCGTCGCGGCGAACGTCCCCCTCCTCGGCCTCGCCTACAGTCTCGCCGTCGCGCCTCCGGGCGCGATTCCGCCTGACCTGCCGCGACTCGTGAAGTCCGACGTCGAGCGGAGAGCCATCGACCTCGCGGAGGCCGGCCAGCGCATCTTCATCGGCGAGGAGCTTCTCCCGTCGCTCGAGGCGCTCCTCCTCGATCAGCTCGGGAACCGTCACGACCGGCCGGAGTTCGACCAGCTTCGAAGGACTCTCGACAAGGGACGGACCTCGGCCGAGGGGCTCGCCTCTTACCTCAGGCAGGAGCAGGAGGCGCGCAACCTCGCGGCGTCAGCGCTTCTCGAGCACATCGCCGACACGATGAGCTACGCGCGGCCCTGGCTCGCCGCCACCGTCGAAAGCGCGGGATCGGGGGTCGCCCCGACGCTCGAGGTCCGCAAGCTCAATGGCGTCACCGGCGTGACCTACCTCGCGTACCCGGCGGGCGACCCGAGGGCCCTTCGTTCCCTGGCGTTCGGCGAGACGTACGACATCCTCGACCGTCCCGGAGGGACACGCGCTCCGCTCTCCGTCGTGGGGCGGCTCTCGGCGGAAGCCGGGTATTCGGTCGTCATCCACGGACCGATCTCCGGCGAGTCGATGCCCGTCACCCTCTCCTTCGTCGCCCCCTCGTCGTCGGGCGGCGGCTTCTCCCACGTGCGCTTCCCCGCGTTCGCGGTCCCCCCGGGCCAAGCCTGGGTGGTGGATGTCGTCCGCGCGGAGGGCGACACCCGGCCGCTCGCGTTCGATCTTCGTCACCTCGCTACGGGCGCTCCGGTGGCCGGTGCACCGGTCGCCGCGGTCAGCGCCGTCGAACGTCCGCCGTTCCGACTCATCGGGGCGCGCCAGGACTTCGTCCTGGATCCGTACGGATCGGGCGTCTGGTACCTCTTCAACCGCCCGCCGGCGAAGGCCGACGCCGAAGCGGCGGACCGGTACGAAGTCCGGACGAGCTTCCGCGGCCTCGACACGACGAGCTCGGGTACGACGCTGGAGCGTTCCACGGTCTTCTCCGCCGCGTCGGCGCTCCTTCAGCCCGCGAGCGAACGAGTCGTCGCCGTTCGGTTCTCTCAGCCCGTCTCGGCGATCAGGGGGTTGCACGACGATCAGCCGGTCATCACGCACGAGCACGAAATCGACCTCGCGGGCCTCCGTGACGGCTGGGGTGACTCGCTCGTCGGCCCCGTCCCGGACATCGCGATCGAGCCGGACCACGTCGGCGGGCTCGTCGAGGGGAAGGTCCTGAGGGGGACGGGCGAAGCCGTCGCGGGAGCTGTCGTTCGTCTCGTTCGGGATCGCGTCATCGTGATGGACGGCGGCGCCGATGCCAGAGTCCTGCACGACCTCGTCGCGGAGCGAACGACCGACGACTCGGGCGGGTTCTTCTTCCCCTTCATCGAGGAACCGATCCTCGGGGTCCCGAGGCCGGCCGAGAAGGGGGCCGTCCAGTCCGGGTTCCGGATTCAAGCCGTCGTACCTGCCGGCCCGGATCCACTCTCGCCGGAGGAGGGCGAAGAGGTCACGTCGATCATCCGCCTCCAGTCGCGCCTCGCCCGCGTCAACATCGCCATGCTCGGCCGGGGCACGATCACGGGCCAGGTCCTCTACGAAGACTCGTCTCCCGTTCCCGCAGCGGCCGTCACGGCGGCGAGCACCCTTTTCTCGGAAGTGCGCTCGACGGTGAGCGGCGCCGACGGAACGTTCCGGCTGGAGGCGATGCCGGTCGGACCGATCACGGTCACCGCCCGGGACGCCGCGGGCCGTTCGTCCTACGCGACCGTCGGGCTCTCGGGGCCGGGCGCGACCGCGGACGTCACTCTTCGGCTTCAGCGGGCGGAGGCGCCACGAACGGGAACCGTCTCCGGCCGCGTCCTCGTTCGGCGCGAGACGGCCGCGGGGCCGGTCACCGAGCCGGCCTCGGGCGCGTCCGTCGCGGTCTACTCCGCCGGGGGGCCGTTCGGCGTTGCGACGACCGGGGCGAGCGGGGCGTTTCTCTTCGATGGCGTTCCGGCCGGTCGGGTGACCGTCCAGGCCGCCGACTTCTCGGTCTCGCGCACGCCGGCGCTCGCCGTCACGGATCTCGCGCCCGACACGACGGAGAACGTCGTCCTCACTCTCGCCGTGTCGAGCCCGCGCTCCGTCAGCGGCGAGGTGCGCTATCGGGACCCGGTCACCCAGATCGACGGGCCCGTCATCGGGGCGACCGTCTTCGTCGAGGGGCCGGGCAGCTTCGCCCTGACCGACGAGACAGGCACCTATCGGATCGACGGCGTCCCGGCACAGGGAATCAACGAGGCCCCGTACACGGTCCACGCGATCGACTTCGCCCGGAAGCTCGAGGGAAGGACGACCGTCTCGGTGACGGAGACGTCGCCCGACCCGGTCGTCGCCGCGACGATCCAGATCAAAGGAAC
>JAKPXO010000512.1 GCA_029567505.1 Acidobacteriota bacterium
GTTCGGCCTCCGGCGGTCGGAAGGGGCTTCGCCCCGGTCGATCGCGCGGGCCACGTCGGCGCTTCGCGGCCTCTTCCGCTTCCTCTTCGCCGAGAAGCGGATCGCCGCCGACCCCACCTCCGGCCTCGAGAACCCGCGGCGCTGGATGACCCTCCCGAAGCTGCTCGGTCGCGACGAGGTGGAGCGCCTCCTCGAGGCGCCCGACGTCGAGACCCCGAAAGGGCTTCGGAACAAGGCGATGTTCGAGCTCCTCTACGCGTGCGGGGTCCGGGTCTCCGAGCTCGCGACGCTCCGGATCGCCTCGCTCCACCTCGCCGACGGGTTCGTCGTCGTGAAGGGAAAGGGGGCGAAGGAGCGGGTCGTCCCGGTCGCCGACTCCTCGGCCCGCTGGGTCGCGCGCTGGGTGAGCGGGCCCCGGGCCCGGGCGCGCGGCGCCGCCTCGCCCTGGCTCTTTCCGGGGTCGGGCGGGAAGCCGGTGACCCGGCAAACGATCTTCCTGGCGATCAAGGCGGCGGCCCTGAAAGCCGGCCTCGACCCGGCGGCAGTCTCCCCGCACGTCCTCAGGCACTCGTTCGCGACGCACCTCGTCGACGGCGAGGCCGACCTCCGGGCCGTCCAGATGATGCTCGGGCACGCGAGCATCGCCACGACCGAGATCTACACCCACGTCTCGCGGGCCCGGGCTCGACGGGTCTACGACAGGAGCCATCCTCGTGCGTAGGCTCCTCGCGGCGGCGTCCCTGGCCCTCCTCCTCCCGGCCATGCCGGCCGTCTCCGCTCTCGTCGTCCTGACCGAGGGACGTCACCTGAAGGCGGCGTCGTTCCATCTCGAGGGAGAGGAGCGGATCCGGATCGTCCTCGTCGGCGGCGGAGAGGTCGTCCTCCCGATCGAGCGCGTGGAGCGGATCGTCGACGACGAGCTCGAGCCGCCCGCCGCGGTCGAGGAGCCCGTCGCGCCCGCGACGAAAGCGTGGCCCTCGGTGCGCCGGCCGTCCGGCCGGCCCCACTCCGCCCCCGCCCGCTGGGCCCGGCTTGTCGAGGAGGCGGCGGAAGCCCACCAGGTCGACCCGGCCCTCGTGGCGGCGGTGATCCACGTCGAGTCGAGCTGGAAGCCCCGCGCCGTCTCGCCGAAGGGGGCCCGCGGCCTGATGCAGCTGATGCCCGCCACGGCGCGCCGGCTCGGCGTGTCGCGCTCGTTCGACCCGGTCCAGAACGTCGGAGGCGGCGCGCGCTACCTTTCGCTCCTTGCGAAGCGCTTCGGGGAGAACGAGCCGGAGAAGATCCTGGCGGCCTACAACGCCGGAGAGGGAGCCGTCGAGGCCTACGGGGGGATCCCACCGTACCGCGAGACACGCGCCTACGTGAGGAAGGTAATCGCCCTGTGGACGGGCGAGCCGGCCGGCTCCTGACGCCCGGCCTCCTATACTCGCCCGCGTGTTTCGGACGGTTCGCGGATTCCTGATGCTCGCGCCGCCGGCTTTCCTGGCCGCGATGGTCGCCTACCTCTCTGCCGGGCCTCGGGCCGCGACCTCGTTCACCGTCTACCCGTTCCTGGCCGACGTCCTCGGCTCGGGCCTCCCGCGCTCGAACGTGGCCCGCTTCGTCGTCGTCACAACCCTTTTCTTCATCGTCCCCTACCTCGTCTCGGGGGTGCTGCTCCTCCTGGCCGACATCGGCACCTCGGCCGCAGCGTCCCTCTGGAGACGGGAGCGGCGGACCCCGGCGGCCGGGCCACGGCCGCGGCTCCTCGCGCCCGAGGCGTTCTGGACGCTCGTCGGCGCCTCGGTCCTTCTCGCGGCGGCGGCCGGCTCGCAGCTCCCGAAGCTGGCACACGGCGGCGAGCTGCCGGGCGGCGTGAACGTCGCCCCCGTCTTCGTCGCCGCCGTGCCGTTCGTCGCGCTCGCCGGCGCCCTCGTCCTCGCGGCGATCGCCTCGATTCCGAGGGCCGTCGCTCGGCGGTTCGGCCCCCGGCAGCGTTCCGACGGCGGGCTATGATCGAGGCGATGCCGTCTTTCGACACCGTCGTCGTCCTCGATTTCGGCTCCCAGTACACCCAGGTCATCGCCCGCCGGATCCGCGAGGCCCGGGTCCGATCGATCGTCCTTCCGTACTCCGCGACCGCCGCGGAGATCGAGGCCCTCGCGCCGAAGGGAATCGTCCTCTCCGGCGGGCCCTCGAGCGTCTACGACGAGAAGGCGCCGCGCGGCGACGAGAAGGTCTTCGACCTCGGCATCCCCGTTCTCGGTCTCTGCTACGGCATGCAGCTGATGGCGCTCCACTTCGGCGGCGGCGTCGGCCACGCGCCGGGGCGGGAGTACGGGCGGGCGGTCGTCGACGTCGTGGGCGGGCGGCTCCTCGGGGCGCTCGGGCCGCGGGAGACCGTCTGGATGAGTCACGGCGACCACGTCGAGGTCGTCCCGGACGGCTTCACCGTGACGGCGCGGACGGCGAACGCTCCGGTCGCAGCCTTCGAGGACGCGCGTCGGGCGCTCTACGGCCTCCAGTTCCACCCCGAGGTCCACCACACCGACCACGGCGCCGAGATGCTCGAGGCGTTCCTCTACTCCGTCTGTGGCTGCGCCCCGACGTGGACGATGGCGAGCTTCCGCGACTCCGCCGTCGCGAAGGTCCGCGAGACGGTCACCGAGGGCGTCGTCCTCGGCGCCCTCTCCGGCGGCGTCGACTCCACCGTCGCCGCCGTCCTCATCCGGGAGGCGGTGGGGGAGCGATTCCGGGGGGTCTTCGTCGACACCGGCCTCCTCCGGAAGGACGAGGGGCGGCACGTCCTCGCGGCCTTCTCTCACCTCGGCCTCCCCGTGACGGGCATCGACGCTTCCGAGCGCTTCCTCTCCGCGCTCGCGGGCGTGACCGACCCGGAGCGCAAGCGGAAGATCATCGGCGGGCTCTTCATCGACGTCTTCGCCGAGAACGCGAAGGCCGTGGACGGCGCCGCGTGGCTCGCGCAGGGGACCCTCTACCCCGACGTGATCGAGTCGGTCTCGATCCACGGGCCTTCGGCCGTCATCAAGACGCACCACAACGTCGGCGGCCTCCCGGCCAAGCTCGGCTTCCGGCTCGTCGAGCCGCTCCGCGAGCTCTTCAAGGACGAGGTCCGCCGCCTCGGCGAGGAGCTCGGAATCCCGCGCGACATGCTCTACCGGCACCCGTTCCCCGGGCCGGGCCTCGCCGTCCGGATCCCGGGGGAGATCACGCCCGAGCGCGTCCGGATCCTCCAGGAGGCGGACGCGATCTTCATGGAGGAGCTGCGGGCCTCGGGCGACTACGACCGGACGGCGCAGGCCTTGGCCGTACTTCTGCCGGTCCGTTCCGTCGGAGTGATGGGCGACGGCCGGACGTACGAGCACGTCGTCGCCCTCCGCGCGGTGACGACGATCGACTACATGACGGCCGACTGGGCCCGCCTCCCTCACGACCTTCTCGACCGGGCCTCGCGACGCATCGTCGGCGAGGTCCGCGGCGTGAACCGCGTCGTCTACGACGTGACCTCCAAGCCGCCGGCGACGATCGAGTGGGAGTGAGCCTCGGGGGCTCTCCCGTGGCTGCCTCCGGGCAGCAGTGTCATGGCTCCTTAGAAATGTCACCCCCTGGAACTCGATAGAAATGTCCGTTTCGCAGGGGGTCGGGGGCCTGCCGGGGGGTGAGCGGGGTTGATTCGTGTGGGAAACGCACCGCGTTTTCCAAGCGCCGGTGGGAAA
>JAKPXO010000349.1 GCA_029567505.1 Acidobacteriota bacterium
CCCTGATCCCGATGACCTCGAAGAATCGGGCCACGACAGCCAGCCCACCCCAACCCGTAATCGGCTGGTCCGTGAACGCGATCTCCGTTCCGTTCGGGCCGCCGTAGACGCTATCCTCGACGCGCATCGTTCTGTCTCTCCCTCTGCGCCACCTTCTTGCTCGTAACCTGATGGTACGCAGAGGTTTCAGAACGATGCTTCTGCTTTCAGCACTTTCCTACTGAGGTTTCTCGGCTCAGGGCGCCTGCATTTCGTGGTAGCGCACACGGGATTCGAACCCGCGATCCCGCCATGGGGGGGTGCGGGGGGCCCCTCCCCGCGAGCGAAGCGACGAGGCTCTTCGCAGGGCGTGAGCATCGTGCGGCAGCGCATACGGGATTCGAACCCGTGTTACCGCCGTGCGGGGGGGTGCGGGGGGTCTCCCCCCGCGAGCGAAGCGAGGTCGTGCCCCGTCGGTGCTTTTCGCAGGGAGCGAGCGGACTGCAAAGGCGCATACGGGATTCGAACCCGTGTTACCGCCGTGCGGGGGGGTGCGGGGGGTCTCCCCCCGCCATCAAAGACGCCCGGCCGCGCCGCCCTCTCACGGCGGGAACTGCCACTGTCGAAACTCGAGGGGTAAGACCAGAGTTGGTAGCGCATACGGGATTCGAACCCGTGTTACCGCCGTGAGAGGGCGGCGTCCTGGACCCCTAGACGAATGCGCCGTTCCGGTCCCGCTCGCGGGGGCTCCCCGCGCGAGGACGGGCTTTTTACCATGCCTCCCGTCCGGCGGCAAGGCCGGCCCCGGCGAGCCCCGGGGCCGGCGGCGTCCGGCTCAGTCGGCCGCCCGCACCCAGCGGATGATCTCGGGGAAGGTCGGCTTCTTGCCGTACATCAGGATCCCGACCCGGTAGACCCGCCCCGCGAACCAGGAGACGCCCCAGATCGTGAGGAGGAGGAGCCCGATCGAGAGGGCGATCTCCCAGGCCGGCGGCGGCTGCACCGAGATCCGCATGAACATCAGGAGCGGCGAGGAGAAGGGGAAGATCGAGAGGACCCTCGCGAACGTCCCGTCCGGCGTGTTGTACGCGAAGATCCAGGTCATCGCCGAAATGATGAGCATCATCCCGGGGATCATGACGAGCTGCTGGGCTTCCTGGTCGGAGTTGAACGGCGCGGCGAAGGCGGCGTAGAGGCCCGCGTAGAGGAAGTAGCCGAGGAGGAAGAAGACGACGAACGCGACGAGCGTCCCGACGGGAACGCTCGGGAGCGAGCCGCTCGCCAGGCCCATGAGGCCGACGATTCCGGGGAGCGTCAGCGTGAACGCGAACAGGGCCCAGACGGCGTACTGCGTCAGCCCCACGAGGCCGATGCCGACGACCTTCCCGAGCATCAGCTCGGTCGGCCTCACCGACGAGATGATGACCTCGACGATCCGGTTGCTCTTCTCCTCGAGGACGCCCCGCATGATCTGGGCGCCGTAGACGAAGATCGACATGTAGATCAGGAAGAAGAGGATCCCGGTGATCGCGAGGTTCGCGCCCTCGTTCTTCGCGTCCTCGGGCGTCTCCTTCTCGGTCGCCTCTCGCGGATCGAGCTTCACCGTGAGGCGCGCCTTCTCGTAGACGGCCGGGTCGACCCCCTGGTTCCGGAGCCGCTCCTTCGTCGCCGCGCGGCCCAACGCCCGCTCGACCGACTCGCGGAGGAACATGTCGGCCTTGACCGACCGGGCGCGCCACTCGACCTTCCCGCTCGACAAACCGTCCTCGGGGATGACGATGTAGGCCTTGATCTCCTTCTTCTGGACCTTCGCGTTCAGCTCCTTCCGCACGTCGGCGAGCGTCCCCGACGTCGCGGGGACCGGGAGGAACGTGATCTTCGTCGGCATCCGCTTCGCTGTCTCGTCCGGCTTCGCCTCCGGGCCGGCCGGTTTCGCGTCGCCGTCCGTGTCGGAGACCGCCTTCTGCTCGAGGAGGAGCGGCTCGTAGAGGCGTCCCGTCAGGTCGACGACGCCGATCTTTCCTTCCGGGATGAGCGTCGAGGAGAGGAGGACCTGGAGGAAGACGAAGCCGAGCCCGAGCGCCGGGATCAGGATCGTCGCGATCCAGAACCCCTTCGTCTTGATCTGCTGGAGGTACTCGCGGCGGACGATGTGGAGGACCTTGCTCGTCATCGTCGCCTCCTACCGCAGCTCTTCCGAGGTGGGGGCCGACAGGCCCGACTCCTCGACGGCCTTGATGAAGATCTTCTCGAGCTCCGGCTCCGGCTCCACCGGCGGCGGGAGCGGCACCCGGTCGCGGAAGGAATCCTTGACCTGCCTCACGGTGCCGTCGAGGAGCTTGTGCCCGCGGTAGATGAGCGCGATCCGGTCGCAGAGCTTCTCGGCCTGCTCCATGACGTGGGTGGAGAAGACGATCGTCTTCCCCTGCCTCTTGAAGTCGGCGAGGAAGTCCTTCACGAGGACGACGTTGATCGGGTCGAGGCCGGAGAACGGCTCGTCCAGGATGAGGACCTCCGGGTCGTGGACGATCGTCCCGAGGAACTGGACCTTCTGCTGCATTCCCTTCGAGAGCTCTTCGGTCTTCTTTTTCAGCCAGGGGCGGAGGTCCATCACGTCGATCCACTTCTCGAGGCGCGCGAGGGCCGTCTTCTTCTCGACCCCCTTGATCGCGGCGAAGAAGAGGAGCTGGTCGAGAACAGTCATCTTCCGGTAGAGCCCGCGCTCCTCGGGGAGGTAGCCGATCTTCCGCTGGCCTTCCTCGTCGAGCGTCCGTCCGAGGATCCGAACCGTTCCCTCGTCGGCCTTCGTGATGTTCATCGTCATCCGAATGGTGGTCGTCTTCCCGGCCCCGTTCGGCCCGAGGAGGCCGAACGTGACCCCGACGGGGACCTCGAGGTCGAGCCGGTCGACGGCGGTGAACTTCCCAAAGCGCTTCGTGACGCCTGAGAGGGAGATCGCGGCGGTCATTTCGACAGGGCCCTCCTGAGCCTTTACGTACGTTGCGGCAGGCGAAGAGTTTACGGGCCGGCTACCGGACCTGGTCGGGACGATTTCGCGCGCGTCCGAAAGGTCGTCCGCCGACGCTGTCATGGCTCCATAGAAATGTCACCTCCTGGAACTCGATAGAAATGTCCGTTTCGCAGGGGGTCGGGGGCCTGCCGGGGGGGTGAGCGGGGTTGATTCGTGTGGGAAACGCACCGCGTTTTCCAAGCGCCGGTGGGAAAGCGAAGCTTTTCCGCGGGCGCGGCACGC
>JAKPXO010000356.1 GCA_029567505.1 Acidobacteriota bacterium
CACCTCCTCGTCGAGGAGCGCGTCCGCCTCGCGGAAGGGGATCGGCTTCCCGCTCACGCGGTCCTCCGGACGAGCCGTTCGTCCACGCCGGCCTCCCGGAGAGCGTCGCGCCGGAAGCGGGCGAGGAGGGCCTCGGTCCGCGGGTCGTCGGACACGACGCCGCGCCGGCCTGCGGCCTGAAGGTAGAGGAACGCGCCGGCCTTGTTCCGGCGCCGCGCCGACGCGAGGACCTCGGGCGGCGGGAGGGGCCGGCGCCGGGCCTCCGCGAGGACCTCGTCCACGTCGAACGAGAGGAGGGCGGTCGTCTCGGGCGTCACGGGCGATCCCCCATCGCTTCGACGAGGGCGAGGCGCCGGACGTCGCGGGGCGAGTTACGATGCTCGCACGCGGTAGAATGGGGCTCGCAAGGCTTTTTCGATCGCGTCGCCCGCTCCCGAGGTTCCAGCTCGAGGGCGGGCATCTTCGTTTCGCTCATGGCGGTTTCAGGCGCTCGCGCGGCGGACCCGCTCGTCGGCGGTCGACGTGTAGTGACGGACGCTCTCCCACGCCAGGACGTCGGCCACCCGGTACAGGATTCGGTTTCCGACCTTCACGTAGGGCGGGGTCTGCCCCTTGATGCGGTTCGCGCGCTCCGTCTGGGGCTTCCACCCGTACCGGGCGGCGAGCTCGCGGTTCGTGATGACTGGTTCCAGCATCGGTCTCTCCTTTCGGACGTTTGCTCGCGCGTTCCCGCGCGTTTTCAACCGGGAGGGTGCGCGTGCGGCTCGGCGCGTGGAATGGGGACTTTCGGCCGGAATCTCTGCCGGATTCGGCGTAGTTCACGCGCTCCTCGAGCCGCTTCAATGCGTCGACCGCGTCATCAGCTACGCATTCCTCGAAGGCGACCGCAGGAACCTCCCCGGCGTTGAAGCGGCCCTTCTGTGCACGCGTCCGCTCCCAGGCCCATGCCGCGAGCTTCGAAAAGGGGATCTTCTTGGCCTTCCGGCCTCGCGCCCAGATGAGCGCGGCCAAGAGCTCCGGGCGGACCGGCCGAGAGGATCGGCGAAGGATGAGCCTTGCCAGGAGTTCATCCCTCGAACGGCGCCTCGGCGCGAGCCCGGCCCGCTGGTACTCCTCGCCGAGGACGCGCTCAAGGGCTTCCGTCTCCCGTTTCAACCGATCCCCCCGCAGGTCGCGAGCTTCCGCGTCCAGAGCGCGGAGGTCTTCGCAGAGCATGTGGAAGTAGGCGAGGTCCTCGCGGTCTCGCTCCCGCTCTGAAAGGGCCTTCCGCTTTCCGGGTCGGGGAGGACAGAGCGCCGTCGCGACATCGGCGAAGGCGTCGGGTTCGCCGTTCGCGCGCCGCGTGCCGAGATGGGAGAGCATTTCGGCAACCGCCGGGGCGTAAAAGACGGCGACGCGCCCGGGAAGTCTCCGAAGGAGCGCCGGGAGGGCGGCGGTCAGGTCGCCGAAGAGCGGCGCGTTCGGAGCTTCGAGTCGAATCCGGACGGCTTCCTCGGCCTCCGCTGCGAGCCTGAGCACGCGGGCAACGGCGGCGAGACCCTCGCGCTCGAGGAGGGCAGCAGCGGCACGTAGCTCCGAAGGCGTCGGGAGCCCGCTCTCTTGCCGGCGATCGGTTCCCGGCGCTCCCGTCACGCGCCCCTCCGCGCTGCGCGCTCCCACGGCAGGAAGGGGACCAGGAGGCCCATCGGCTCCGGCTCGTCCCGGCGTCGGTACGCCTCGAGCCGCGGCCCGGCGGCCCACGTGTTCGCGAAGGAGACGAATCCGAGATCCCGAAGGCCGAGGGTCATCACGTAGTGAACCGCGCCCCCGAGCGATCGGGTATCGGCGTCGGCGAACGCTGCCAGGGCCTCGGCGAGCAGAGGATCGGAGAGAACGGCCCCTCCGACGGTGCGTTCCCGTGACGGGGTGCGGGGTCTCTGTTCCATCGCCTCTCCCTTCGTTCTCAGCCGGCGGCCCTCTTCGGGAACGGAAGGAGGGTCGCGCGCTTCTCCGTCGCCTCGCGGATGACATCGAATCCCTCGGGCGTGTACGCGGCGGCCGTCTGCTCTGGCGTCGAGTGCCCGAGGGCCTCCTGAGCGACGCGAAGACCGGCGGCGCGGTTCAGTTCCCGGCCGTAGGTTCTCCGCAAGTCGTGAAACGAGATCCCCTCGAGCGCTGCCGTCGTCGTGAGACGCTCCCAGGCGGCTTTCAGGTCCGCGCGCGGCCTCTCGGGCGCCGGCTTCCCGTCCTTCCCGGGCAGCGGGTCACGGGCCGGGGCGACGACGTAGGAGCCGACGCGCGGGAGCTCCCGTAGCTCTTCCACGGCGCGGGCCGGCAGGGCCAGGTAACGGGGCTTGCCGCTCTTCGAGTCGGGGAGGCGGGCGAACCCTTCGTCGAGCCGAACGTCCTCCCAGCGAAGCCGGAGGATCTCGCCCCGCCGTGCGCCCGTCAGGACGGCCAGGAGGACGCCGACGGCGGCCCAGGGGTCCCGTTCCTTCTCGCCCTCGAGCGCGGCCAGGAGGCGCCCCATCTCTTCCGTGGAGAGGGTCCTCGAACGCGGCGGCGCCTCGCGGTCGGATCTCACGTTCTTGACGGGGTTCCGGCCGAGGAGCTCGGCGCGAACGGCCGCGCCGAAGACGCCGGAGACGACGGCGAGCCATCGGTTCGCGACGGTCGCGGACTTCGCCGCGCGAATCGCGGCGCGCTCCCTTTCGATGTCCTCGGGTCGGAACGAGGAGAGGAGGCGAGGAGCCCAGCGGAGCCGGATCTCCCGGAATGTCGAGTCCGTCGGCTCGCCCGAACGCTTGTTCTTCTCCTCCGTGAACCCGAGGAGTGCCCGGTGAAAGACGTTCTTCGACTTCGCGGTGAGGCGGTCGAAGTAGGTCACGGACCATTCCCCCCAGGTCGGGCAGCGCTTCCCGAGCGGGTCGTCTCCGAGGGCGACGGCGGAGAGGATCTCTCGCGCCTTCTTCCTCGCTTGGTCGACCGTGACGACTCCGAAGAGGCCGAGCGACGTGAAACGGCGAATGCCCGTCCCCTTGACGACGTAGCGGGCGGCGAACGCCTTGGTCCCGCTCGGGAGGACGCGGACGACGAAGCCCGGGATGTCGCGATCGCAGTACCACCCGGGCTTTCTCAGGGCGGCCACCGTCTTCGTCGTGAGGTTCCGGTCTCCCCGTCTCATCGTTGCCTCCCGCGAGCGCGCTCGGAAGCGATTGGGGTGCCGTGTGCCTTTCCGCTTCCGGGTCAGAATCTACGCTCTTTCGCGTGCGAGTCAACGGAAAACCGCTTGGAAAGCGGACTTGCTCAACGGGTCGGAATCGCTCGGCGGAGGCGACCCTCAGACTCCGGATCTAAAGGTCCCGCGTTCGAATCGCGGCGGGCGCACCACTCTTTCGACGATGGCCGCGGAGACGCGGCCTTTCGCGTTCCGGGCCGCGGAGGGGCTCGGGGAACCCGGGCGCGGGTTCCCCGGAAACAGAGTCTGACCGTTAGACGCAGGTACTAAAGGTCCCGCGTTCGAATCGCGGCGGGCGCACCACTATTTCGACGATGGCCGCGGAGACGCGGCCTTTCGCGTTCCGGGCCGCGGAAGGGAGCTTCTACAGATCCTCGGGGCGGAGACCCGTGCGCTTGCCCATCCGGGCGAGCGCCTCCGGCGGCAGGCTCTTGCCGTCGTGGAATGCGAACACGTAGTCGGGCCACCCGTCCCGGGAGAGGATCCGGTGCGAGGTGCCGGCCTGGCGCTTCACGCCAACCGTTCCGCAGGAGCGCGGCGAGGACCTTTCCGGCTTTCGCGGAAGGCCAGATGCTCACGCAGCTGCGCGGGTCACGAAGGAGACGCTCATCTCCCCGGCGCGGGCCTCTCCGTGCTCGAGGCGGTCGGCGAGGACGCGGAGGGCGAGAGCCTCCACCTTCGCGAGCGCCTCGGCTTCCGAGGCTTCCACGACCACGCAGCCGGGAAGCTCGGGGATCTCGGCGATCCACTCGCCCGAGGAGGGAGAGCGCTCGAGCTCGACGGTCAGCGGCATGCCGCGATTCTACGCGGGCGGGTCACCGCGCCGTTCCTCGCCCGTGCCCGTCGACGGTTCGGGCGATCGCGCTTCGGGCCGGCGGTCTCAGGACCCCTTGTGTGCGTGGGCCATCCGGAGGAGCGCGGGGTCCCAGGGGCCCTTGTGGCACTTGCCGCAGTAGGCGGCGCCGGGGTCGACGAGGCCGGCGGCGCGGGCCTTCTTCGGGTCCTTCATGACGCTCAGCGCCTTGTACTCGCTGCCGGGGCCGTGGCACCCCTCGCAGTCGAGGGGCGGCGTCCGCTTCGCGTGGCCCGAGGCGGCCCAGGAGGCGTGCTGCACCTTGTGGCAGACGCGGCACTTGTCGGCGCCGATGCGCGTGAGGCCGGGCTTCGTCGCGGCGACGACGACCTCGCCGCCCGGGTCGACGACGTTCGTGGCGCTCGCGGGGGGGGCCGCGGGCGGTTTCGGCGGCGCCGTCGGGGCGACGGTGGGGGAAGGGGCGACGGTCGGAGGTGCGGCGGGCGGCGCCGTCGGCGCGGTCTTCGGGGGAGCTGCCGGGGGAGCGGTCGTCGGCTTCGGCTTCGCCGGGGCGGCCGGTGCAGCCACGGGGGGCGGAGCGGGCGTGGCGCTCTCGGGCGGCGTCGGGGCCGGCTCGGCCGCGGGTGCGGGGACGGGAGTGGCGGGCGTGACGGCCTCGGCCGGTGCGACGGGAGCGGGCGGCTCCGGCGCCGGGGGCGCCGCCTCGCGCGCCTTGCAGGCGGCGAAGGCGAGGGCGAAGAGGGCGAGCGCGAGGCGTGCGGTTCTCATGGCTCCTCCGTCCCGGACGTCGGTTCGTCCGACGAGCTTAGACCCGACCGAGGGACGCCGCTTCAGTCGAGCGGCGCCACGGCGACCCCGGCGGCTGTCCCTTTCCACGCGACCTCGCCGTCGATCCTCACGAAGTCGTTCCCGCTCCTCACGGTCTCGATCGAGAACGGGAGGTCGGGGGGGAGCTGGAAGAGCGTCATGTCGGAGTAGGTCTTCGTCAGGAGGGGCGCGACGAGGTTCACGAACCAGCCGAGCGCCCCCTTGCAGCGCGGCTTCACCTCGAGGTTCTTCAGGACGAAGGAGCGGGCGGCCGGGTCGACGACGAGCTCGGCCTTCCCTTCCGGCTCGCAGAGCTGCCGGAAGAGGCTCCGTTCCCCGCGCTTCTTCTCGGCGGTGAACGCGAAGCTCGCGCCGAAGCACTGCGGGCCGCACGGGCCGAAGGAGCGCGGCTCGATCGTGAAGTCGACCTTCCGGACGACCTTCACGTCCTGGGTCCACTGCGCCTTCAACGCCTCGATGGCAGCCTCCTCGACCGGCTTCCAGGGGATCTTCAGCGAGTACTCGCCCGTCACGCTCCCGCCGCCGCCCGCGCCGGCGTCGGTCAGCTGGAGGCGCGCCGAGAAGGGGCCGCGAAAGTCGAGGGGAACGGCCTTCGGCGGCTGGGAGTCGCCGGGATACTTCACGACGAACGGGTGGACGAGGTGATAGTCGAAATCGAGGGAGAGGGGGCCCGTCGCTCGTCCGTCCCGGACGTCGAGGCCGCCGGAGGAGATCGTGGCGCCCGAGAGCGAGAGGCGTTCCCCTTCGTGGCGGATCTCGCCGGTCCCGCCGAGGAGGCGGAAGTCGATGCGGCCGCGGTAGGCGCCGGTCGGCTCGAGGACGAGGGAGGAAACGCCGAAGCGCGAGCCGTCCTCGACGGCGACGTCGATTCCGCCCGGGAGGCGGAGGTCGGAGCGGGCGAGCGAGAGGTCGAAGCGGCCGGCGCGGAGGCTCGTCGAGAGGGGCGCGTCGCCCTTCTTCTCCGCGGCGAAGCGGCCGCCGAGGAGCGCGGCCGACCGGAACGCGACCTTCCCGTCGTCGAGCGCGACGGAGCCCGCTCCGAGCGTTCCCTCGAGCCGTCCCTTCGCGGCCCACTCCGGATCGGCTCCGTCGCGGCCGGGCCGGAAGAACGCCTCGTCGAGCCTCACCTCGATCGGGTCCTCCTCGCCTCCGCCCCCGGTCTCGAGCGCGAGCGTCTCGCCGAAGGAAAGGGGCTTCCCGGGGAAGGCCGAGAGCCGGAGCTCGAGGAGCCGGACTTCGTCGACGAGGTCGAGGAATCCGGGCTGCGGGGGGGCGGGCGGGGCGGCGGCGTCCGGGCCCGCCTCGGGCGCTTCGGCAGCGACCGGAGGTGTCGCTTCGGCCTGCGGAGCGGTCGGAGCGCTCGCCGGCGCCGGCTTCGACGCGGCGACGACGACGTTCCCGCGGAAGAGCTCGGCGAGCTCGGTGTGGAGCTTCATCTGCCGGACCTTCCTCCTCACGAGCGGCCGGAAGAGGCCGACGACGAGCCTGCCGAGGCCTCGTCCGTGGAAGTCGAGGGCGGTGATCGTGCCGGAGGGGTCGGTCTCGATCCGCGTGAGGACGACGTCGGGGCGGAGGCCCCGCCCGACGAGGAGGAAGGTGTCGTCGGGAGCGACGTAGCGGAGAGATTCCAGCTTCCCCTCGCGGACGGCGACGCCGAGGCGCGTCGCGGGGGCGCCCTTCACGGTGACCGAGTAGCCGGCCATCACCGGCACGGAGCCTTCGCGAAGCCGCGCCTCGGCCTCGAGGCGACCGTCGCGGGCGGCGTCGCCGAGCTGGGCGAAGAGGTCGTCGCCGAGGAGCGGACGGGGCGCGAGGAGCGCGACGAGGAGGAGCGCGACAGGGGCGGCGTGGGCACGAGAAGCGGGCACGGGACCTCCGGGCTGATCGTGATGTCGGGACGGCCGCGCCCCAGCGCGGGCTATCCTCGCCGAATGATGCGCCCCGAGACGCCCGCCGCGCTCCGCCTCCTCGCCCTCCATGCGTTCCCCCTCGACGGCCGGCTCTGGGGCCTCGTCTCGGCCGCGGCCGCGAGCGGCCAGCTCGGCGAGGGGGTCGCCGTGTCGGCGCCCGACTTTCGCGGGCGCGGGAAGTCGGGTCTGTCGGCGGAGAAGGTCCACGGGATGCCGCTCCTTTCGAAGGACGGGGCGGCGCTCCTCCGGCCCGACGAGCCGTTCGTCGTCATGGGGATGTCGATGGGCGGATACGTCGCCCTCGAGCTGATCGCGCGCCTCGGACCGGAGCTCCGCCCGCGCCTGCGTGGCCTCGTCCTCTGCGACTCGCGCGCGAACGCGGACGACGAGGCGGGGAAGGCGAAGCGAGCCGCGACGGCGGAGGCGATCGAGAAGGACGGGATGGAGCCGCTCCTTTCGGCGATGCTCCCGCAGTTCCTCGCCCCGTCGTCGCGCGGAGGCGCGCTCGAGCAGCTGATCCGGACGATGTTCCTCGCGACGCCGCCGGCGACGGCCGCCGCCGACCAGCGCGGCATGGCGGAGCGGGCCGACCGCTTCGACGTTCTCGGGACGCTCGCCGTCCCGTTCCTCGCCGCTGTCGGAGAGGACGACCCGCTCACGCCGCCGTCCGCCTCCGAGGCGATGGTCGAGGCGGCGGGGAACGCCCCCTACGTCGAGCTTCTGACGCTCCCCGGCGCCCACATGGCCCCGCTCGAGCATCCCGAGGAGTTCCTCCCGAAGCTCCGCGCGTTCCTGGATCGGTGCCGGTGAACCCTCCCCGTGCCCCCCACCCACCGCCCTTCGTCGTGCTCGCGCCTTCGGCGGGGGGTCGGAGAGACAGATGGGCGCGGGGAGAGAACGGGGGCCGAACGAGCTCCGACCTGAGGCAGGGCTACCCCTTCACGCAGACCACCTGCTTGAGCGTGTGGAGGATCTCGACGAGGTCCTTCTGCGCGTTCATCACCGCCTCGATCGGCTTGTAGGCGGCGGGCGTCTCGTCGAGGACGGCCTCGTCCTTCCGGCACTCGACGCCGGCGGTCGCCTCGGCGTGGTCGGCGAGGGTGAAGCGGCGGCGCGCCTCGTTCCGTGAGAAGGCGCGCCCGGCGCCGTGGCTGCACGACTCGAAGCTCTCGGGGTTGCCGAGGCCGCGGACGATGAAGGAGCGCGCCCCCATGCTCCCCGGAATGATCCCGAGCTCGCCCTTGCCGGCGCGGACGGCCCCCTTGCGCGTGACCCAGACCTCGCGCCCGTAGTGCCGCTCGCGGCGGACGTAGTTGTGGTGGCAGGAGACGGCGAGGAGGCGCGAGCGGAACGGCGGGAGCGACGGGACGGAGGCGAGCGCCTCCTCGATCGCGAGGAGCATCAGGTCGCGGTTCGTCCGCGCGTACTCCTGGGCCCACGAGACGGCGGCGACGTAGTTCTCGAAGCTCTCCGTCCCCTCGGTGAGCCACGCGAGGTCGCGGTCGGGAAGGTTCCGCTGGTGGACGCGCATCTCCTCGCGGGCGACCTCGATGTAGTCGGTGCCGATGCGGTTCCCGACGCCGCGCGAGCCGCTGTGGAGGAGGAGCCAGACGCGGCCGGCCTCGTCGAGGCAGAGCTCGATGAAGTGGTTTCCGGTGCCGAGCGTCCCGAGGTGCCGGGCGGGGTGGTTGCCGCGATCGAGCTCGGGGCGGGCATCGAGGATGGCCCGCCAGCCCGGCTCGAGGAGCCGCCAGGCCTCGCCGATCCGCGCGGGCGGGTCGTGCCAGGCGCCGCGGTCGTTTCGTCCGCCGGAATCGGTCCGACCGTGCGGGACGGCCTTCTCGATCGCGTCCCGCAGGGGCGCGAGGTTCGTTGGCAGGTCGTTCGCCGTGAGCGAGGTGAGCGAAGCCGCCATCCCGCAGCCGATGTCGACGCCGACGGCGGCCGGAATGATCGCCTCGACGGTCGGGATGACGGCGCCGACGGTGGCGCCGATGCCGACGTGGACGTCGGGCATCGCGGCGACCCAGCGGTAGACGATCGGGAGCGAGGCGGCGTTCGCGAGCTGCTTCTCGGCGGCGGGGTCGCACGGGACGCCGAGCGTCCACGCCTTCACCGGGACGCCCGTCGTCTCGATGACCCGGAAGCCCTTCGCCTCGCGCCTCACGGCCGGAACATGCGGACCCGGAGCGGGAAGGTCAAGCTCCGTCGGCCGGCCGACGGCGGGGCGCGCGCCTATGATCCGGGGATGCTGCGCTACAGGACGGCCCTCCTCGCCGTCTGCCTGCTCGCCTCGAGCGCCGCTCCGGCGCTCGACCCGGGCAAGCGCCTGTCGCAGTACGGCCTCGACGTCTGGCAGGAGGGGGACGGCCTGCCGCAGAACACGGTGCAGGCGGTCCTCCGGGGACGCGACGGCTACCTCTGGCTCGGCACCCAGGAGGGGCTCGTCCGGTTCGACGGTGCCCGATTCACGACGTACGACCGGCGGAACACTCCGGAGCTGAAGCACAACTCCGTCATCTCGCTCGCGGAGGGACCCGACGGGACGATCTGGGCGGGGACGAACGGCGGCGGCGTCCTCTGCCGCAGCCGTGACGGGACGTTCTCGGCGATCGGGACGGCCGAGGGGCTCGCGGGCGGGATCGTCTGGTCGATCGCGTTCGACCGGGCGGGAGACGCCTGGGTGGCCGGAGACGGGATCGGAGCCCAGCGTGTCGTCGACGGGCGGGGAGCGGAGCGGATCGGCCGGGCGCAGGGGCTGCCGCTCGAGCAGGTCCGGGCGATCGCGTTCGATGCCGACGGCGCACTCTGGGTCGGCACGACCGGCGCCGGCGCGGCGGTCGTGAAGGGCGGCCGGGTCACGAAGGTCTGGGACGCCGCGACGCTCGGCACGGGGCTCGTCCGCGGCCTCGCGCCCGACGCCGGGGGAGGCGTCTGGGTCGCGACCTCGGGGGGCGGGCTCACGTACCTGAAGGGCGACGCGGTCGTCCGCTACCGTGAAGCCGACGGCTTCCCGGCCGACCAGGTCTCCGCGGTCCACGTCGACGCGGGAGGGACGCTCTGGTTCGGCACGTGGGGCGCCGGCGTCGGCCGGCTTCGCAACGGGGTCCCGGAGGTGATCGGGACGCGAGAGGGGCTCTCGAACGACCAGGTCTGGTCCCTCACGAGCGACGAGGAAGGGAGCGTCTGGATCGGGACGTGGGTGGGCGGGCTGAACCGCCTGCGCGACGGGCTCTTCCTGACCTACACGACGCGCGAGGGGCTGACGAGCGACAACGTCCGCGCGGTCTGCCCGGGGCGCGACGGGTCGGTCTGGATCGCGACCGCCGGAGGCGGGCTGAACCGGCTGAAGGAGGGGCGCGTGACGGCCTACCGCGAGGCCGACGGCCTCCCGAGCGATCACGTCTCGGCGCTCCTCGAAGACCGGCGCGGCCGCCTCTGGGTCGGGACGAACCTCGCGGGGGCCGCGGTCTTCGAGCGGGGCCGGTTCCGGCCGCTCGGGCCGGCGCAGGGGCTGCCGCATCACGACGTGAGGGCCTTCCTCGAGGACCGGGACGGGAACGTCTGGATCGGGACGATCGGCGGCGGCCTGACCCGCGTCGCCCCAGACGGGTCGCTCCGCGTCTTCACGGTCGCGCGGGACGGCCTGCCGACCGACCGCGTCGTGGCGCTCGCCGAGGCCCCGGACGGGGCCCTCTGGATCGGTTCGTCCGGGGGCGGGGCGGTCCGCTACGGGGAAGGCCGGTTCCGTGCGTTCACGACGCGGGAAGGCCTGACGAGCAACCGGGTCCTCACGGTCTTTCCCGACGCGGGCGGTGCGGTCTGGATCGGAACGTCGGGCGGCGGGCTGAACCGGATCCGCGGCGAGACGGTCACGTCCGTGACGACGCGCGAAGGGCTCTTCGACGACCTGGTTCAGGTGATCCTGGACGACGGGAAGGGCGCCCTCTGGATGACGTGCAACAAGGGGGTCTTTCGCGTCGAGCGGGAGGAGCTCGAGGCCGTGGCCGACGGCCGGAAGGCGACGCTCCGCCCGTTCGCCCTCGGCGCGTCGGACGGGATGCGCAGCGCGAGCGCGGCGGGAGGGCAGCAGCCCGCGGGCTTCGTCGCCGCCGACGGGCGGCTCTGGTTCCCGACGTTCCGGGGACTGGCGGTCCTCGATCCGGCCCGCATCCCGGCCTCGGGGCGGACGCCGCCGGTCGCGATCGAGGAGGTCCTGGTCGACGGGCGGCCGGTGGACCTGCGCGTTCCGCTCGTCCTCCCCCCGCGGGCCGAGCGGGTCGAGATCCACTACACGGCGCTGACGCTCGTGGCGCCCGACCGGGTCCGATTCCGGATCTACCTCGACGGCCTCGACGACGAGCCGCTGGAAGTCGGGACGCGTCGCGTCGCGTACTACACGAACCTCCCGAGCGGCCCGTACGTCTTCCGCGTCTCGGCGGCCGACGCCGGCGGGGCGTGGCTCGGGCGGGGGGCGACGTTCTCGTTCCGGAAGAAGGCCCGGGCGCGCGAGGCATGGTGGTTCTGGGTGGGGCTGCTCGGCGCCGCGGCGGGGGCGACGTGGGGAGGCCTGAAATGGAGGATCGCGAGTCTGCGCGCCCGCGAGTCCGAGCTCCTCGCCCTCGTCGCGGAGCGGACGCGGAGCCTCTCGGAGGAGAAGACGCGCGCGGAGGAGGCGCTCGTCCGGGCCGAGGAGGCGCGTGCCGAGGCCGAGCGCCACCGC
>JAKPXO010000385.1 GCA_029567505.1 Acidobacteriota bacterium
CCGCCGGTCGAGGTCGGCCGTGACCTGGGCGGGCGTCCGTTGCGCGAGGTCCTTCTGCAGGGCGGCCGAGACGAGGTCCTCCGCGGTCTCGCGGAGGAGGCCGGTCGGCGCGCCGGAGGAATCGCGGAGGATCTCGCCCCCGTCCGGCGCCTTCGTGTCGCGCCCGACGCCGCCCCGCTCGAGCGCGACGGCGTTCGCGAAGGCGGCATGCCCGCTCGCGTGAGAGAGGAGGACCGGGTTCGCCGGCGTCACCGCGCTGAGCGTGGCGTGGAGCGGGAACCCCTCGACGTTCGGCGAGGGCGGCGCGGCCCACTCCTTCTGGTGCCAGCCGCGGCCGAGGATCCACTCGCCGGGCCGCGCCTTCCTCGCCGCGGCCGCGACGCGGGCGACAACCTCGTCCCAGCTCGCGGCGCCGCGCAGGTCGAGCGCGATCCGCGCGTCGCCGATCCCGACGAAGTGGGCGTGCCCGTCGATGAACCCCGGCATCGCCGTCTTCCCCGCGAGGTCGATCACGCGCGTCCCCTCGCCGCGGAAGCGGTCGATCTCGGCGTCGCTCCCGACGGCCACGACCCGGTCCCCGGCGATCGCGAGCGCCGACGCGACGGGGCGCGCCGGGTCCATCGTGAGGACCCTGCCGTTCTTCAGGACGAGGTCCGCCCGCTCCCCCTCCGGCACCGCCGCGAGCGTTCCGAGGGCGAGGACCGCCAAGAGCACGCCGAATCCCCTCACGCCGTCACCTCCGTCGCGCCGCGGCGCGACCGGCGCATTCTCCTCCGCCCCGCTCGTCGAGGTCGACGGGCGAGGCCGCGCTCGGGCAGACTCGCGCCACCATGAAGAGAGCCCTCGCCCCGCTCGCCCTCCTCGCCCTCGTGCTCCCGTTCCCCGGCGCGGCGGCGCCCCCCGAGGAGGCCGACGCCGCCGTCCGGGCGCCGGTCGAGGCGTACCTCCGCGGGCACGCGACCGGCGACGGCGAGGAGTGGAGGAAGGCCTTCCATCCGGCGGCGATGGTCACCGGCGTCCGCGACGGGAAGCTCCAGTCGGTGTCCGCGCCCGACTTCGTCTCCCGCGCCCCCGGCAAGCCCGCCGCCGACGAGGCGCAGCGGAGGCGCCGGATCGTCTCGATCGACGTCGCCGGCGACGCCGCCGTGGCGAAGGTGGAGCTCGACTACCCGAAGGTCTTCTTCGTCGACTACCTGTCGCTCCTGAAGGTCGACGGCGTGTGGAAGATCGCCCAGAAGACCTACACGGGGACCTCGAAGCCGGCCCCCTGACGCTCCGCCCGACGTGCGGCCCCCGGCCTCCGGGGCCGCGCGCAGCGTCCGAGCGGGCCGACGACCCTCTTCGGGTAGCATCCGCGCCCGAACCGCATGAAAGCGCTCCTCCCGGGCCTCGGCACCGCCGCCCTCGGCCTCGCCGTCCTTCTCACGCTCCTCCTCGCCCTGACGACGAAGCTCTTCACGCTGCGGCCGCCGAGCGGCCCCGACGCGATGGGGCTCGTCGTCGTCTTCTTCCTCCCCGTCGCCGCCTGGATCTGCGTCCTCGGCGGTGCGCTCTCCGCGGCCGGGCGCGGCGCCTTCGACTGGGTGAGCCGGTCGCCGGGCCTGCCGACGCTCGCCGTCCTCGCGACCGTCGTCGGCCTGGGCGGGCTCTCGGTCGCGGCGGCGATGTTCTCCCTGGAGGTCCGCTACGCCTCGCGCACCGTGGTCGGCCTCGCCGGCGGGCTCCTCCTGCCCCTCGCGGTGGTCGGCCTCCTCGGCTTCCTTCTCTGGTCGGAGCCCGCGGCGGTCGCGGCCGCGCGCTGGCTCCGTCCCGCGGCGACCGGCCTCGGCGGCCTCGCCGGGGCCGCGTTCGCCGGCGGCCTCGTCCTCCTCGCGATGCAGTCCGCGGAGAAGGCCCGCGTCGCCGGGGAGTCGCGTCAGGCGAACGCCGACTGGGAGACGCGGAATCGGAAGGAGATGGAGGCGCTCCACGCGAAGCAGGCGGACGAGCTGGCCGCCCTGCCCGAAGACACGCCGATCGAGGTGTTCCTCGCGCACCTCTTCATCGACAAGAGCGAGGAGCACCACCGGATAGCCCTCGAACGGATACGGGCGCTCCCGGACCTGACGGCACGCCTCGCGGCGCGCCTCGAGCACCCCGAGCCGCTCGAGCGCGAGCACGTCCTGAACTTCATCGCGATGGCGGGGACGCCCGAGCCGGACTGGGAGCCCCTCGTGCGGACGGCACTCGTCCGGCTCGCGGCCGACTACCGGGCCGAAGCGAAGGACCTGTCGATCGAGCGGATCCACCACGTCAAGGGTCTCGCGTGGGGCGCCCTTCTCGCCGCCGAGCGCTTCGGTCCGAGACACTTCGAGGCGGAAGCGCGCGAGCTCCGGACCGCCGTCGCGCTCTGGCCCAACGAGGGGCCCCGGAACGACGCGCTCGAGGTCATCGACCTCTACCTCGCGGGCGAGCTCCTCCCGACGGAGTGAACGCGGAGGCGTCCGGCCCCCGCTCGCGGCGGCTCTCCGGTCGCCCGCCGGCGCGTCAGCGCGGCAGGAGACCGAGCGCCTTCGGCCAGCTGCCGGTCGGCTCCCACGGGATCGGGTGGAGGGCCCGCTCGACGAGCGTCTCGGCCATCTCGGTCACGATCCACCGGAAGCTCTCCTCGCCGACCGAGTGGAGATCGGCGTCGGGAGCGCAGTTCATGAAGTCGATCGCGTAGGGGATTCCGTCCCTCACGGCGAACTCGACCGTGTTCATGTCGTAGCCGAGGGCGTCGCAGAGGGCGAGCGCGTCCTTCGTGACCCGGAGCGCCATCTCGTCCGGGATGGCCTTGCCGGCCACGGCCGAGTAGCGCGCCTCGTGCGGCTCCTTCGGCGCGTACGGCATGATCCTCACCTTCCGCCGGCCGGCGACCCAGCAGCGGTAGTAGTCCTCGAACTCGATCGCCTCCTGCGCCATCATCGTGAGGTCCCGCGTCTGGTCGTACGCCGAGAAGAGCTCCTCGCGGCTATGGACCTTGTAGACGTCCTTCCAGCCGCCGCCGTAGGCCGGCTTGAGGAAGATCGGGAAGCCGAGATAGCGGAAGACCTCGTCCCAGTCGACGAGGGTCATGTTCCGGAACGAGGCGTCCGTCGTGCTCGGCGGATGCTCCTTGTGAGGCAGGAGGACCGTCCGCGGGACGGCGACGCCGACCGCGCGGGCGACGACGTTGTCGAAGAACTTGTCGTCGGCCGACCACCAGAACGGGTTGTTGACGACCTGGACGCCGCGCGCCGCCGCGCACTTGAGGAACGTCCGGTAGAACGGCACCTCGTGGCTGATCCGGTCGAGGATCACGTCGTAGGCGAACGCCTGCTCCTGGGAGACGTGGCCCACCTGCACCGGCTCGCCCTTCACGGCGAGGCTGCGCCGCCGCGCGAGCTCGTTGATCTCGTGGCAGAGGGCCCAGGGGAACGTGTCCTCCATCCCGAAGAGGACCCCGATCGTCTTCGCGTTCATGCGGACCTCCTCGGATGCAGCGCCGTCCTTGCCCCGGGATCGTATCGAAGCCGGGGGACGCCGCAAAGCTCCGCTCTCGATAGACTCCGCCCATGAGGCGCGAGTACCACGCCTGGGTAAGCCATCACCTCGGCCGGACGATGGAGTTCCTCTGGCTGGGGGAGCGGGGCTACCCGGTCCTCCTCTTCCCCACGTCGATGGGGCGCTTCTGGCAGAACGAGGACATGGGGATCACCGGCGCCCTCGCCGACAAGGTCGACGCCGGCTACATCCAGCTCGTCTGCGTCGACGCCGTCGACACCGAGAGCTGGTACAACCGGAACGCTCCCCCCGCCTACCGGGTGCGGCGCCACGACGACTACGACCGGTACCTCCGGCACGAGCTCGTCCCCTACGTCCAGCACCGCGCAGACCGCCCCGACCTCGGGGTTTACGGCGCCTCGTTCGGCGCCTACCACGCTGCCAGCTTCGCCGGGCGCTACCCCGGCCTCGTCACGAAGGCGGTCCTCCTCTCGGGGCTATACCACGTCGGCCGCTTCCTCGACGGCTACTGGGACGACCTCTGCTACTACCACTGCCCCGAGGCGTTCGTCGCGAACGCGGACGAGAAGACCGTCCGGGCGCTTCGCCAGGTGGAGTGGATCGTCGCCACGGGCGAGGACGACACGCTCGTCGGCGAGAATCGCCACTTCGCCGGGCTCCTCGAGGGGAAGGGGATCGGCGTCCACGCCGAGTTCTGGCCCGGCGTCTTCGGCCACGACTGGCCGTTCTGGAGAGAGGCGGTCCGGAGATTCCTCTGAGGCTCCTCCTTCCCGACCGGGTGCCCGCCTGCGCGGCGCGGCCATTTCCTGCAAACCGTTCTCACGAAACGACATCGGAGACTGGATCGGAAACCCGATCCCGTCTCCGGACGTACACGTCCGACAAGGTGAGGTGTCCATGACCATCCGTAGACAGTTCCTCGTCGCCGCCGCCGCGACGGCCCTCCTCCTCGGGGGACCCGCCGCGGCCCAGGAAGTCAAGGGAGAGGAGCACGTCCTCCCGAACGGGATGAAGCTCCTCCTCGTCCACCGCCCCGACGAGCCGTCGGTGTCGGCCGGCTGGGTCGCGAAGGTCGGCAGTGCCAACGAGCGCGTCGGCATGACCGGCATCAGCCACCTCTTCGAGCACATGATGTTCAAGGGGACGAAGACGCTCGGCTCGAAGGACCCGAAGCGGGACCTCGAGATCATCGAGGAGCAGGAGAGGCTCCGCGGCGAGATGCGGGCCGAGGAGTCGAAGATGCGCGCGGCCTGGCGCCGCGGCGAGGTCGACGACCTCATGAAGCCCGAGAACAAGACCGCGCGCTACAAGGAGCTCGAGACGAAGTTCGACGCGCTCGTCAAGGAGCAGCGCGACCTCCTCGTCAAGAACGAGTTCGACCGGATCTACACGAAGAACGGCGCCTCGGGGATGAACGCCTTCACGTCGTACGACATGACGGCCTACTTCATCACGGTGCCGAAGAACAAGCTCGAGCTCTGGTTCTGGATGGAGTCCGACCGGCTGAAGGACCCCGTCTTCCGCGAGTTCTACGCCGAGCGCGACGTCGTCTACGAGGAGCGCCGGCTCCGCGTGGAGTCGACACCGACGGGCAAGCTCGACGAGGCGTTCGACTCGATCTTCTGGCACTCGACGCCCTACACCTGGCCCGTGATCGGCTATTCCTCAGACGTCGCGAACATCACGAAGCAGCAGGCCGACGACTACTTCGCGACCTACTACGCCCCGAACAACCTGACGGCCGTCCTCGTCGGCGACTTCGACAAGGCCGAGGCGCTGAGGCTCGCCGGCGAGTACTTCGGGCGCATCCCCCGCGGGAAGACCGCCCCGCCCGAGGTGATCACCCT
>JAKPXO010000441.1 GCA_029567505.1 Acidobacteriota bacterium
GCGCGGACCGACCCGTCGATGGAGAGCCTTCTCGTCGCGCTCGACCTGGAGCGCAGGGCACGGAACGAGGACGTCCTCGAGGTGGAACGCCTCACGTCCGCCGCCACGCGGGCCGATGCCGCGGCTGCGTCCGCGCGGGAGCGTCTCGTCGACGCCGTCCGCGGCGGAGACGTCCAGGCCGGCGACCTTCGGGACGAGGAGGAGCGGGTCGTGGAGGCCGAGGCCCGCGCCGCCGCGGCCCGGGAGGTGCGGCGCGCCGCCGTCGCCCGCCTCGTCGAGAGGGTCCGCCGGATCGCGCTCCTCCAGGAAGAGGTGGTTCGGAGGCGTTCGGCCTCCCGCCGGGCGGCGGACCCGATCACCGGGCGCTGGGAAGCGACGATCGACCCCGGCGCACGGAAGGGCGCGTTCCGCCTCGTTCTCGACGGCACTCTCGTCTCCGGCGACTACACGCTGGACGGCGGCTTCCGCGGCTCGCTCCGGGGAACGTACGTCGGCGAGAGGATCACGATTCAGCGGATCGACTCGGAGCGCGGCTTCGACGCGACGTTCTACGGGCGCGTCCAGCCTCAGCTGAAACGGATCACCGGCACCTGGGAGGCGACGGCGATCGCGCCGGCCATCGGCCCGGTCGCGGGCACCTGGTCGGCGGCGCTCCTTCCCGACGACGAAGACGGAGGTCAGCCCTGAGCCACGACGACCATCTTCCCCCCCCGCCCGAGGCCCGGACCGGACCCCGGGACGGGGCTCGATCGAAGCCGGCCGCCGCAGTGGCCCTTCCGGCGCCCCGCTGGGGCGACCGCCTCCTCTTCGCCGCGCTCGGAGCCCTCGTCGGGTTCGCCGGCGCGTGGATCGTCCTGGACGGGCGTCATGCGCACGCGCCACAGCCTCCGGCGATGGCGATGGACGACCCTCACGCCGGCGTGCCCGGCGCTCCGCCGCTCGGTCCGGGGGCGTCTGCACCGGCCGCCGGAGGCTCGACGTTCGACAGGGCCGCGTGGCAGCGCCTGCAGGACGCCCAGGCCGCCGCGACCGCGAAGCCCGACGACTACGACGCGCTCGTCCAGCTCGGGAACGCCGCCTACGACGCGCACGAGTACGCGCAGGCGATCGAGGCGTACGAGCGGGCTCTGAAGGTCCGGCCCGGCGACCCGAACGTGATGACCGACCTCGGCACGGCTTACCGGAACGAGGGGAAGCTCGACGAGGCGCTCGTCCTCTTCCGGAAGGCGCGCGCCGCCGACCCGACCCACTGGCAGTCGCTCTACAACGAGGTCGTCGTCCTCGCGCTCGACAAGCACGAGCACGACGCGGCCGACGCCGCGCTCGCGCGGCTGAAGAAGGAGCACCCCGGCCTGCCGGCGATCGAGACGCTCGAGAGGCAGATCGGCGCCGCGCACGGAGGGTCGTGAAGCCGCGGAGCGGCGACCTTTTCGAGGAGCCGATCGCGGACCGGCGGGCGGTGCCTTCCGTGGCGCCGCTCGCCGAGCGCTTCCGCCCACGCGACCTTTCGGAGATGCGGCTCCCGGCGTCGGTCGCCGGCCCCTCGTCCCTCCTCGGCCGCGCGATCTCGGCGGACCGCGTCCCCTCCCTCGTCCTCTGGGGCCCGCCCGGTACGGGGAAGACGACGCTCGCGCGGGTCATCGCGACGCGGACGAAGGCGCGCTTCCTCTCCTTCTCGGCCGTCGTCTCGGGAGTGAAGGAGATCCGGGAGGTGCTCGATGAGTCTCAGCGCCTCGCCGCGCGCGGGGAGCGGACGCTTCTCTTCGTCGACGAGATCCACCGGTTCAACCGTGCCCAGCAGGACGTCTTCCTCCCGTACGTCGAGTCGGGCGCGGCGACGCTCGTCGGCGCGACGACGGAGAACCCGTCGTTCGAGCTGAACGGCGCGCTCCTCTCGAGGATGCGCGTCGTCGTCCTCCCGCCCCTGTCGCGCGAGGACCTCGAGTCGATCCTCCGGAGCGCCGCCCAGGACGCCGAACGGGGCCTCGGCGGGCGCGTGACGCTCGGCGAGGGGGCCGTCGACTGGCTCGTCGGCTTCTCCGACGGCGACGCACGCCGCGCCCTGAACGCGCTCGAGACGGCGGCCGACCACGCCGGGGAGGGGGCCGTCCTGACGGCGGCGCTCCTCGGCGAGATCTACGCGAGGAAGTCCCTCCTCTTCGACAAGTCGGGCGAGGAGCACTACAACCTCATCTCCGCCCTCCACAAGTCGGTCCGCGACTCCGATGTCGACGCCTCGCTCTACTGGCTCGCGCGGATGCTCGAGGCGGGGGAGGACCCGCTCTTCGTGGCGCGGCGGCTCGTGCGGGCCTCGACGGAGGACGTCGGCCTCGCCGACCCGAACGCGCTCCGGCTCGCGATGGCCGCGCGCGACGCCGTGCACTTCCTCGGAATGCCGGAGGGCGCGCTCGCCCTCGCGGAGGCGACCGTCTACCTCGCGCTCGCGCCGAAGTCGAACGCGCTCTACATGGCCTACGGCGAGGCCGCGCGGGACGTGGCCGAGACGCCGAACGCGCCGCCGCCCCGGACGATCCTGAACGCGCCGACGAGGCTGATGAAGGACGTCGGTTACGGCAAGGGGTACGTCTACGCCCACGACACCGCGGAAGGGACCGCCGGCCTCTCCTGCCTTCCCGACGCCCTCGCCGGCCGCCGGTACTACCGGCCGAAGGGGACCGGGAGGGAGGCCGAAGCGAAGCGCCGCCTCGACGAGCTCCACGAGCTCCGGGAGCGGCTCCGGCGGGAGAGGCACCGCCGCTGACCGCTCCGCGCTAACCTTCGCGCATGCTCGACCTCGAAGCGATCCGCGCGAAGTTCCCCGCCCTCGCCTCGGGAGACGTCGTCCTCGACAACCCGGGCGGCACGCAGGTCCCGCGCGAGGTGACGGACCGTATCGTCCGCTACCTCCACGAGACGAACGCGAACCACGGAGGCGCCTTCACGACGAGCCGCGCCTCCGACGCCGTCGTGGCCGAAGCCCGTGCGGCCGTCGCCGACTTCCTCGGGGCGACGCGGCCCGAGGAGATCGCGTTCGGCCCGAACATGACGACGTTGACGTTCCAGGTGTCGCGCAGCCTCTCGCGCGACTGGAGGCCGGGCGACGAGGTCGTCCTGACGCGCCTCGACCACGACGCGAACGTCTCGCCCTGGCTCCTCGCGGCCGCGGAGAAGGGCGCGACGGTGCGCTGGCTCGACTTCGACCCTGCCGACTGCACCTGGAGCGTCGACGAGCTGCGAAAGCTCCTGTCGGAGAGGACGAGGCTCGTCGCGGTCGGCTGGGCCTCGAACTCCGTCGGGACGGTGAACGACGTCGCCGGAGCGGCGAAGGCCGCGCACGAGGTCGGGGCGCTCGTCTACGTGGACGCGGTCCACTACGCGCCCCACGGCCCGATCGACGTCGCGGAGGCGGGGATCGACTTCCTCGCCTGCTCGGCCTACAAGTTTTTCGGCCCGCATCTCGGGATCCTCTGGGGGCGCCACGACCTCCTCGAGAAGACGTTCGCCTACAAGGTCCGCCCCGCGGGCGACGCGCCTCCCGACCGCTGGGAGACCGGGACGCAGAGCTTCGAGGCCGTCGCCGGGACGCTCGGGGCCCTCGAGTACCTCGGCTGGGTGGGGGAGCGGTCCGGAGGGCCGTACCGCGAGGCGCTCTCCGGTCGCTACGCCGGTCGCCGCCTCGTCCTGAAGAGCGCCATGGCGGCCATTCACGCCTACGAGGCGCGGCTCTCCCGCGCGCTCCTCGAGGCGCTCGCAGACGTCCCCGGTCTCACGATCCGCGGCATCTCCGACCCGGCGCTCTTCGCCGCGCGCGTCCCGACCTTCTCGTTCACGATGGACGGCCGCCACCCGCGCGCGATCGCCGAGGAGCTGGGCCGCCGCGGCTTCCGCGTCTGGGACGGCAACTACTACGCGGTCGGCGTGACCGAGCGCCTCGACCTCGAGGCCTCCGGCGGCATGGTCCGCGTCGGCCCCGTCCACTACAACACGGTCGACGAGATCCGCCGCCTCGGAGCCGCCCTCCGGAGCCTCTGAGAGGGGGGGTCAGGTCTACCATCTACACTCTGCTCGCGAGCAGAGTGTAGATGGTAGACCTGACCCCGAGGGCTAGTCGTTCGTCTTCTTGAAGCGCAGGACGGCGGCGGCGACGATGAGGACGGTGTAGGCCGTCATCCAGGCCATCGGCTTCCAGAGCTCGGGAAGGCTCGCGCCGCGGAGGACGATCCCGCGGATCACCTCGATGAAGTAGCGGGCCGGGATGACGTACGTGATCAGCTGGAACACCTTCGGCATCCCGTCGATCGGGAAGACGTATCCCGAGAGGAAGACGAACGGGAGGAGGAAGACGAACGAGAGCTGCATCGCCTGCATCTGCGTCTTCGCGACGGTGGAGACGAGCATGCCGAGGCCGAGGACGGCCGCCATGAAGACGAGGCCGGAGAGGTAGAGCTGGAGGACGCTTCCGGCGATCGGGACCCGGAAGAGGAAGACCATCAGGGCGATGATCAGCGTCAGCTGGAAGACGCCGATCAGGATGAACGGGAAGAGCTTCCCGAGGATGATCTCGAGGCGCGTGACCGGCGTGACCTGGAGCTGCTCGAGCGTCCCGCGCTCCCTCTCGCGCACGATGGCGATCGCGGTGAACGGGATGAGCGTGAAGGTCAGGATGATCGCGATGAGGCCGGGGATGATGAACGTCGCGGTCCGGAGGTCCGGGTTGTACCAGGGGCGCACGCGGAGGTCGACGGGGAGGGAGGCCTCCTTCCAGCCGGCCCTGCGGGCGAGCGTCTGGACCGAGAGCTGGTTCGAGATCCCCGCGGCGATCGACATCGCCTGAGTGGAGGTCGTCGTGTCGGAGGCGTTCACGATGAGGAGCGCCCGCGCCGGGACTCCCCGGCGGCGGCTTTCGCCGTAGTCCCGGTCGATGACGAGGGCGCTCGAGACCCGGCCTTCGTCCATCTCGCGCCGCAGCTCGTCGAACGAGCCGACGGTCCCGACGACGTCGAAGTACTGGCTCGCCGCCATCTTCGCGACGAGCTCGCGGCTGTCGAAGGAGCGGTCCTCGTCGAGGACGATCGTCTTCAGGTGCTTGACGTCGTAGTTGATCGCGTAGCCGAAGATGAACGTCTGCATCACGGGGATGAAGACCATCATCCGGAGCGTGATCGTGTCCCTCCGGAGCTGGAGGAACTCCTTGCGCATCAGGGCGAGGAGGCGATTCACGTCGTCACCATCCTTGTCGGTGGCTGGGCCGCGTTCTTCCGCTCGGCGTACCCGCGTGCGAGGTCGACGAAGACGTCTTCCAGCGAGGGCTCGGCGGTCGCCGGCGTGCCGAACCGCGAGACGAGGGAGAGGGCGTCGTCGACGCACCCCTCGCGGGCGAGGACGCGGAGCCTCAGGCCGAAGAGGTAGGCGTCCTCGAGAGGCGCCGCCCCGCGGACGGCGGCGAGCGCCTCGAAGGGGGCGCTCTCGAGGTCGACCTCGAGGAGCCGTCCGGAGATGCCGCGCTTAAGCGCCTGGGGCTCGCCGTGGGCGATCAGGTCGCCGTTGAGGATGAAGGCGAGCTCGTCGCACTGCTCGGCCTCGTCCATGTAGTGGGTCGTCACGAGGACCGTCATCCCCTTCTCGGCGGCGAGGTCGTAGATGAGCTCCCAGAAGAGCCGCCGGCCCTTGGGGTCGACGCCACCGGTCGGCTCGTCGAGGAAGAGGAGGAGCGGCTCGTGGAGGAGCGCGGCCGCGAGCGCGACGCGCTGGCGCATGCCGGTCGAAAGCGATTCCGTGAGGGTGTCCTTCAGGCGCTCGAAGCGGAGCGCGCCGGAGAGCTCCCGGATCCTCTCGTCGAGCCGCGGGCCGGCGAGCCCGTAGACGCGTCCGAAGAATCGGAGGTTCTCCTCGACGGTCAGGTCGAGGTAGAGCGAGAACTTCTGGCTCATGTAGCCGAGGCGGCTCTTCCAGCGCTCGGTGTCGGTCACGTCGAGGCCGTCGAAGCCGCGGGCGCTCCCGGACGTCGGGTTGAGGAGCCCGGCGAGCATCCGGATCGTGGTCGACTTGCCGGAGCCGTTCGGGCCGAGGAACCCGAAGACCTTCCCGCGCGGCACGTCGAACGACACGCCGTTCACGGCGACGAAGTCTCCGAACCTCTTGACGAGGCCTTCGGCGCGGAGGAAGACCTCCGGCGGAAGCGGCGCGCGGGAGGAGGTCTCCGCTCTCATTCCCCCACCTCGTCGCCCGCGAGAACGAACACGTCGCCGCCGGGGGGCTGGCTCCGCACGCCCCCCGGCCCCCCCGTTGCGGTATGCGTCATTCCCCCACCTCGTCGCCAGCGAGAACGAACACGTCTTCCAGCGTCGGCGGGACGATCCGGATTCCGTCCGCCGGGACGAGGCCTTCGAGGCCGGCGCAGACGGAGTCGAGGATCTCCGGCCCGGTGCCGGCGGCGCCGCGAAGGTGGAGCCGCGTGCCGAAGAGGGAGACGTCGTCGACGCCGTCGAGCCCGGCGAGGCGCTGCCGAACGCCGTTGCGGTCGGGGGAGAGGACCTCGAGGATCGGGCGGGGGAAAGCCGCGAGCACCTCGTCGCGGGTGCCGACGGCCAGGAGCTTCCCCTCGTCGAGGAACCCGAGCCGGGTCGCGTACTCCGCCTCGTCCATGTACGGCGTCGAGACGACGATCGTGAGCCCCTCGTGGTGGAGCTCGTTGAGGACGAGCCAGAACTCGCGGCGCGAGACCGGGTCGACACCGGTCGTCGGCTCGTCCAGGAGGAGGAGGCGCGGGCGCGTCAGGAGCGCGGCGACGAGCGCGAGCTTCTGCTTCATCCCGCCCGAGAGCGCCCCGGCGAGCCGGGCGCCGTACGGGGACATGCCGACGCGGGCGAGGAGCTCGGACGCGCGGGTGCGCGCCTCGGCGGGCGGCACGGAGTAGAGGCGGGCCCTCAGGTCGAGGTTCTCGTCGACGCTGAGGTCCTCGTAGAGCG
>JAKPXO010000485.1 GCA_029567505.1 Acidobacteriota bacterium
CCCGGGCCGGGTCGCGGTCGACGCCCGGCGCGCGCTCGGGAACCTCCTCCGCAAGAGGGGGGACCTCGACCGGGCCGAGCGCTCCCTCTTCGAGACGCTCGACGCGGCCCGCGGGACGGGAGAGCCGCCGCTCGTCGCGTCGGTCCTCCTCCCGGTTGCGCTCCTCGAGCGCGACCGGGAACGGCTCGACGAGGCGCGGCGTCACCTCGACCAGGTCCTCGAGACGCTCGCCGAGTCGGGGGCCGCGGACGGGCTCGGGCGGGCGCTCGTGGAGTCCGCCGAGCTCGCGTTCCGGGCGGGAGACGTCGCGCGCTGCGAGAAGGAGGCGGCCGAGGCGTCGGAGATCGCGAGCCGGCTCGGCGATCGCCACACGCAGGCGCGGATCCTCGCGCTCGAGGCGCGCGTCGCTCACCAGTCGCGCCGCCCTCTCGACGCCGACCGCCTCTTCGAGGAGTCCGCCCGGGCACTCTCGGCGATCGGCGCCGTCTACGACCTCGGCCGCTGCTACTACGAGTGGGGCGTGCGGACGCTCGAGAAGGCGCGCGCGGCGGCCCGCCTCGGCACCGCGGCCCGCCTCTTCGAGCGGATCGGCGCGCTGCGCGAGCTGGAGCGGACGCGGGGGGTCCTCGAGCGGATCGCGACGAAGGCCGCCGCCGAGACGGCCGGCCCGGCGCCGCTCGGCCTCGGCGTCATCGGCCTCTACGAGGTCTCGCGCATCGTCAACTCCACGCGCGACCTCTCGGCCGTCCTCGAGGACATCGTCGACCTCGCGCTCCGCCGGCTGAACGCCGAGCGCGGGATGATCCTCCTCGGCGACCCGGTCACCGGGCGCCTCTCCGTCCGGGTCGCGCGGAACCTGAAGACCGGCCGCGAGGACGAGGCGGAGGCGATCTCCCGCTCCGTCGTCGAGCGCGTCGTCGCCGACGGGCGCTCCGTCAGCTCGGCCGACGCGCGCGTCGACCCGCGCTTCTCCGGCCGCGAGTCGATCCACGCGCACTCGATCGTCTCGTTCCTCTGCGTCCCGCTCCTCGTGAAGGAGCGTGCCTCGGGGGCGATCTACGTCGACCACCGCAACGCCCCCCGCCTCTTCTCCGAGGGGGACCGCGCCTTCCTCGAGGCGTTCGCCGACCTCGCGGCGGTCGCCATCGAGAACGCGCGCCTCGTCGAGGAGCTGCTCGAGGCGCGCCTCCGTCTCTCCGTCGAGAACGAGAGCCTGAAGGCGAACCTCGGGCGCGGCTGGAACCTCGACGCGCTCGTCGGCAGCTCGGAGTCGGCGAGCCGGATCAAGGCAACCCTCCCGCGCGCGGCGGCCGGGCCGGTCACGGTCCTGATCCGCGGGGAGTCGGGGACCGGCAAGAACCTCGTCGCGCGGATCCTCCACGCCCTCTCGCCGCGCGCGCAGGGGCCGTTCATCCAGTTCAACTGCGCGGCGCTCCCGGAGACGCTCGCCGAGTCGGAGCTGTTCGGGCACGAGAAGGGCTCCTTCACCGGCGCCGACCGCAAGAAGCCCGGGCGCTTCGAGCTCGCCCAGGGGGGGACGATCTTCCTCGACGAGATCGGGAAGACGTCGCTCGGCATCCAGGCCAAGCTCCTGCGCGTCGTCGAGGACAAGGAGTTCGAGAGGGTCGGCGGGACGCAGACGCTGAAGTGCGACGCGAAGATCGTCGCGGCGACGAACCTCGACCTCGAGGCGGCGATCCGGGCGAACGAGTTCCGGGAGGACCTCTTCTACCGGCTGAACGTCGTGCCGATCGAGCTCCCGCCGCTCCGGAGCCGGCTGGAGGACCTGCCGGCGCTCGTCGAGCACTTCGTCGTGAAGCTCTCGCGCGACTTCGGCGCCGACCCC
>JAKPXO010000489.1 GCA_029567505.1 Acidobacteriota bacterium
CACGACGTTCAGGGTCCGCGGGCCGTGCCCACCTGACTGACCAACCTCCGGTGCCGTCGCACCCGGCGAGCGCAGCCCCCTCCACCGACTCGAGGAGCGTGGCGGCCGGCAGAGTCCCGGAGGAGCGACCCGAGAGGGAGAGCGCGAGCGTCCGCGACGCGAAGCTCCCGGAGACCCTCAGCGTGTCGACAACCGTGAGGCTCGGCGCCTCGCGCAGCTTGCGGAGGGACTCGTAGTCCGCGAGAGGGATCAAGACCCGCGGTCCGGCCGGACCGTCGACCTCCTCGGCGAGGCCCCGCGGGGCCGGGAGGAGGAGGGCCAGGACGAGCGCGGAGGCGAGCCTTCGGGCGGCGCGCGCGGAGCGGAACGGCATCGTCATCACCTCGGGAGCTTCGACTCTACTCGCCCGTCCCGGTTCCCGGCAGGGGTCGGACGGGTGCCCGGCGTCACGGGACGGCTCCCGGCGGCCCGGGCCGCGCCGGTCAGAGGGCCCCGTGGATCAGGACGCGCTTGAACGTGAAGAAGTACGGCCGCTCCTCGCCGAGCCGCGGGAGGAGGCGGGCGCGGTACGAGGCGAGGAACTCCGGGAAGAGCTCCGGGCCCAGGCGCGACTCGTACTCGGTCAGGATCGAGCCCCGGACCCACTCGACGGCGCTCTCGGGAGACTCGAGGAGGTGCGTGTAGACGGCGAGCCGGACCGTCTGCCTCGCGAACCCGAGCCGATGGAGCAGGACCGCATACGCCTCGGGCGGGAGGACGTGCGTCGGGTGAACCCACCCGCCGAGGGCCGCGGCGAACGGCGGCCCGGCGGCCACCTCCCGGGCCGCACCGTGCGTCGGGTGGTCCTGGTTCGCCGGGAGCTGGACCGCGAGCTGTCCCCCCGGGGCGAGGAGGGCGGCGAGGCGGGGCCAGAGAGACTCGTGGTCCGCGACGAAGTGGAGCGCCGCGTTCGAGAAGACGAGGTCGAACGGGGCGTCGCCCGCGTACGACTCGATCGTCCCTTCCGCGAAGCGGAGGCCCGGCGCGACGAACGTGGCGCTCTTCCCGAGCATCTTCGCGGACCGGTCCACTCCGAGCGTCTCCCGCGCGCGGAGACGTTCGTGGAGGGCCCGCGTCAGCTCTCCCGTCCCGCAGCCGAGATCGAGGACGCGCATCCCGGGCCGCGGCTCGACGAGGTCGAGCAGGTCGAAGAAGGGCGCGGCCCGTTCCGCCCCGAACTTCGCGTAGCGCGAAGGGTCCCACGCGTCGCTCGTCACGGGCGCGATCGTAGCGGACGGCGTACGATGGGACCGGTCGTGTCTGCCGCCAAGAAGCGCTTCCTCCTCTACGGGGCCAACGGGTACACGGGACGGCTGATCCTGGACGCCGCGCTCGAGAAGGGTCTCCTCGTCACCGTCGCGGGCCGCCGGCGCGAGGCGATCGAGCCGCTCGCGAAGGAGCGCGGCCTCCCGTTCCTCGTCTTCGGGCTCGACGAGGCGCCGCGGCGCCTCGCGGAGCGGGTCGCGCCGTTCGGGGCGCTCCTCCTCGCGGCCGGGCCCTTCTCCCGGACGAGCGCGCCGGCCCTCGCGGCGTGCCTCGCGGCCCGCGTCCCCTACCTCGACATCACGGGGGAGATCGCCGTCCTCGAGGCGGTCTTCGCGCGTCACCCGGAGGCCGTCCGCGCGGGGGTCCCGCTCCTGCCGGGCGTCGGCTTCGACGTCGTCCCGTCCGACTGCCTCGCCGCCGCGCTCGCGGCGGCGCTCCCCGGCGCCGTCCGGCTCGAGCTCGCGTTCCGCGGCTTCGGGCTCTCGGGCGGCACGGCCCGGACGATGCTCGAGGGGCTGCCGAAGGGAGCTCTGGCGCGCGTGGACGGGAAGCTCGTCGCGGTGCCGCCGGCCTGGAAGACGCGGACCGTCCCGTTCCCCGACCGGACGCGGCTCGCGGTGACGATCCCGTGGGGCGACCTCTCGACCGCCTACCGGTCGACGGGCATCCCGAACATCGAAACCTACGTCGCCATGCCCCCGGTCCGGGTCGCCGCCCTGCGCTGGGCGGGTCCTCTTCTCCCCCTCGCCGGGCTCCTGCCTCTTCAGCGCGTCGTCGGCCCCTGGGTGAGGAACGTCGTCACCGGACCGTCCGCCGAAGAGCGGGCCCGGGAGCGGTCGCTCCTCTGGGGGCGCGTCGAGGACGGGGAGGGGCGCTCGGTCGAAGGGACCGTCGAGACGCTCGAGGGCTACACGCTGACGGCCGAGACCGCCACCCTCGCCGTGGAGAGGGTCCTACGCCGCGCGGTGGAGCCGGGAGCCTTCACACCCTCGAAGGCGTTCGGGGCCCGGTGCATCGAGAAGGTCCGCGACACGAAGATGAACGTCCCCGCCCGGGCCACCGGCGCGGCGGCCCGAAAGGCCGCGCGGTCGGAGTGACGCCCCGTCCTACCAGAGGAGGAAGTCGAGCGTCTCGCCCGCCGTCTCGTGGTAGGTCCCCTCGATGAGGAACGCGCCGTCGGCGTCGTTGAGGACGGCGTACTCGGGCACGGTCCTCCCCGGGTACGAGAGCTCGTAGAGGAGGTGGAGCGTGCGGGTCCGCGTGAAGAGGTTCCGGCTCACCTGCTGGCGCAGCAGCCTCGCGCCTGCGAGCGCCCCGGTCTCGGCCCGCCGCTTCTCGTGGGCCGCGACGAACTTCTCGCGGGGGACCTCCTCGCGGTAGCTCTTCGTGAGGCACCGCTCCCACGCCTCGGCGTATTTCCGCTCGCCGACGAGGCGAACGTACTCGGCGACGACGGTCCGGTCGGCCTCCCGGACGATCGCGTCGTCGGCCTTGAAGCCGCGTCGCGCGAGCCAGAAGACCGCCGCGCCGGCGGCGACGAGGAGCAGGAGGACCCAGAGGCCGGACGACGGCGTTCCCTTCATCGCTCCTCCCGGCCGGCCCCGTCGTTCCGGATCGTCCCGTCGGCGCCGGGCGCCCTCGCGCGCGTTCCACGCACGAAAGGGCCACCGGCCATCGTACGCCGGGCGGACCTTCGCGGGCGGGCCGGGGTCGTCGCAGAATCGGCCGCCCGGCCCGAGCGCCCGGCGAGGAGGTCTCCGATGGCCCGTCCCGATCCCCACCCGCCCGAGGTCTTCGACCGGCTCCGCCGGCGCGGGCCCGAGACGCGGATCGCCGTCGTCGGCGCGAGCAACCACCCGGAGAAGTACGGGAACGTCATCGTCCGGAACCTCGCCGCGAAGGGGTACACCGTCCTCCCGGTCAATCCCCGCGAGACCGAGATCGCGGGGCTCCCCGCCTTCCCGGACCTCGAATCGGTCCCGGGTCCGGTCCACATCGTGAACGTCGTCGTCCCGCCGCGGGTGACGCTCGGGGTCCTCGAGAAGGCGGGGGAGCTCGGCATTCCGGCCGTCTGGCTCCAGGACGGGAGCTTCGACGACGCGGTCCTCGAGGCGGCCGCGAGAGCGCCGTTCGAGACCGTCTACGACGCCTGCATCATGGTGGCGAGCAGCTTCGGCTGACCCGGGCGATACACTTCGCGCCGTGAGCGGAGAGACCGAGTCGATCGAAACGGACGGGTTCCGGGAGGAGTGCGGCGTCTTCGGGATCTACGGGCATCCCGACGCCGCGAACCTCGCCTACCTCGGCCTCTACGCCCTCCAGCACCGCGGCCAGGAGGCGGGCGGCATCGCGGCCTGGAACGGCCGCCGGATCGCCGTCGAGAAGGGGATGGGCTACGTCGCCGACCTCTTCGACGAGGCGCGGCTGGCGCGCCTGCCGGGGAAGTCCGCGGTCGGGCACGTCCGCTACTCGACGGCGGGAGCCTCGCTCCTCGAGAACGCCCAGCCGATCGTCTACAACACGAACAAGGGCCCGCTCGCGATCGCGCACAACGGGAACCTCGTGAACGCCGACGAGCTCCGCGCGGAGCTCGAGCAGGAGGGGTCGATCTTCACGACCTCCTCCGACACGGAGGTCTTCCTCCACCTGATGGCCCGGTCGCGGGCCGAGAGCCTCGTCGACGCCCTTCGCGACGCCCTCGGTCGCGCCCGCGGCGCCTACTCGATCGTCCTCCTGGCCGGGGAGAAAGTCCTCGCCGCGCGCGACCCGCAGGGCTTCCGCCCGCTCACGATCGGGCGCCTCGGCGACGCGTGGGTCGTCGCCTCCGAGACGTGCGCCTTCGACCTGATCGACGCCGAGCCGGTGCGCGACGTCGAGCCCGGGGAGATCGTCATCCTCGACGCCGGCGGCGTCGCCTCGGCCTCGTTCGCGATGGGCCGCCGGACCGCGTTCTGCGTCTTCGAGCACGTCTACTTCGCCCGTCCCGACTCCAACGTCTTCAGTCGCTCCGTCGCCGAGTCTCGCCGCGCATTCGGCCGGCGCCTCGCCCGCGAGCACGCGGTCGCCGCCGACGTCGTCGTCCCCGTCCCCGACTCGGGCATCTTCGCGGCGCTCGGCTACGCCGAGGAAAGCGGCATCCCCTACGGAATGGGGCTCGTCCGGAACCACTACGTCGGCCGGACCTTCATCGAGCCGAAGCAATCGATCCGGAGCTTCGGGGTCAAGGTGAAGCTGAACCCGGTGAAGTCGGTCGTCGGCGGAAAGCGCGTCGTCCTCGTCGACGACTCGATCGTCCGCGGGACGACGTCGAAAAAGCTCGTGCGGCTCCTGAAGTCGGCCGGGGCGACCGAGGTCCACATGCGGATCTCCTCCCCCCCGACGACCCATCCCTGCCACTACGGGATCGACACCCCTCGCCGCAAGGAGCTGATCGCCGCGACCCACGAGATGGAGGAGATCCGGCGCTTCGTCGAGGCCGACTCCCTCGGCTACCTCTCGCTCGAGGGGATGCTCGGCGCCTTCGGAAAGGGGGAGGGCGAGGCCTGCGCCGCCTGCTTCTCCGGGCGCTACCCCGTCCCCTTCGCGGCCGCCCTCGAGCAGCAGCCGCTCTTCGGGGAGGACGAGGTCCTCCCCGCCTCGGGAAGCCCCGAGAAGCGCTGATACCATCGCGCCGCCCGAGGGACGTCCGACGGGCCGATCCCCTCCGAGGAGGCGCGCCATTCCGAACGACACGCCGCTCACGTACGCCGCCTCCGGCGTCGACATCGACGCGAAGATGTCCGCCGTCGCCCGCGCGAAAGAGGCGATCCGTTCCACCTTCACCCCCGGCGTCGTCGGCGACGTCGGCGGGTTCGGCGGCCTCTTCCGGCCCGACTTCCGCGGGATGGCGGACCCGCTCCTCGTCGCCTCCGCGGACGGCGTCGGCACGAAGATCCGGGTCGCCATCGCGGCCGACGTCCACGGCACCGTCGGGCAGGACATCGTCAACCACTGCGTGAACGACATCCTCGTCCAGGGGGCGCGCCCGCTCTTCTTCCTCGACTACGTGGCGACGGGGCGGATGCGGCGTGACGTGATCGCGGAGGTCATCGGGGGCGTCGCCACGGCCTGCCGTGAGAACGGCTGCGCGCTCCTCGGGGGCGAGACCGCCGAGATGCCGGGGATGTACGCCGACGGCGATTACGACCTCGCCGGGACGATCGTCGGCGTCGTCGACCGGCCGAAGCTCCTCGACGGCTCGCGCGTCGCCGAGGGAGACCTCCTCCTCGGGCTCCCCTCCTCGGGCCTCCACACGAACGGCTACTCCCTGGCGCGGATGCTCTTCTTCGAGCGCCTCGGCCTCGGTCCGCACGACGCCGTTCCCGAGCTCGGGACGACGGTCGCGGAGGCGCTCCTCGCCGTCCATCGCAGCTACCTCGCCACGCTTCTTCCACTCGTCGACGAGGGGCTCCTCTCGGCGATGTCCCACGTCACCGGCGGCGGCTTCCCCGACAACCTCCCGCGCGTCCTGCCCGAGGGGCTCCGGGCCGTCGTCACGCCGGAGGCGTGGGAGTGGCCCGCCCTTTTCCGTTTCATCCGCGAGAAGGGGAGCGTGACGCAGGAGGAGATGCTCCGCGTCTTCAACTGCGGCGTCGGGATGGTCCTCATCGTCGCGCCGGAACGCGCGCCGGAGGTGAGGTGGCGGCTCGAGGGTGCGGGGGAGACGGTCCTCGACGTCGGGCGCGTCGAGAACGGCCCGCGCGGCGTCCGCTTCGCATGACGGCCGTGGGCGGCTCCTTCAGAGCGCCCGTTCCCTGGTTCCCGCTCCCGGCGCGCCTCGCCGTCCTCCTCTCGGGGCGCGGCTCGAACTTCGAGGCGCTCGCGGACGCCTGCGACTCCGGCGCGCTGCCGGCGCGGATCGTCCTCGTCCTCTCCGACCGGGCCGACGCCGCGGGGCTCGAGAAGGCGCGCGCCCGGGGGATCGCGGCCGCGGTCGAGGAGCGGGGCGGCGAGCCGCGCGCCGCGCACGAAGCACGCCTCGCCGGGCGCATACGCTCCGCCGGGACCGACGTCGTCTGCCTCGCGGGCTTCATGCGCGTCCTCTCACCGGCCTTCGTCGAGCGGTTCGAGCGGCGGATCGTCAACGTTCACCCCTCCCTTCTCCCCGCGTTTCCGGGCCTCGAGGCGCAGCGTCAGGCCTTCGAGCACGGCGTGAAGGTCGCGGGCGCGACCGTCCACCTCGTCGACGCGGGCACCGACACCGGCCCGATCGCCGGCCAGGAGGCTGTTCCCGTCCGGCCGGGCGAAGACGCGGCGAACCTGGCGGCCCGCATCCTCGAAGCCGAGCACCGCCTCTACCCGGCCACCCTCGCGGCCCTTCTGGACGGGGGCTGGGTGATCGAGGGGCGCTGCCTCCGGTTTCCGGCCCCCGGGAACACCGAAGCGTGACCGTAGGCACGTTCTTCGAGACGAAATCCCACTTTAGTGGGATTGCGACGCCCGATCGACAGGCTTAGCCTCCCTCTCAAGCAAACAGACGGAAAGGTGCGGCGGTGGGAACCTATTGACCCATAGCGGGTTAGGTTTCGGTCGGCGCATGGGACGACGCTCTCTCCTCGCGCCGGAGCGGGTTCTCGGTCTTGGACGCCGGGTCGCCCTCACCCGGTGTCCTCCCTTACGAGGGAGTGACCGTCCGATCTCCGGCGCGCCTTTTTTCGCTCGCCGAAGGTTTGCGCTTGACATCCCGGGGCAACTTCCGTATCTTCCCCTCCCCCGGCGATGCCCGGGCCCGATCTTTCCAGCGAGCAAAACCCGAGAAAATCCGAGAGCGCTTTCTGACAGGAGCCCGCCTCCGGGCGGCCCCCGAAAAAAGCTCTTGACTTCAAAGGCTGCCTGCGAGAGACTGGGAATCCGCCGCTGGACGGCACCGGTTCCTTGAAAACTGAACAGAGACGAACCCGTGAGGGTGGGCGTAAGTCCAGTCCTCATGGGGGTTTACGTGATTCCTTTGAGGGGCTTGTCCGGCGGGACGAGCCCGGGCTTCGGCGCCGCTGGCGTCGGGGCCTTCAGTAAAACGCACTTCTGCGCGGGGCCTTCGGGCCGAGCGTTGAGACAAGTTTCAAACTTTTTTTGGAGAGTTTGATCCTGGCTCAGAGTGAACGCTGGCGGCGTGCCTAACACATGCAAGTCGTGCGCGAAAGGGAGCAATCCTGAGTAAAGCGGCGAACGGGTGAGTAACACGTGGTTAACCTGCCTGGATGTGGGGGATACCCCGGGGAAACTCGGGACAATACCGCATGATGTCTCTCGGGCGTCGGCCTGGGAGAGCAAAGCCGGGGACCGCAAGGCCTGGCGCATCCAGAGGGGACCGCGGCCGATTAGCTAGTTGGCGGGGTAACGGCCCACCAAGGCGACGATCGGTAGCCGGCCTGAGAGGGTGATCGGCCACACCGGAACTGAGACACGGTCCGGACTCCTACGGGAGGCAGCAGTGGGGAATTTTGCGCAATGGGCGAAAGCCTGACGCAGCAACGCCGCGTGGAGGATGAAGGTGCTCTGCATTGTAAACTCCTGTCGGCCGGGAAGAATCAGCGGGGTGCTAATCAGCCCCGTCTTGACTGTACCGGCAAAGGAAGCCCCGGCTAACTCCGTGCCAGCAGCCGCGGTAATACGGAGGGGGCAAGCGTTACTCGGAATTATTGGGCGTAAAGGGCGCGTAGGCGGTCTCGTGCGTCAGGGGTGAAATCCCCGGGCTTAACCCGGGACGTGCCTTTGATACGGCGAGACTTGAGTCCGGGAGAGGGGAGCAGAATTCCCAGTGTAGCGGTGAAATGCGTAGATATTGGGAGGAATACCAGTGGCGAAGGCGGCTCCCTGGACCGGTACTGACGCTGAGGCGCGAAAGC
>JAKPXO010000492.1 GCA_029567505.1 Acidobacteriota bacterium
GTCCCGGGTCGTCGCGGTTCCCGACAGGCTCCGCTCCTTCAGCGAGAGCTCCCGGGTCGCGTCGCGTCCCTGACGTTCGCGGAAGAGCGTGAGGACGTCCTCCGAGGGCTCGCGCCACAGGACGCCCTCCCGGCCGTCGACGATCACGCGGTCCCCTTCTCCGACGGACGCGAGGAGCTTCGGAACGGCGACGACGGCCGGCAGACCGAAGGAGCGCGCGAGGATTGCGGCGTGGGAGGTCTTCCCCCCACGCTCGGTCACGAAGGCGACGACCTTGTCGCGGGGGATCCGGACGGCGTCCGACGGCGTCAGCTCGTCGGCGACGAGGACGCAGGAGTCCCAGGGGAGGGTCGCCAGTCGGTCGACGGCGCCGCTTCCCTCGCCGAGGCCCCGCTTCAGGATCGTAGCGATGTCGTCGAGGTCGGACGCCCGAAGCGCGAGGTCCTTGTCGGGAAGGTCCCGAAGCCGCGCTGCCAGCGCGTCCGCCACGACCTCGACGGCCCACTCCGCGTTCACCTTCTCGAGCCGGACCTTCTTCTCGATCGGCCCGAGGAAGGACGGGTCCCGGAGGAAGAGCGCGTGCGCCTGGAAGATCGCGGCGTACTCCTTCCCGAGGCGCGTCTCGACCTGTCCCGCCATGTCGCCGATCTCGCGGATCGCCGACTCCACGGCGAGCCGGAGCCGCTCGAGCTCGGCCGGCACCTCGTCGGCGTCGAGGTCCCGCCGAGGCGTGGAGTCGGACCGGCCGATGCAGACGACGGCCCGGCCGACGGCGATGCCGGGAGACACCGGGATTCCGGTGAGCGAGAGGGACCGCTTCATGCCCCTCGATTGTAGCCTCGCGCCCGAGGCTACTCGGACTCGTCGAAGCGCCGGTCGACGAGGTCCGTGAGGGCGCGCATCGCCTCGGCCTCGTCGTCGCCGTCCGTCCGGACCACGATCGGCGTCCCCTTCCCCGCGGCGAGGAGGAGGAGGCCGAGGATGCTCTTGCCGTCGACGTCCTCGCCGTCCTTCGAGAGCGTGATCCGCGACGAGTAGTGCGCGGCGGTGTGGACCAGCTTCGCGGCCGCGCGGGCGTGGAGTCCCAGCCGGTTCTTGAGGACGACCGTCTTCTCGATCACGCGGTCCGCTTCTCCGTCTCCATCAGCTCGCCCGCGGCGACGATCGAGCGACGTCCCTTCTCGACGAGCGTCCGCGCCATCTCGCCCGGCTCCTTCCCCTCTCGCGCGAGGGCGCGCGCCTTCACGACCATCGGGAGGTTCACGCCGGTCACGATCTCGATCCGCCCCTTCTGGAGGAAGGCGAGCGCCAGGTTCGAGGGCGTCCCGCCGAACATGTCGGTCAGGAGGACGACGCCGCGCCCGCGGTCGGCATCGGCGATCGCCCGCTGGAGGCGTTCGCTCGCGTGCTCCGGCGCTTCGTCCCAGGCGAGCGACAGCGCCCCGAGAGGCTCGCCGGGCTGCGGCTCCAGGACCTGCACCGTCTCGCGCAGCGCGTCGGCCAGCGGGCCGTGGGAGAGGAGGAGGATGCCGACGGAGCCTGCGGCGTCGGCGACGGGAGCGTCGGGGTTCTTCATGGTCCTTCCCGGTTGTCGTCGCGGTGCGAGACGCGGACGGGGTACCCCGCCGCGGCGAGGTCGCGGCCGAGCCGCTCGGCGACGTAGACGGAGCGGTGGCGTCCTCCCGTGCACCCGACGCCGATCGTCAGGTAGGCGCGGTTCTCACGCCGGTAGTTCGGGAGGCAGAAGAGGAGGAAGTCGAGGAGCCGGCCGTAGAACGGGCCCGTGGCGCTCCCCTCCTCGATGAACCGGGCGACGTTCGGGTCGCGGCCCGTCCGGTGGCGGAGCTCGGGGACGAAATGGGGGTTCGCGAGGAACCTCACGTCGAAGCAGAGGTCGATCGAGGGCGGGACCCCGTGCTTGAACCCGAACGAGAGGATCGAGACCGCGAGGACCCCCGGGTCCCCGGGCGACCGGAAGTGCTCGGCGAGGACCGACCGGAGCTCGTGGACGGTCATCGCGGTCGTGTCGAGGACGAGATCGGCCTTCCCCTTCACCTCGGCGAGGAGACTCCGCTCCGTCGCCATCGCTTCGGCGAGCGTGCGGTCCACGGCGAGGGGATGCGGTCGACGAGTCTCCGAGAAGCGCCGGAAGATGGTCGGCTCGTCCGCCTCGAGGAAGACGACCGTCACAGGAAGCACCGGTCGCAGGGAGTCGAGGAGGGGCGGGAACGCCTCGGCAAAGCCGGGGTTCCTCACGTCGAGGACGACCGCGTTGCGGCCGGGCCCGCCCTTCCCACGCGCGGCCTCCTCCACGAAGCTCCGGAGGAGCGCCAGCGGGAGGTTGTCGATCGTGTTGTAGCCGATGTCCTCGAGGGCTCGCGCCGCGTACGACTTCCCCGATCCGGAGAGTCCGGTCACGACGAGGAGCCGCTGGTCGTCCCGCGGGCCCGTCACGCGCCACCCCCGGTGCGAGGCCGCCGGCGGCCCCGTCGGCGCTCCCTGTCGGTCGAACCGGTCCGGCGGGCGATCTCCTCGTGGACCCGGTCCGCCATCTCGCGCGCCGCGTTGTATCCCCTCCTCTTGAGGAGGTGGTTGCGGGCGGCGATCTCGACGAGAAGAGCGACGTCCCGGCCGGTCGCGACCGGCATCCGGACGAGGGGGACCGGGACGCCCAGGATCGCCTCGGATTCCTCGTCCAGGCCGAGCCGGTCGTACTCGACGCCCTCGACCCAGTGCGAGAGGCGGATCACGAGCTCCACCGTGTGCTTCTCGAGGACCGCGGCGACGCCGAACAGGAGCGGGACGTTCACGATGCCGAGGCCGCGCAGCTCCATGTGGTGACGGATGACGCCGGCCGAGGAGCCGACGAGCGCGTCGTTGTGGAACCGCTTCACGACGACGAGGTCGTCGGCGACGAGCCGGTGGCCGCGCTGGACGAGGGCGAGGGCGCACTCGCTCTTGCCGACCCC
>JAKPXO010000493.1 GCA_029567505.1 Acidobacteriota bacterium
CCTTTCGAGCAGGGCGCGGTCGAAGGCGTAGATGCCGGAGTTGATCTCGCCGAGCGCGCGCACCTCGGGGCTCGCGTCCTTCGCCTCGACGATCCGCGCGAACCGCCCCGCCGCGTCGCGCACGACGCGCCCGTAGGCGCCCGCGTCCGCGAGGAGCGCGGTGAGGACGGCGATCCCGGCCCCGGCGTCGAGCGCCTCGTCGAGGCGGGCGAGCGAGGCGGCGGTCAGGAGCGGGACGTCGCCGGCCAGGACGACGACGCGCGCCGCGTCGCCGAGCGCCGGCAGCGCGACGCGGACGGCGTCGCCGGTCCCGCGCGGAGGGTCCTGGACGACGACGAGCGCCTCGGGCGCGGTTCGGGCGAGGTGCGGAACGAGCTCCTCGCGCCCCGCGCCCGCGACGACGACGAGCTTCGAGCCGGGACGCCCCGCGAGGAACGCGCGCGCCGTCTTCACGACGTGGTCGACGAGCGGCCGGCCCGCCGCCTCGTGGAGGACCTTCGGACGGGCGGACTTCATCCGGACCCCACGCCCGGCGGCGAGGAGGACGACGGCGGTGGCGGCCGACACGTTCAGGCCCGCCCGACGAGCGCCTCGAACCGAGGCTGCGCCCGGAGCGGCGCGAGGTCCGCCTCGAGGCGCGCCTGGATCCGGTTCTGGTCGGAGGCGGCGATCGCCGCCCGCAGGCTCTCGAGCGCCTCGTCGGGGCGGCCGTGGAGGGCGTAGCAGCACGCCGCGAGGTAGGCGAGCCGCCCGTCCGGGTCGGCCTGCGCGTCCGCCGAGCGGACCAGCTCGATCGCCGTCGCGCAGTTCCCGCGGTTCTTCTCGAACACGGCGGCGTGGTAGATCTCGGCCGGGTCGCGCAGCGGCTTCTCCTTCGCGGACTTCCCGTTCCGCGCGACGGCGAGGAACGTCCGCGCGCGGTCGACGAGCTCCCGCTCGTCGGGCCGGAGCTCGAGGAGCTCGGAGAAGCAGGCGGCGGCCGCCGGCATCTCGCGGCGGTGCAGGTGCTCCATCCCCTTCTCGAACAGCTTCCGCGCGTGGGTCAGCTCGCGGGCGGCCTCCCGGTGCGTGGCGGGCGGCTTCCGCTGAGCCGCGGCCGCGTCCGCCCGGAGCTCCGCGAGCTTCCGCTCGACCTCGACGAGAGGCACGCCGAGCGCGCGGGAGACGCTCGGGAGATCCATCCGTTCCACGTTGGCGTTCAGCCAGCGGATTTCGTCCTGCGTCCAGTGCCTGCTCATCCCACGACCTCCGGGCACGCCATTCGAGCCGCGTATTCTGGTCACCGTCCGGGAAGAGGTCAAGGCGCGCCGTCCTCCGCTCGGGACGAGCAGGGCGCGATCCGTGACGGAACTCACGGTTCCTGCCGCGCCGGCGCCCGCGACGCGGTCCGCGGTAGGCTCGGAACGTGTACGCGCGTCCTCTCTATTGCTCGCAGTGCGGACAGAGGCTCGAGGAGCGGTCGGTCGGCGCCGGGGACGGCAAGGTCGTCCCCGTCTGTCCCGCGTGCGGCGCGGTCCACTGGATCGACCCGAAGGTCGCCGCCGGCTGCCTCGTCGTCCGCGACGGCCGGGTCCTCCTCGTGCGGCGCGGGATCGAGCCGGGCTACGGGCTCTGGGTCTTCCCGGGCGGCCACGTCGACCGGGGCGAGACGCTCGAGGAGGCCGCGCTGCGCGAGACGCGCGAGGAGTGCGGGGCGCTCGCGCGAATCGAAGGGCTCCTCGGCGTCTACTCCTATCCGGGACGCCCGGTGATCGTCGCGGCCTACCGGGCCTCTCTCCTCTCGGAGAGCCCGGAGCCGTATGCCGCCGACGAGACGCTCGAGGTGGGGTGGTTCGCGCCGGAGGAGGTCGACCGGCTCGACCTCGCCTTCCGCTCGAGCGCCGACGCGCTCTCCGCGCTCCTCGGCCGGCGCGTCCGAGCGCCCCGGCACGAGGGCTGAGAAGGCTACCCGAGCCGGACCGAGAGCTCGGGCCGGCCGAAGCCGATCGCGAGAGCCGCGTCGTTTCCCGCCTGGACGTGGAGCGTCGCGGCGGGCTCCGCGACGAACGCCACCTCGCCCGCGCGCACGTCGCGCGCCTCCTCGCCGTCGACGAGCGTCAGCTTCCCGGCGAGGACCGCGACGCTCCGCAGCCCCTCCACCGCCCAGCGCGCGGCCGGCGGCGGCCCGAGGCGGAGGACGGAGCGCGCGCTGCTCCGGTGGAGGAGGCGGGCGCCGGTGACGCCGGGGACGACGGAGCCGGCGAGGGTCTCGCGCCCGATCCGGCCCGGCGCCCCCTCCTCCGCCGTCCGGGCGCCGTCGAGAAGCACGGCGACGCCTGCAGGAAGATCGAGCGTGCCTCCCGCCGCGAAGAAGACCTCCCCCGCGGACCCGCCGGCGAGGACGACGCCGGCCCACGCATGACCGTCCCGGGCGGCGGAGGGATCGAACGGCCCCAGGCAGGAGACGCCGCCCCGCGCCGCCCCGGCGCCGAGCTCGGCGGCCGTCGACGCGGCGTGCACCGTCACGCCCGGAGCGACGCTCGCGGCGGGCGCGAGGCGCTCGCCGTCCCCGGCGGGCGGCCGCGCGCCGCGAAGCCATCGAAACAGCCGATTCGGCACGCGCGGAGTGTAGAAGCGACCGGCGGCCGTCGAAAGGCCCGTGCCGCGCGCCGTCCCCTGCGGAGTCCGGTTGGAGCGGCCCCCAGTCGGCCGCGTCGGCACGGCTTTCGCTAGAATGACGGGTTGGTGGCAGGGTCCACCCCCGGAGGTAGAGATGAACCAGAAGAAGACGCTCTCGGCCGCGCTGATCGCGATCCTGATCGCCGTCAGCGGGATCGCCCTCGCGGGCCCCCAGGCCCGGATCGTGGGGACGGTCACGGACGCGAAGGGGGGACCGATCGTCGGGGCGACC
>JAKPXO010000495.1 GCA_029567505.1 Acidobacteriota bacterium
GGCTACTGGGCCTGGGACCCGGTCGAGAACACCTCCCTCGTCCCGTGGCTCGCGACGACGGCCCTCGTCCACGGGATGTACCTGCAGAAGACGCGCGAGAAGCACCGGAAGATCAACGTCATCCTCGCGATCCTCGCGTTCTGCTGCATCCTCTACGGCACGTTCCTGACCCGCTCCGGCGTCCTCGCCGACTTCTCCGTCCACTCCTTCGTCGACCTCGGGATCACCGGCTGGCTCGTCGCCATCATCCTCGTCTTCCTCTTCGGCGGCCTCGCGCTCCTCGCCTATCGCTGGAGGGAGATCCCGGTCGTCAACGAGATCGACCCCGCGACGGGCCTGGAGAAGGAGGAGCCGTTCCTCTCGCGCTCCGTCCTCTTCATCCTCGCGGTCACGCTCTTCTGCGCGTCGGGCCTCGTCATCCTCCTCGGAACGTCCGCGCCGATCCTCACGCGCATCGGCGGCAAGGCTTCGCAGGTCGCGACGAGCTTCTACGACGTCACCCACACGCCGCTCGCCATCGTCATGGCGCTCCTCATCGCCCTCGTGCCGTTCGTCTCCTGGCGCGGCGAGACGTGGGCGGCCGTCGGGAGGAAGGTCGCCCTCCCGGCGCTCCTCGGCGTCCTCGGCGTCGTCCTCTTCCTCTTCCTCGGAGTGAGGAAGCCGGTCGACCTCCTCTTCCTCGGCGCCGCGGTCTTCGGGTTCGCCTCCTCCGCGGAGATCCTGGTCCTCTTCGTGAGGCGCAAGGCGATCGCGAGCGCCGGGGGCTACCTCGCCCATGTCGGCACCGCGATCATGCTCGTCGGCATCCTGATCTCCGGCGCCTACGAGGTGAAGACCCAGGTGACGCTCCACCGGAACCGTCCGCTCGTGATCGAGCAGCACGGCCGCCCGATCAGCTTCACGTTCACCGGCCTCTACTTCGTCAACGACGACGGCGTCGTGAAGACGCAGTCCCAGCTCGACATGACGAAGCTCGCCGACCGCCGCGCCAAGCAAGCGATGGAGGTGACCGTCAGCGACGGCAAGGCGACGTGGAAGGCGTATCCGAAGCTCTACACGAACGAGAAGTCGGGCCAGCTCATGGCGAACCCCGACGTGAGGAAGTCGTTCTTCTTCGACCTCTACGTCTCGCCCCAGGCCTACGAGCCGGGCGCCCCGCCCCGCGCGGAGGGAGCGCTCGCGGTGCTTCGGAAGGGCGAGGAGAAGACGGTCCACGGCGTGAACGTCCGCTTCCTCGAGTTCTCGACCGAGGGGGCCCACACGGAGGGCGGCGCCTTCACCATCGGCACGAAGCTCGCCGTCACCTCCGCGGGCGCGACCTCGGAGGTCACCCCGAAGTTCGTCGTCACGCTCGGCGGCGGCGAAGGGCAGCGTTTCGAGAACCCGCTCTCGCCCCTCCCCGGAACCGACAGCGGCCAGGTCCGCATCCGCCGCGTCTCCCCGAACGACGCCGCCGTCGAGCTCGAGCTCCTCGGCCTCGACCCGGCCGGCGACCTGAAGCCCGCCGTCCCCGAGTCCTTCTCCATCGACGTCACGACGAAACCCCTCATCGCCCTCGTCTAGGCCGGCTTCTACGTGATGATGGCCGGGGGCCTCGTCTCCATGATCAAGCGGGCGAAGGACGCCCGGCAGGCCGCGATCGCCTGACCCGGGGCGGGGACCGGGGAGCGACCCGGAGCACCCTGAGCTCTTCGAGTTGATAACGGCCCGGCAGAAACGCCGGGCCGTTTCCGGTGGAGGCGAGGCGCTCGTCCACGATCCGGGGGCGCGGGGGAGGGGTGCGCCCCGCCGGCGCCCTCTGCGCGCGCGCGACCCGCGCTCGCCGGGGGGCTGAGCTTCGCGCGCCCCCCGGACCCCCAACCACACAGGAGTTCTCGCATGCTTCTGCGTCCTCGGCCCCGCTGCGCGGGCCACCGGCGAGCGCGCAAGCTCGTCGCTGCGCTCCTCGAATCGGTGCGCGCTCTTCCCCCGGCGGCCTGCTCGCGGAGCCGTGCGGGGCCCCGCGCGTGCTCGAACGGTCGCCTCGCGGGGCGCACCCCTCCCCCGCGCCGGGCGATGTCAACGCTTGCGGCCGCCCAGCGGGCGGCACGAGGGCCCCCCGACGCGGCAAGACTCGAGCACATCGGCGCGGTGCGATCGCGGAATCGACCTTCGGCACGACGACACCGCGTTCCTCCCCACTCGCAGTCGGTGCGTAGAGCGTAGATGGCAGACCTGAATCCGAGTGGGTCGGAACTGACTCGCGTGTCCTCAACCGGTTGCCTCGCCGGATTCTCCCGCAGCGATGTGGCGGCGAACGACTCGCGCGACGAGGAAGGAGCTCAGGAACGCGATTCCCGCGAACTGGAGAAGGCGCTCGATCGAGGTCGAGCCCGCGAAGCCGTGCAGCGCGGAGACGTACTCCAGCTCGAAGACGCTCCGGCGATAGTCGATCATTCCGTTCCCGAACATCGCCTTCTCATAGGGCCCCCACTCGATGGAGTACTCCCACGCATTCGCCAGGAGGCCCGCGGCGCAGACCGAGTAGAAGGCGACCCGGAGTCGCGGAAGGAGCGCGAGCAGGGCGACGTGCACCAGGGGGATGAACGGGATCAGAAAGCGAGGCCCCCAGCACCATCCCCCTTCGAAGGACCCCCAGCGCGCGTAGAGCAGGAGGTACGAGCCGAAGAGGAGCAGCGCGGACGCGTCTCGCACCCCTGCCGGATCGCGCCAGGTCGCGACACCACGGACGGCCAGGACGACGGCCGCGGCCGTGGGGAGCGAGTAGTACAGGAGCCCGCGCCCCGGCGACGCGAGCAGACCGTAGAGCCCTTCGAGGAGAGGGGTAGAGAACGACTCGCCGGCGTACCCGAAGCGCAGCGGCGTACCGTAGCGCGCGACGTTGTAGGCACCCCAGCCGACGAGCGCGAACAGGATCGCGGCCGCTCCCGAGATGATCGCCCGGCGCGCTTCACCGGGCCGAGCTCGCCCCAGCTCGTAGAGCGGTAGCGCCGCGCACGCGACGAGGAGAACCGGGACGAAGACCACGTAGTTCAGCGATGCCAGCGCAAGGAAGAAGAATCCGACAGGACGCCGGTCTTCGTCTCGCGGGACGAACAGACAGGCGACGCCTGCGAGAAGCATGATGGCCGACAGCAGCTCCGAGAAGAGCAGGCGTGAATACGGCAGCACCAGGGTGCACCACAGAAGCGTCCACGCTCCGACAGCCGCGCTCGCCCGGTCCTGGCCCCAGCGTCGCGCGAACCCGTACCAGAGGTAAACCAGCAGGCTGACGAGCACGGGGGTGAAAAGGAAGGCGGTGACTCGGTAGCCCACGCGACCGGGCTCCGGTGCCCGAGCCAGCTCACCGATGCCGTAGCCGAGCGCGTACGTGGGCAGCATGAGGAACGGCTGAAGAGGCCCGTACTTCACCGGCCCGTACTCGGGCGTGACCACGCTTCCCCTCGTCAGCACGGCGTTCGTGACCGCGAGTCGCTGGATCGCGTCGACCGTGCCCCACGTGTGGTGGCCCAGCGCGGCGAGGGCGAGGAAGGCCAGCAGGGCCAGTGCCCGCCCGATGCGTCGATCGGTTCTGGTCATCAGTCCCCACATTGTCGCGTCCGAGAGGCACATCAACCAGCCAGGCCCAGGACGGCACTCCGGCCCTTCCGATCGGCGTCGTCGATTCCGACGACGTCGACCGCCGCGCCGCGAGCCCGCACGCCACCCGTAGAGTGTAGAAGGTAGATCTGACCCCTACTCGCGATGACCCCTACTCGTGATCGCTCCGGGCGGCCGAGCCACGGGGGTGGGTCCCGCGAGCCGCCCCCGAGCACGGCCGGGGACCCGCTCGAATACGCGAGGAGCGGGTGGGGGTGAAGCCCGCGCGCGTGTCTGACGGGCGCAGCGAGGAGCTCGCGCGGGCGCCCCGCCCGACCGCAGCGGATTCGTAAGCGGGACGGCCGCGCGGAGCAGGCGGCCGTGGGACCCACCCCCGGGGTGAGGCTCCCCTCCCCCGTGCTCTCGTGCCCCGGTACCCCCCAGGGGTCTGGTTACGCCCCGACGGCCTTCGCGACGGCCTGGCCGAGGTCGAGGAAGGCCTTCGTCGAGGCGGAGTCGGGCTCGGCGGCGACGATCGGCATGCCGGCGTCGCCGGAGAGGGCGACGCGCGGGTCGAGCGGGACACGGCCGAGGAACGGGACGTTCAGCTCCCGGGCCGTCCGCTCGCCGCCGCCCGTCTTGAAGATCGGCTCGACGTGGCCGCACTTCGGGCACTCGAAGCCGCTCATGTTCTCGATCAGGCCGAGGACGGGGACGTTCACCTTCTGGAACATCGCGAGCCCCTTGCGGGCGTCGATGAGGGCGACGTCCTGCGGGGTCGAGACGATGACGGCCCCCGAGAGGGCGACCTTCTGCGTCAGCGTCAGCTGCGCGTCGCCCGTACCGGGCGGGAGGTCGACGATGAGGAAGTCCTGCTTCCCCCACGCCACGTCGCCGAGGAACTGCTCGATCGCCTTGTAGATCATCGGCCCGCGCCAGATGACCGGCGTGTCGACGTCCATCAGGAAGCCGAGCGACATGACGCGGACGCCGAAACGCTCGATCGGGACGATCTTCTCCTCGTCGTTGAGGAACGGCTTCTCGTCGATCCCCATCATCATCTGCTGCGACGGGCCGTACATGTCGCAGTCGAGGAGGCCAACCGTGTAGCCGAGCTGCCGGAGCGCCAGGGCGAGGTTCGCGGCCACCGTCGACTTGCCGACGCCCCCCTTCCCCGAGGCGACGGCCACCGTGAAGCGCGTCTCGGGGAGGACGTCGGGGCGCGCGCCCTGCGCCCCTGAGAGGTTCACCGGCGCCTGCCCCGTCTCGACCTTGATGGTGACCGCCGAGACCCCCGGGAGCGTCCGGAGCGCCGCGTCCGCCTCGACCCGGATCTGCTCGGCGATCTCCGCGGAGGCCGTCGTCATCGAGAGCCGGAACGAGACGTTCCCGCCGCCGACGGCCACGTCCTTCACGAAGCCGAAGGAGACGATGTCCCGGGAGAAGCCGGGGTACTTGACCTTCCGGAGCGCTTCGAGGACGGCGTCCTCGTTCAGGTTCGACACGGTGGACCTCCGATCGATGTGGCCGGCGGGGCGGCCGGCCTCCGCGGGCCCGTCGCCCGGCGCCGCGCGGCCGGCGGATCTTACCCCGCCGAATCGCCGAGCCGGAGGATCTCGGCCCGCACTCTCTCGACGTATTCCGCCCGCCGGGCGAACGTGTAGCCGTCCGAGGGGATCGGGTCGCCGACCCTCACCTCGATGCGCCCCCGCCGGACGAGCAGCCCGTCCGCGCCGAGCACCGCCCGCGCCCCGGAGATGCCGACCGGGACGATCGGGAGAGAGGTCCGCATCGCGAGGAGGAACCCCGCCTTCTTGAACGCCCCGAGCTTCCCGTTCCGCGAGCGGGTTCCTTCGGGGAAGACGAGGATCGAGGCGCCCTTCCTCAGCTGCTTCCCGATCTGGTCGAACGCCTCGCGCGCCTTCTCCTTGTTCTCGCGGTCGACGGGGATGAAGCCGGCGAGCCACATTGACCAGCCGAGGAAGGGGATCCAGAAGAGCTGCTTCTTCGCGACGAAGCGGACGTCCCGCGCGAGCGCGACGAAGAGGACGACGATGTCGGCCGCCGAGGTGTGGTTCGCCATGAAGATCGCCTCAGGGACCGTGCGCGCGGCCTCGGACGTCTCCACCCTCACGTCGATTCCCGCCCCGGCCAGGAATGTCCGGGACCACCAGCGGGCCCAGTACTGGTAGACGCGGCCCCGCGGCGGGATCCAGGAGGTGAGGATGGCGAGCGTGCCGAACACGGGAGTGACGAGGAGCCCGAAGAGCCACACCCACGTCGTGTAGAGGAGCTGCATCGGAGCGGAAGTCTACCGGGCCGCCCGTACAATCGCCCGCGTGTCCGAAGCGTCCGCACCCGACGGCCGGCCGGCCCCCTTCTGGACCCTCCCGCGGCTCCGCCGCTGGTTCCGGAAGGTCGTCTCCCACCTCGGGGGCCTCGGCCTCCTCGCATGGTCGATCGTGCGCGAGGGGCGGAGGCGGTGGGAAGGGGGCGAGATCCTCCGGCAGATGGACGCCCTCGGCGTCCAGTCGATCTCGGTCGCGAACCTGACCTGCCTCTTCACCGGGATGGTCCTCGCCCTCCAGACGGCGCACTCCCTCGCGGAGTTCGGCGGGAAGCTCTTCGTCGGCCGCGCGGTCATCCTCTCCCTCGCCCGCGAGCTCGGCCCCGTCCTGACCGCCCTCATGCTCGCCGCCCGCTGCGGCGCCGGGATCACGGCCGAGCTCGGGACGATGGCCGTCACGGAGCAGGTCGACGCCCTGCGGGCCCTCGGCTCCTCCCCGATCCGCAAGCTCGTCCTCCCGCGCGTCGTCGCGCTGACGGTCATGCTCCCGGTCCTGACGCTCATCGCGATCTTCCACGGGATGCTCGGAGGGCTCTTCATCGCCGTCTTCGAGCTGAAGATAGGGGCGAGCTTCTACCTCTCGACGACCCTGCAGGCGCTCTCGTTCAACGACCTGATGCACGGCCTCTGCAAGACGCCGTTCTTCGGCCTCGAGATCGCCCTCATCGGCTGCTACAACGGCCTCTCGGCCACCGGCGGCGCCGACGGCGTCGGCCGCGCGACGACCGTCGCCGTCGTCGTCGCCTCGATCACGATCCTCATCACCGACTTCTTCCTCTCCAAGCTCTTCATCGCGCTGCCGATCGGATGAGCGAGCCCGTCGTCGAGCTCCGCGCTGTCTCGAAGGCCTTCGGAGAGAAGGTCGTCCTCGACGCCGTCGACCTCGCGGTCGCGCGGGGCGAGGTCCTCGTCATCCTGGGCGGCTCGGGAAGCGGCAAGTCGGTCACGCTCCGGCACATGAACGGCCTCACCCAGCCCGACGCGGGGTCGGTCTTCGTCGAGGGCGTCGAGGTGTCGCGCCTCGCGGAGGAGGAGCTCGGGGAGGTCCGCCGGAAGGTCGGGATGCTCTTCCAGATGGGGGCGCTCTTCGACTCGATGACGGTCTTCGAGAACGTCGCCTTCGCCCTCTTCGAGCACACGAAGATGACCGGCGAGGAGATCGCCGCGCGGGTGACGGAGGTCCTCGGCTTCGTCGACCTCGGCCCCGACGTCCTGCCGCTCCTCCCGTCCTCGCTCTCCGGCGGGATGAAGAAGCGCGTCTCCCTCGCCCGGACGATCGCGCTCAAGCCCGACGTCCTCCTCTACGACGAGCCGACGACGGGCCTCGATCCCGTGACGGCGATGACGATCAACCGCCTCATCGTCGACCTGAACTCGCGCCTCGCGACGACCTCCGTCGTCGTCACCCACGACATCGCCTCGGCCCTTTTCGTGGCCGACCGGATCGCGTTCCTCGAGAAGGGGCGCTTCGCCTTCGTCGGGACCCCCGGCGAGGCGCGGAGCTCCGACGTCGCCGCCCTCCGCGCGTTCCTCGCCGCGGAGGAGGCCGGAGCCTGAGGGAGACCGTCGCACCGTGAAAGCCGACAGCCGCACCCGTTCCCGCGTCGGGGTCATCGTCTTCACCGCGATCCTCCTCTTCGCCGTCATGGTCGTCGTCGTCGGTGGAAAGACCGGCTTCTTCCTCGCCCGCTCCAGCTACTTCGCGCGCTTCCCGAACTCGCAGGGGCTCTCCGGAGGGAACCAGGTCCGGCTCGCGGGCGTCACCGTCGGCGCGGTCCAGGAGGTCGAGGTCCCGAAGAGCCCCGGCGAGGACCTCACCGTCCGCTTCGACATCGAGCGCCGCTACCGGCACCTCGTGAGGACCGACAGCCGGGTGGAGATCAAGACGATCGGCCTCCTCGGCGACAAATACCTCGAGGTGACGCCCGGCTCCCCCGAGACGCCCCTCCTCGAGCCGGGATCGGAGATCGCGGCGATCCGTGGGAGCGAGCTGGACAAGATCCTCGCCGGCTCCGGGGACCTCTTCGAGAACGTGAACTCCGTCGCCGAGTCGCTCAAGACGATCCTCGGACGGGTCGAGAAGGGGGAGGGGTTCCTCGGCGAGATGACGAGCGCCTCTCCGGAAGGGAAGGAGCTCTCGCGGAGCCTCCGGCAGACGATCGCCGCGACGAACGCCCTTCTCGCCGACGTGCGGGCCGGGAAGGGGCTCGTCGGCCGGCTCGTCGCCGACGAGAAGCTCGGCGACGAGGTCGCCGCCGAGCTCGCGGCCTCCGCCGCCTCGCTCCGAAAGCTCCTCGCCGCCGTCGAGAGGGGCGCGGGCGACGGGGAGGGGCTCGTCCCCGCGCTTCTCGGCGACCCGGAGGGGAAGAAGAAGTTCTTCGCGATGGTCGACTCCCTGAACGCGACGGCGGAGGGCCTCTCGGGCTTCTCGCGGGAGCTCTCCTCCGGCTCCGGCCTCCTGCCGAAGCTCGTCCGCGACGAGGCGTTCGCGAAGGAGCTGACCGAGGACCTGCGGCGCATTTCCTCGAGCCTCGCGAGCGTCGCCGAGAAGGTCGACCGGGGCGAGGGGACGGCGGCGCGGATCGTGAACGACCCGGCCCTCTTCGAGGCGATCGACGACATCCTCGTCGGCGTGAACGAGTCGAAGCTCCTCCGGTGGCTCGTGAGGAACCGGCAGCGCTCGGGGATCCAGGCACGCTACGAGGAGACGACCGCGAAGGGCGCGGCCCCCGCGCCGGAGGCGCTCGGCCCGGCGCCGACTCCGGAGCCGAGGGAGTAGCGGTGGCCTTCCGCGTCCTCGTCGCCGGCGGCGCCGGCCTCGTCGGCTCGGCCGTCGCGCGGCAGCTCCTCGAGGAGGGGGCCGACGTGACGGTCGTCGACGCCCTCGTCGCGGAGGGGGACGGCCGGGCCGTCCGGGAGGCCCGGCTCGAGACGCTCCGCGCCTACCCGAACGCGAAGGTCGTCACGGCCGACCTCTCGCTCCCCGGCGCCGCGGCCGAGGTCTTCCGTGAGGCCCGGCCCGGGGCCGTCGTGAACGCGGCGCTCTTCCCTCCCGGCGGGCCGGGCCTCGACGCGATGCTCGAGGCGGCACGCGCGCACGAGAAGCCGTTCCTCGTCCACCTCTCCGACGCCGCGCTCTACGGCCCCCCGGGCGAGGCGGGCCAGCCGGCGACCGAGGCCGAGCCGATCGACCCCGGGCGCGACCCCGTTCTCCTGCAGCGCATGGTCGAGGAGTCGCGCCTCAGCGCCTCGTACCTGTCGTGGGTCGTCCTCCGTCTCTTCGGCCTCCTCGCCCCGGGAGCGCCGCCGACCCGCTTCCCGCAGGACGCCCTCGAGTCGCTCCTCGCGGGGGAGGAGATCGTCCTCCCCTCCGACGCGCCGCGCGACCTCCTCCACGTCGGCGACGCGGTCCACGGGATCCTCGCCGCGCTCGCCCTCCGGCCGGAGGGGCGAACGATCAACCTCGGGAGCGGGCGTGGCGTCGCCCCCTCGTTCGTCCTCCACCTCCTGGGTGACCGCGCGTCCCGCCCCGTCCGCTACAGGGTCTCCGGCGAGACCTTCCGCCCCGGCCGGATCGCCGACCTCGCGCTCGCGGGCGAACTCCTCCGCTTCCGGCCCCCCACGCCCCTCGAGA
>JAKPXO010000021.1 GCA_029567505.1 Acidobacteriota bacterium
CCGAGGCGCGAGAGGTCGTGCTCGGCCTCCTCGAGGAGCTTCTCGGCGAAGCGGAGCTTGTCCTGGTTGACCTCCTCGGGGTTGAGCTGGGAGAGGACGCCGCGGAGGTTCCTCTCGAGCGTGGCCTTGGCGACCTGGATGATCTGGGGGCGCCTCCGGCCGGGGAGGCGCTCGAGGGCGTTGGCGAGGAGGGGCCGGTGGCCGGCGACCTCGAGGTTCGCGACGCCAGCCTGCTCAGTGAAGAGGCGGGATGCCTGGCTCGAGCGATCATCGCCCCCTTCCCCTGGCGGGTTCCGCATCCCGTGGAACGACGAGTATTCCGGAACGAAGCCGGTGTCGTACTTGCAAATTGTTCCGGAAGAGCGCATGTTCCGCGGTATGCGGAACGTGAGAATGAACGGGACGACGGTGGCGCAGGCGATCGCCGGCGTTCGTCGACGGCTGCCTCCCGGATGGGTCGTGGGAGAGGAGACAGCTGCGCGGACGTCCGCCGTCCTGACGCTGCGTGCCCCGGACGGGCAAAGGGCTGACCTCGCGGTCGTCGTGCGCAGGGGGCTGGTGCCGCGCGACGTCCCGTCGCTGGTAGCGAGCGCAGTCCAACGGGCGATCGTCGTCTCTCCTTACCTCGGCAGCCGAACGCGCGAGCTGCTCGCCGAGGCCGGCGTGAGCTATGCCGACGCAACGGGGAACCTCAGGCTCGTCGTAAGCAGCCCCGCTGTCTTCCTCGAGGGCGTCGGCGCGGGCCAGGATCCCGACCGAATGCCGCGCCCGCTTCACAGCCTCCGCGGCGCAGCCGCGTCGCGTGTCGTGCGAGCCCTTTGCGAGTTCCCGCCGCCGTTCGGCGTGCGGACGCTCGCGGGGGTTGCGGCGACGCCGCTGGGAACGGTGTCCCGCGTCGTGAGCTTCCTCGAGACGGAAGCGCTCCTCACGCGAGACGAGCGAAAGCAGATCGTCGCCGTCGACTGGGCAGCCCTCCTGGCTCGTTGGGCGAACGACTACCGCGTCTCCACGACCAACGCGATGGGTGCGTACCTCGAGCCGCGCGGTCTCGGCGCCTTGTGGCCAAAGCTCTCGAGGCTTCCGCGCTACGCGGCAACGGGCTCGATCGCCGGGACGAGCGTCGCGCCGACGCGCCTCGCGATGATCTACGTCGACGATGCCGAGGCCGCCGCCCGAGCGCTCGACCTCGTCCCCACCGAGGCCGGTGCGAACGTGTGGCTCCTTCAGCCGTACGACGAGGTCGTGTTCGAGCGCACGCGACGCAAGCCGGTGACGACGGGAGAGGCAGGGGTGGAGGTGATCGCCGTCTCGCTTCCGCAGACGGTCGTGGACCTGATGACGAGCCCCGGGCGCGGACCGCAAGAGGCAGCGGCGCTCCTGCTCGAGATGAAGGGAACCGTCGAGGAGTGGCGACGTGGAACACGATCCTGAGTACGTCGCCGCTAGACGGGTGCTGCTCGATGCTCTCGACGCCCTTGGTATGCACCGTAAGGCGGTGGTGCTCGTCGGCGCACAGGCGATCTGTCTTCGCGTCGGACCCGGCGACATGGCGGTGGCGCCATTCACCACCGATGGCGACCTCGCGCTCAACCCGGACGTCCTCGACGACGAGCCCATCCTCGCAGAGACCCTTCGCGCAGCCGGCTTCGACCTCGCGGTCAAGCCCGGCACGTGGAGCCTCTCCGGCGTGCAGATCGATCTTCTCGTCCCATCCTCGTTGGGGGGGCCGGGCCGTCGTAGCGCACGCCTGGGGCCTCACGGCACGGAGGTCGCGCGCAAGGCGAAGGGCCTCGAAGCGGCGATCGTCGACCACACCGTCGTTCGCCTGACCGCGCTCGATCCTGTCGATACCCGCGCCCACGGCGTCGCGGTCGCCGGTCTCGCGGCATTGCTCGTGGCCAAGCTGCACAAGATCGCCGAGCGCGAGACGACGCCTGACCGATGGGCTCCGAAGGATGGGCTCGACATTCTGCGCATCCTGCGGGCAGCCGACCTCCGGCAGGTCGCAACGACACTGTCCGGACTCGAGAAGAATCCGGTCGCCGGCGCGGTCACGCGCGAGGCGCGCGCCCACCTCCGCCAGCTGTTCGCGAGTCGCACCGGCCATGGGTCCGCCATGGCCGTGCGGGCGAGTGCGGGTCTCGAAGACGCCGCAACCATAGCCGCGTCGTGTGAGGCTCTGGCAAGAAGGCTCCTCGCGGCTTGGGAGCAGCCGTAGAAAGTAGACACGTGGGGATTGGTACTCGGCGGCGCAATCGAGGCAGCGGATGCGTGCGAAGCCTCGCTTGAGACTGCCGCAGTCGAGGTAACGCGCGACCACGCCATCGAGGAGGCCGCGCCAGAAGCCATACCGGCGCTCGAAGAGATCCTCCCCGGTTCCATTGACCGTCTCGGAGAGGGACTCGAACAACGCGTCCAGGGGCATCTCGGCGGGCCTGCGCCCCCGGTATGCGGCTGCCTCCACGGGAGGATGCGATGGCGGGTCGCGTGCCGCAGGACGGAAAACAGCGCAAGTTGGCAGGCCGCACGCGGCGTCTCCCACGAGCACGCGACGCTCCGCGAGGTCCTCGCGGAGCTGGATTCGCCCGGCGACGAGGTCCGACGGCTCCTCGCGGCCCCGAACGCCTCCGCCCTCGCCGGGGACGAGACCCCGGCGGGGCGGTGGCTGCGGGAGCTGGGCCGGAGGCTCCTGGGAGAGGGACCCTAGCCCTTCTCCTCCGGCGCCCCGAGCCTCCCGACGACCTTCGCGAGGTCGACGCCGAAGGCGGCCTTGACCTGCTCGACGAGCTGGACCCCCTGCGCGACCTTCGCGGAGGCGGGGAGGTAGGCGACGCGGTCGACCCTGACGCTCTGGATCGTCTCGACGAGGGACGACATGACGCTCTGGAGCTTCTGCATGAGGAAGATGTCGCGGGCGTTCGGGCCGGCGGCCTTCCAGGTCTCGATCATCTGCGTCAGGACGGCGGCGGTCGCCCGGCCGTCCTCGACGATCTTCGCGGCCCGGCCGCGCGCCTCGGCCTGCTTCTTCTCCATGTCGGCGCGGGCGGGGGCGACGACGTCGGCCTCGAGCTTGAGGCGGACCTGCTCGATGCGCGCCTTCTGGACCTTCAGCTCCGCCTCGGCCTTCGCGATCGCCGAGGTCACCTTGCCGACCTCCTCGGCGATCATGGCCTCCTGGCCCGTCACGCACTGGGTGATCCGCTTCTCGGCCTCGGCCTGGGCGATCGCGGCCTCGGCGTCGACGAGGGCGAGGCGGGCCGAGAGGTTGTTCTCGGCCTCGCGGACGGAAGCCTCGGCATGGGCCTGCGCCTCGGCGACGCGGGCGCTCTTGTCGAGCGCGGCAGTCTGCTTGCGGCCGAGGGAGTTCAGGTAGCCGACGTCGTCGGCGACGTTCTGGATCTTCAGGACGTCGAGGACGAGCCCGAGGCGCGAGAGGTCGTGCTCGGCCTCCTCGAGGAGCTTCTCGGCGAAGCGGAGCTTGTCCTGGTTGACCTCCTCGGGGGTGAGCTGCGAGAGGACGCCGCGGAGGTTCCCTTCGAGCGTGTCCTTGGCGACCTGGATGATCTGGGGGCGCCCCCTGCCGAGGAGCCGCTCGAGGGCGTTGTTCAGGAGCGGCTGGTGGCCGGCGACCTTGAGGTTCGCGACGCCCGCGATCGTGAGCGGGATGCCGCCTTTCGAGTAGGCGTTGCTCACGGCGACGTCGACGGTCATGTTCGTGATGTCCATCCGGTCGACGCGCTCGAGGAGCGGCGTCCGGAGCGAGCTGCCCCCCTTGACGATCCGGTAGCCGACGGGGCGCCCCTCGACGGTCGACTTGCCGCCGGAGAAGACGAGGACCTCGTTCGGAGAGCAGATGTGGAAGAGGCGCTTGACGACGACGAGCGCCGCGGCGCCGAAGAAGAGGACGACGCCGATCGCGACGCCGACGACGGAACCGAGGTCGCCGATCATCGCGCCACCTCCGTGCGGGCCGGGGAGAGGAGCGCGACGACGTCGACCCC
>JAKPXO010000023.1 GCA_029567505.1 Acidobacteriota bacterium
CGACCCGAAGGACCCCGAGGTCGTCCTCGGCCTCGACGTCCTCGCCCCCGAGGGGTACGGCGAGATCATCGGCGGATCGCAGAGGATCCACGACCACGACCTCCTCCTCTCCCGCATCCGGGAGCACGGCCTCCCCGTCGAGACGTTCCAGTGGTACCTCGACGTGCGGAAGTACGGGTCGTTCCCTCACTCCGGCTTCGGGATGGGCCTCGAGCGGTTCACGGCCTGGATGTGCGGCGTGCCCCACCTGCGCGAGTGCATCCCCTACCCGCGGATGCTCTACAGAATCTACCCATGATCCCGGGACACCCGGTCCCGCCCGGACTTCCCGGCCCCTTCCGCGGCGGCAGAGCGGCCGCACCCGCGGCGCGCCGACGGAGGAGTGCGTGAGCGACCTCCCGAACGTCCGGGCGGCGCTCGACCGGATCGACGCCGCTCTCCTCGACCTCCTCGCCGAGCGCTCCGCGGTCGTCGACGAGGTCGCGGCGCTCAAGAGCCGGGAGCACGCGCTCCTCCTCCGCGACCTGGAGCGGGAGCGGGACCTCCTCTCGAAGGTGGGCCGGGAGGCCCAGCGGCGGGGCCTGAACGCGTTCCACGTCGTGAAGATCTTCCGGGACGTCGTGGAGGCGTCCGTGAGGCAGCAGGAGAGCCGGCTGACGCGAGCCGCCAACGGGATCGACGAGGAGCCGGCGCTGCTCCGGGTCGCCTTCCAGGGGGCGGAGGGGGCCTACAGCCACCTCGCGGGGAGGAAGTTCTTCGCGGACCGCTCGGAGGAGCCGATCTTCGTCGGCTACCGGTCGTTCCGGCAGGCGGTGGAGGCGGTCGAGCGGGAGGAGTGCGAGTTCGCGATCCTTCCGCTCGAAAACTCCGTCGCCGGGGGGATCAACGAGACCTACGCGCTCCTCGGCACGTCGAAGCTGTCGATCGTCGGCGAGGAGGTCTGGCCCGTGGAGCACTGCCTCCTCGGCCTCGCGAAGGTGCCGCTCGCCCGGATCCGGAGGGTCTACTCGCACCCCCAGGCGCTCATGCAGTGCTCGGAGTTCCTCGACGGCCTCGCCGGGGCGTCGTCCGAGAGCTTCTTCGACACGGCGGCGAGCGTCGCGAAGGTGAAGGAGCTCGGGAGCGAGGAGAACGCCGCCATCGCCTCGGAGGAGGCGGGGGAGCGGCACGGGCTCGTCGTCCTCCGGCGGTCGATCGCGAACCAGAGGAACAACCAGACGCGGTTCGTCGTCGTCCACAAGCGGCCGTTCCGGTTCGACCCGCGGATCCCCTGCCGGACGTCGCTCCTGCTCGTCACGGACCACCGCGAGGGGGCCCTCGAGCGCTGCCTCGCGGAGCTCGCGAAGGCGGGCGTGAACCTGACGAAGCTCGAGAGCCGGTCGATGCCGGCGACGCCGTGGGAGTACCAGTTCTACGTCGACGTCGAGGGGAACGTGGACGACCCCCGCCTCGCGGCGGCCCTCGAGGGAGTCGGAAGGAACGCGCGCTACCTCCGGGTCCTCGGCTGCTACCCGCGGAAGGCGGACCCGTCGCGCGAGGTGCCGAAGGACGTCGACCTCCTGCCGGACGCGGCGCCGCCGGAGCCCTGGCCGGCCGGCACGCCCGTCCCCGCCGAGAGCCGGGTCGCCTACCCGCTCGCTGCCCGCCGCGCGACCGACCCGGGCGCCCGGACGCCGGTGAAGGTCGGAGACGTCGTCTTCGGCGAGGGGTTCGTCGTGATCGCCGGCCCGTGCGCCGTGGAGAACGAGGCGCAGCTCTTCGAGGCGGCGCGCGTCGTGCGCGAGGGGGGCGGCCGAGTCCTGCGCGGCGGCGTCTTCAAGCCGCGGACGAGCCCCTACTCGTTCCAGGGGCTCGGCATTCCGGGCCTCGACCTCCTCTGCCGTGCGGGGCTCGAGTACCACCTGCCGGTCGTGACGGAGGTCGTCGCGCCCGAGGACGTCGAGAAGGTCGCCGAGTTCGCCGACATGCTCCAGGTCGGGGCTCGCAACATGCAGAACTTCGCCCTCCTGAAGGCCGTCGGGCAGAGCAGCCGGCCCGTCCTCCTCAAGCGCGGGATGATGTCGTCCGTCGAGGAGCTCCTCCTCGCCGCGGAATACGTCCTCTCCGCGGGGAACCGCGCCGTCGTCCTTTGCGAGCGCGGCATCCGAACGTTCGAGACGTCGACGCGGAACACCCTCGACCTCGGTGCGGTCCAGGTCCTGAAGGCGCGGACGCACCTGCCCGTGATCGTCGACCCGTCGCACGCCATGGGCGTCACCGCGTTCGTCGCGCCGATGGCCCGCGCGGCGCTGGCGGCCGGAGCCGACGGGGTCATCGTCGAGGTCCACCCGCACCCGGAGGAGGCGCTCTGCGACGGACCTCAGGCGCTGACCCCCGAGCTCTTCGCGACGATGATGGGCGACCTGCGGCGGATGGCTCAGGCGCTCGGCGTGAAGATGGCATGAGCGGACGGCCCCCCGCGGCGTCCGGGCGCGGGACCGCGTCCGCCGGATATAATCAAAGGTTCGGACGGCGGCCCCCCGGCGCCGTCCGTCGACACGCATGTCCCTGAAGCTCCCCTCCGTCGGAATCGTCTCGCTCGGCTGCCCGAAGAACCTCGTCGACACCGAGGTGATGCTCGGCTACCTGAAGCGCGAGGGGCTGGAGCTCGGAGACCCCGACTCCTCCCGCGTCGTCATCGTCAACACCTGCGGCTTCATCGACCAGGCCAAGGAGGAGTCGGTGAACGCCGTCCTGGAGCAGGTGCGGCGAAAGGAGGCCGGAGAGGTCGACCGTGTCGTCGTCGCCGGCTGCATGGTCCAGAAGTACGGCGCCGAGCTCGCCGCCGAGCTCCCGGAGGTCGACCACTTCCTGGGCCTCGACGAGCTCGAAAAGGCGCCCGCCGCCGCCCTCGGCCTGCCGTCGCTGGCGCGGTTCGCCGCGAAGCCCCTCGCGACGCGGCTCTACGACGACCTGGCCCCGCGGGTCCTGACGGGCCGGCGCGGATACGCCTACCTGAAGGTCGCCGAAGGGTGCAACAACCCCTGCACGTTCTGCACGATCCCGCAGATGCGCGGTCTCCAGCGCTCCCGCTCGATCGAGTCGCTCGTCCGCGAGGCGCAGGGGCTCGAGGCGCAGGGAGTCTCCGAGCTCGTCCTCATCTCGCAGGACACGACGCGGTACGGCGAGGACCTCGGCCTCGGCCGCGAAGGGCTCGCCACGCTCGTCGCGGCGCTCCTCAGGGAGACCGGCTTCCCGTGGGTCCGCTTCCTCTACGCCTACCCGAAGACCCTCCACGACTCCGTCCTCGAGCGGATGGCGGCCGAGCCTCGGTTCGTCCCGTACGTCGACGTCCCGCTCCAGCACGTCTCCCGTTCCGTCCTCGCCGGCATGCGGCGCGGCGGCGACCCGGAGTCCTGCCTGCGGCTCGTCGAGCGTCTCCGGGCGGCCGTGCCCGGCATCGCCCTGCGCTCGACGTTCATCGCCGGCTTCCCCGGGGAGGGCGAGGCCGAGTTCGCCGAGCTCCTCGCGTTCGTGAAGGCGGCCGAGCTCGACCACGTCGGCGTCTTCCCCTACTCGCCCGAGCCCGGCTCGGGGGCGGAAGGGCTCGGAGACCCGGTCCCGGCGCCCGTGAAGGGGGAGCGGTGCGCGGCGGTGATGGAGGCGCAGCGCGAGATCTCCCGGAGGAAGAACCGGCAGCTTCGGGGGAAGGTCCACGACGCGATCCTGGAGGGGGCCTCGACCGAGTCGGAGATGCTCCTCGAGGGGCGCCTCGCCCGGCAGGCGCCGGAGATCGACGGCAAGGTCCTCGTGAACGACGTCCCCGAGGGTTTCGTCCCGCGGCCCGGCGCGATCGTGCGGGTCCGCGTGACCGGGGCGCACGACTACGACCTCGTCGGGCGCGTCGTCCCGTGAGGCGGCGGCGGCCGTGAACGTCTACCCCGACCCGCTTCGCAGGTCCGATCTCCCGCGCGGAGGCGTCCTGACGATCGGCAACTTCGACGGCGTCCACCTCGGGCACCAGGCGATGCTCCGGGCCGTCGTCGCGCGCGCCCGGGAGATCGACGCGCCCGCCCTCGTCCTGACGTTCGACCCGCACCCGACGACGGTGCTTCACCCGCAGAGGGCGCCGAAGCTGATCCAGACCCTCCGCCAGCGCGAGGAGGCGATCGCCGCGCTCGGCGTCGACGGCCTCGTCGTCGTCCCGTTCACGAAGGACTTCGCGGCGATGCCCGCGGAAGACTTCGTCCGCGACCTCCTGGGCCGCTGCCTCGGCGCCCGCGAGGCGCACGTCGGCTCGGGCTTCGCGTTCGGCTGCGGGAAGAGGGGGAACGTCGCGCTCCTTTCCCGGCTGGGAGAGGAGTCCGGGATCCGCGTGGCGACGCTCGACGTCGTCTCGGACGAAGAGGGCCCCGTCTCGTCGACCCGGGTCCGCACGCTCGTCGAGGCGGGGAAGGTGTCGGAGGCCGGACGCCTCCTCGGCCGGCCCTATGCGATGGAAGGGGTCATCGCGAAGGGGGACCGCATGGGACGGAAGATCGGCTTCCCGACCATCAACCTGAGGTCCGACAACGAGCTCTATCCGCGGGACGGCGTCTACGTGACGGAGGTCCTTCTCCGCTCCTTCGAGCGGACGTTCAGCTGCGTCACGAACATCGGCCGCCGGCCGACCGTCTACGAGGACTACGCGACGACGATCGAGTCGTACATCCTCGACTTCTCCTCCGACGTCTACGGCGAGCCGATTCGCCTCTCCTTCCACGAGAGGCTCCGCGACGAGCTCGTCTTCCCGTCGATGCTCGAGCTGACGGCGCAGATCCGCCGCGACGTCGACGCGACGCGACTCTGGTTCCTCTCGCGCGGGCGAGGCTGAGCGTGGACGTCGTCCTGCCGCGCGTCGTCCTCGGTCTCGCTTCGCTCGCCCTGGCCCGTCGCGCGCGCTCTCCGCGGGGGGCCGCGCTGGCCGGCGCGGCCGGAGCCGCTGCGGCGGCCGGGGCTTCGCTCCCCGCGCTTCCCGCCCCCCTGGCCTTCGGAAGCGTCCTCCTCGTCGGAATCCTCGTCCTCACGGCTCTCCGCGCGGACCTGCACTCGCCCCTCGTCTCGGAGGCGGCGGCGTCCAGCCTCGCGATCGCGGGTGGAGCGGGCGCCGCGTGCGCGCTCGCGCTCGCGGGCGCCGGGGTCGGGAGCGCCTCCGCCGGAGCGGGCGCGGTCTTCGCGGCTCTCTCCGTCTGGGGCGCGGAGGGGGCTCGCGCTTCGGCGGAGGCCGGCTGGAGACGCGGCGCGGCGTGGGCGAGCGGCGCGGTCCTCTCCACCGGCGTCGCGGCGGGGCTCGTGGCTCTCGCGGACCACCTTCCGCCCCGCCTCTCGTTTCTGCCGGCCGCGGCCGCCAGCCTCGTGTCGATCCTCGCCTGGCTTCCGGCCCTCGTCCTCGAGAGGCTCCGCGTCCGCCGCGAGCTCGGGGAGGAGGCCCGGCTCGGGATCCTCCCGGAGGAAGACCTGCCCGTCCTCGGCAACCCGTGGCGGAGGCGCCGGGAGCCGCGCCTGGGCCGCGCGGACGAGCGGCACGAGTACGTCCGCAGCGCGCTCCTCCTCGCGGTCGCGCGCCAGCAGCAGCGCCGCAGGACGGGCGAAGCCGTCCGGCTCCGACAGCTCGAGGTCCTCGCCTTCCGGACGCGCGTACGCCGCGCGGTCGAGGGGCGCGGAGCCCGGTTCGCCGGGCTCTCCGGAGACGCCGAGGCCTGGGCAGGCGCGGCTCCGGAAGCCGCGCGGGGCGCGCCGTATCATCCGGAGGCTTGAGAGTCCTCCGGTCCATCCAGGTCCTGCTCCCGTCCCTCCTCCTCGCCGCGTCGCCCGCTCCGGCCGAGTCGCCGGCCGAGACGATGCCGCGCTTCGTTCTCGGGCTCGCGCTCTCCGACCTCGAGCCGCTGCGCGATCGGGAGATGCGGGACGGCGAGCTCCTCTTCGCCTTCCTCTCGGCCGAGCTCGAGCGGGACGGCTGGGGGGCGCGCACGGAGCTGCGGGCGCGCGAGGGCCGGTTCCGGGACTACTTCCCGGGCCCGGTGTGGCTCGAGGAGGGCTACGCCTGGGTCGGGACGCCGCTGGGCGAGCTCCGCGCGGGGAAGGTGCCGAGCGTCGTCGGCCTGGCCGACGAGACGTTCGGCGGGACGCTCTTCTCGCTGAACGGTGTCAACCGGAACCCCGACTGGGGCGTCCAGATCGTCGGGAGCCGGCCGCTCGGCTGGCACTCCCTCGACTGGGCGGCCCGCTGGGCCGGAAGCAACGACCGGGTCGCCTGGGAAGAGGACGGAAAGGGCGTCGAATCGGATCCCGCGGCACGGCTTCGCGACGGCCTCTCGGGCCGGGCCTCCTTCCTCTACAACAGGGGGCTCTGGACGGTGCGGCCGGGCCTTTCGGGCGCGACTGCGAGGATCGTCCCGACCGACGGGAGACGGGAGTACCGGCGAAGCGACGTCTCGGGCGACGTCACGGCGACGCTCGGTCCGATCTCCCTTCAGGTCCAGGGGCTCCTGCGGCGGGCCGACGGCCCGGCCGGCGGCGAAGTCCGGCCGCGGGCCGAGCGGGACGGGCGCGCGCTCCTCTTCGGGGCCGGCGTGGAGTTCCCGGAGTCGACCTTCCGCTACGTCTACAGCGAGTGGCGCTACGACGGCGCCGCGTCGAACGAACGAATTCACCAGCCCGCGGCCGTCTGGAAGGGCCGAAAGGGAATCGAGGCGATCGTCGAGTACTCCTCGCGGAGAATCCGGACGGGGGAGACCGTCCGGACCTTCAACGCGTTCCGGCTCGGCCTCGTCGTCCGATTCCCGTTCGGAGACTCGACGGGCCGCGGCGCGAAAGGCTGAACCGATGAAGAAGGCACTGGTCGGAGCGGCGATCGTCGCTGCGGTCGTGGTGGCGGCCGTCCTCCTCCTCTCCAAAGACAAGAAGAGCGGGCCGAAGTTCCGGAAGGAGAAGGTGACGAAGGGCTCCGTCGTCGCGACGGTCACCGCGACCGGGACGCTTTCGGCCGTCACCACCGTCAAGGTCGGCAGCCAGGTCTCGGGGATCATCGCGAGGCTCCACGCCGACTTCAACTCCGAGGTCCGGCGGGGCCAGCTCCTCGCCGAGCTCGACCCGACGCCCTTCCAGGCGACGGTCGAGCAGCGCCGGGCCGACCAGGAGCGCGCGAAGGTCGAGCTCCGGAACGCCGAGCTGACGCTCGCCCGGGCGAAGAAGCTCCTCGAGGCCCAGCTCCAGGCGCAGTCGGAGTACGACAACGCCAAGGCGAACCGGGACTCGGCCGCGGCGTCGGTGGCCCAGTCGTCGGCGAGCCTGAAGCAGGCCGAGACGAACCTCGCCTACACGAGGATCCTCTCGCCGATCGACGGCGTCGTCGTGGACCGGCAGTACGACATCGGCCAGACCGTCGCCGCCTCGTTCCAGGCGCCCGTCCTCTTCACGATCGCCCAGGACCTGACGAAGATGCAGGTCCTCACGAACATCGACGAGGCCGACATCGGCCGCGTGAAGGAAGGCCAGGAGGCGACCTTCACCGTCGATGCGTTCGCCGAGCGGACCTTCACGGGCCGGGTGTCGCAGATCCGGCTCTCGCCGCAGACGGTGCAGAACGTCGTCACCTACCCGGTCCTTCTCGACGTCGGAAACCCGGAGCTGCGGCTGCGGCCCGGGATGACGGCCAACGTCCTCGTCCCGGTGGACCGCCGGGACGACGTCCTCCGGGTCCCGAACGCGGCGCTCCGCTTCCGGCCCGACCCGGCCGACCTCGCAGACGGCGGAAAGAAGAAGGTGGACGCGGCCGCCGCGCCCGGCGCGCCGCCGGCCAGCGGAGCCGGCAGCGCCACGGCCGGAGCGCCCGGCGCCGGGCAGCCCGGCCGCCGGGACGGGGGCCAGCCGGGCGGCAACGGGGCCGGACGGAGCGGCGCGGGACGCCCGGGCCCGTCTCGGTCGGGCGAGGTCTACGTGGAGCTCCCGACCGGGAAGCTCCGGACCGTGCGGCTGAGGACGACGCTGACGGACGGAAACCTGACGGCCGTCGTGACGGACGAGCTGAAGGAAGGGGACGAGGTCGTCCTCGGCCTGGCGACGGCACGGGCGGCGGGCAATGCCGGCGGCGGCGCGCCGCGCGGCATGGGGCGGATGTAGGCGTGACGGCGAGCTCGGCCGAGCCGGTCATCCGGCTCCGCGACCTGACGCGCGTCTACCAGATGGGAGAGACCGAGGTCCGCGCGCTCGACGGCGTGACGCTCGACGTGGCGCCAGGCGAGTTCCTCGCCGTCATGGGGCCCTCGGGTTCCGGCAAGTCGACCTTCATGAACATCCTCGGCTGCCTCGACCGGCCGACCTCCGGTACCTACGTCCTCGAGGGGGTCGACGTCTCCACGCTCGACCGGAACGAGCGGGCCGGGATCCGGAACGACAAGATCGGCTTCGTCTTCCAGAACTTCAACCTCCTCTCGAGGACCTCGGCCCTCGAGAACGTCGAGCTGCCGCTCCTCTATTCGCGCAAGCACCGCCTCTCCGACGCCGAGCAGCTCGTGAAGGCGCGCGAGTGCCTCGGGAGGGTCGGCCTCGCCGATCGCTGGGACCACACCCCGGCGCAGCTCTCGGGAGGCCAGCAGCAGCGCGTGGCCATCGCGAGGGCGCTCGTGAACGACCCGTCGATCATGCTCGGCGACGAGCCGACCGGGAACCTCGACTCGCGGACCTCCGACGAGGTCATGGGGATCTTCCAGGCCCTCAACGAAGAGGGGAAGACGATCGTCCTGATCACCCACGAGCACGACATCGCCGAGTACGCCCGGCGGGTCGTCGCGTTCCGGGACGGACGGCTCGTCGCGGACGAGCTGGTGAAGGCCCGCCGCTCCGCGAAGGGGGCGAGATGACCAAGACGACGAGCATCCTGAAGGTCGCGTTCCGCGCGATGGGGCGGAACAAGATGCGATCGCTCCTGACGGCCCTCGGCATCATCATCGGCGTCGCCTGCGTCGTGGCGACGATCGGGATCGGCGAAGGGGCGCGCGTCCAGACCGAGCAGCAGCTGCAGTCGCTCGGGACGAACTACCTGATGATCCATCCCGGAACGGTCACCTCCTCCGGCGCACGGTCGGGCTGGGGCTCGAACTCGAAGCTCTCGGAGGAGGATGTCGACGCGATCCGGCGCGAGGTGCCGACCATTTCCTACGTCTCGGCCTCGATCCGCTCGGTCGCGCAGGTCGTCTACGGCAACCAGAACTGGTCGACGTCGATCCAGGGCGGCGAGGTCGACTGGCCCGCGATCCGCTCCTGGAACGTCGCGCAGGGGCAGTTCTTCACCGACCAGGACAACCGGGCGGCCGCGAAGGTCTGCGTCCTCGGGCAAACGGTCGCGACGACCCTCTTCGGCAGCGAGGATCCCATAGGGAAGGCGATCCGGATCAAGAACATCCCGTTTCGCGTCGTCGGCGTCCTCGAGCCGAAGGGAGGCTCGATGATGGGACAGGACCAGGACGACACCGTCATCGCCCCGTACCAGACCGTGCGGAAGAAGATCATGGGGACGACCGCGGTGGGGATGATCATGGCCGCGGTCTCGACGCCCGAGCTCGTTCCGCAGGCCCAGGAGGAGATCACGGCGCTCCTTCGGCAACGTCACCGGATCAACCGGGCGGCAGGCCAGGAGGACGACTTCATGATCCGCTCCCAGACCGAGATGCTCGCGCGCGCCGAGGAGCAGGCGAAGACGATGGCCATCCTCCTCTGGTCGATCGCGGGCGTCTCGCTCCTCGTCGGCGGGATCGGGATCATGAACATCATGCTCGTCTCGGTCACGGAGCGGACGAGGGAGATCGGCGTGAGGATGGCGATCGGGGCGAAGGGGGCCGACATCCGCGCGCAGTTCCTCGTCGAGGCGGTCGTACTCGCCATCGCCGGGGGCGTCCTCGGAATCGCGCTCGGCGTCGGCATCCAGCAGGCCGTCGCGAGGCTCGCCGGCTGGCCCGTCGCCGTCACCACGAGCTCCGTCTCGCTCGCCTTCGTCTTTTCCGCCGTCATCGGCGTGACCTTCGGCTTCTACCCGGCGCTGAAAGCGTCGAGGCTCGATCCGATCGAGGCGCTCCGGTACGAATGAGCTGAAGCCTCCCCCCCCCCCAGACCCTCGCCTCGCGTCCCACCCCGCGCCCTGTCTTCATCGCGCCCGCGCGAAGCGCGCACCGGGAAGGGCGGTGGGTGGGGGGCGCGGGGTGGGGGCCTTCAAGCCAGGGGCCGGGCGCGATCGCCGAGGAACGGGTTGAGGCGAGACTCCTCTCCGATCGTCGTCTCCTCGCCGTGACCCGGGAGGACGAGGAGGTCGCCCGGGAGGGTCAGGAGGCGGGTCTCGATCGAGGAGACGAGGTCGTCCCAGGATCCGCCGGGAAAGTCCGTCCGGCCGACCGAGCGCCGGAAGAGCGTGTCGCCCGAGAAGAGGAGAGGGCGTTCCCCGTCGAGCCGGAAGCAGACGCTGCCGGGCGTGTGACCCGGCGTGTGGAGCACCTCCAGCGCCCCACCGCCGCAGGCGACGCGGTCGCCGTGGCCGAGCGTCCTCGCGACGGGACCGGGGGCCTCGGGAGTCAGGCCGAACATCCGTCCCCAGCGGGCGAGGTCGCCGTAGAGCGGGAGGTCTCCCTCGTGCATCAGGATCGGCGCGCCCGTCTCCTTCGAGAGCCTCGCGGAGGAGAGGCAATGGTCGAGGTGCGCGTGCGTGTGGACGAGCGCGACGGCCGAGAGCCCGTGACGCGCGAGCGCGGCGAGGACGCGGTCCGGCTCGCCGCCCGGGTCAAGGACGATCGCCGCCTTCGACTGGGCGTCGGCCACGATCGCGCAGTTGCAGCCGAGGGGGGCGACGGGGAAGGTCTCCACGAGGACGAGGCCCATGGCGGGCGAGTCTGCCACACGGCCTCCGCGCGGCTCGGCCTACACTCCCGCCGATGAGCGCCGTCCCGCACTCCGACTTCCGCTCCGATACCGTCACGAAGCCGACCCCTGCGATGCGCCGCGCGATGTCCGACGCCGAGGTCGGGGACGACGTCTACGGCGAAGACCCGACGATCGCCCGTCTCGAGGCGCGGACGGCCGAGCTCCTCGGCTTCCCGGCCGCCCTCTTCGTTCCCACCGGCTCGATGGGGAACCAGATCGCGCTCCGCGTTCACGCCCGGCCGGGGACGGAGGTGATCGTCGAGTCGCGCAGCCACGTCTTCCACTACGAGATGGGAGCGATGGCGGCTCTCTCGGGGCTCCTCCCGCGGCCGGTCTTCGGGCCGGGCGGGCGGATGGCGGCGTCCGAGGTCGAGGCCTGGGTGAGGCCCGAGTCCGTCTACTACCTCCCGCGGACCTCTCTCGTCTGCCTCGAGAACACCCACAACTTCGCCGGGGGGACGGTCCTGCCGCGAGCGGCGGTGGAGGAGGTCCTCGCCCTCGCCCGCCGCAAGGGGCTCGCCGTCCACGTGGACGGGGCCCGCCTCTGGAACGCCGCGGCCGCGCTCGGCGTCCCGGAGGCTTCGCTCGTGGCGGGCGTCGACTCCGTGATGGTCTGCTTCTCCAAGGGGCTGAGGGCTCCCGTCGGGAGCGCCGTGGCCGGCTCGGAGGCGTTCGTCGCCGAGGCCCGACGCGTCCGGAAGCTCTTCGGAGGTGGGATGCGTCAGGCCGGGGTCCTCGCCGCCGCGGCTCTCGTCGCGCTCGAGGAGGAGCGAGGGCGCCTCGCCGAGGACCACGCCCGGCTCGCTCGGCTCGCACGCGAGCTCGCGGGCATCCGGGGCGTCTCGGTCGACCCGGCGTCCTTCCCGACGAACATCCTGATCGCCGACCTCGAGCCGCGTGTCTTCGGGTCGGCGAACGACGCACTCGGACGGCTGCGGGAACGCGGCATCCTGGCCGGGGCGGCCGGCCCGGCCTCCATCCGCCTCGTGGCGCACGCTGACGTCGGGGACGCGGACGTCGACCGCTGCCTTGCGGCCTTCCGGGAGATCGCTCTCGGGGGCTGACGGGCAGGGGCGGCTCCCGCCCCGCTCCTCAGGCGCCGGGCAGCTTCGCGATCAGCTCGATCTCGACGCGCCCGTTCCCGGGGAGGGCGCCGACCTGGACCGTCGAACGGGCCGGGCGGTGGTCGCCGAAGCGGGCGGCGTAGGCGCCGTTCATCTCGGCGAAGGTCCCCATGTCGGTCAGGAAGACGGTCGTCTTCACGACGTCGGCGAGCGTGCAGCCGGCGCCGGCGAGGACCGCCTGGAGGTTGTCGAACACCTGGTTCGTCTCCTCGGCGATCGTCCCCGACACGAGCTTCATCGTGGCCGGGTCGAGGTGGACCTGCCCGGCGGTGAAGAGGAACCCTCCGGCGACGATCCCCTGGGCGTAGGGGCCGATGGCCTTCGGGGCGTTCTCGACGGCGATGGTCTTCAGCTGGCTCATTTGCTCGGGTCCCAGATGGCGACGTAGGGGAGGTTGCGGTACTTCTCGTCGAGGTCGAGGCCGTAGCCGACGACGAACTCGGGGCCGATCGTGAAGCCGAGGAAGTCGACCGGGAGGTCGGCGTTCTCGGGGAGGTCCTTCTTCAGGAGCGCCGCGATCCTCACGGAACGCGGACCCCGGGTCCCGAGGAGGCCGAGGAGCTTGCGGAGCGTCAGGCCCGTGTCGACGACGTCCTCGAAGATCAGAACGTCGCGTCCCGCGATGTCCGAGGAGAGGTCGCGGACGAGCTCGAAGTTCCCGGTGGAGGAGGTCCCCTGGTACGACCTCACCTGGAGGAAGTCGACGGCGACCGGGGTCGAAAGACGCTTCAGGAGGTCGGTGAGGAAGAAGACGGAGCCCTTCAGGACGCCGACGGCGAGGATCTCCCGGCCCGCGTAGGCCGCGTCGATCTCCCGGGCCAGCTCGTCCAGGCGGGTGGCGATCTGCTGCTCGGAAATGAGGATGCGGTCGATCACGGGACGAAACTATAATGCAGACGCAACTCCGAGAGGTTCACGTGAGCACGTCGATCGTCGACCTGAAGACCATTCACGACGCGTATACGCGCCTGACCGAGAAGTTCAAGACCTTCTGGACGTTCCACCAGTTCCTCCAGGGGGTACACAAGACCTTCTTCGGGGACGCCCCGGGCTACAACGTGGACTTCCAGGGGCTCTACGACGAGATCCGGGCCGTCACCACGGTGATGAACGTCGAGCCGCCTCCGGTCGTCATCGACCGGATCAACCAGCTCGACGGCCGGCTCGACGTCGTCTACCGGGCCCTCTCCGCGGACGACGAGAAGATCGCGGCGAGCTGGGTCCGCAGGTTCTTCGAAAAGGTCCGGACGGAAGACGAGAAGCTCCTCCTCGCGATCCTCCGCTTCTACTTCCACGCGCGCCAGGTGTCGCCGGAAGCGCTCGACAAGATGGACTTCCTGCTGACCCTGGTCGGGGCGCGCCGCTCGCTCGATGACGGCCGCTACCTGCCACGGTTCCCGCAGGAGCTCACGAAGCTCTTCGCCGCGCTCCTCGGGCTCGTCCGCCGCAGCCCCGCGCCCGCGGCCGAGCTGACGGCGGCGGTCAAGGCCCTCGGCCTCCTGAAGAAGGACATCGACTCGTGCGAGCGCTTCGAGGAGCTGACCGAGAAGAAGATCCTCGACAGCCTCCGGACGGTGAAGCACCGGCTCGGCCCCGCCTTCTACGACTCGAACGTCCTCTCGGCGATCCTCGACGCGAACCTCGCCGCGAAGAACCGCTTTCAGGCCCTCTACCGGAGCGAGGAGAAGCGGATCTTCGAGTCGTCACAGCAGCTCCTCGACATCGAGCGGGAGCTCTCGAGGCGGCCGGAGGTCGCCGACGCCGAGCTCCAGGAGGAGTTCCGGCGCTTCCGGCAGTTCAAGGACGAGTTCGACAAGAACAGGGGAGAGGGAGAGATCCGGCACGCCCAGGTCACCCGCCTCGCCGAGACGATCGACCAGCTCATGTCGAAGCTGGACGCCGCGGGGGAGGCGCCCGGCGAGCAGATCCCGGAGATCCTGCCGCTGCCGGACGAGGAGCTGTCCGAGGCGCAGGAGACGGTGAGCGGGTATTTCCCGGGCCGGATCGAGGGGGCCGCTCCGCCGGAGCCGGTGAAGGCGGCCCGGGCGAAGCCGGCCGTGGCGACGGACCCGCTGCTCGGCGAGGTCGCGGCGAAGATCCTCTACTCCGTCGACATGCTGCAGGTCGGGGCCGGATCGGGCCAGGCGGCCTACGGGAGCTCGCTCTCGAGGCTCCGGCTCGAGCCGTGGGAGGTCCGCGCGGCCCGCCGGGTCCAGTCCGAGGACGATCGCGCCCCGGACGCGGAGACGGCCGCGAACGACGACCTCTTCCTGGAGGGAGCCGCGCTCCGCCTCCGGATCGACGAGGCCGCCCAGGTCCTCAAGGCACCATCCGCGACGGCGGAGGACGGGAAGGTCCTCGAGATGGCGGCGGAGTGCCTGGTGCGGGCGCAGGACCTCGACAGGCGCTTCCGGCAGAGCCTCGAGGCGGTCGGGACGGAGGGTCCGCCCGAGCGCCTGAACGAGCTCACGCGTTCCCGGTTCCGCCTGCTTCGAGCCTTCTCGGGCCTCTGGCTCCTTCACAACGCGCGGGCTTCGGCCGGGGAGTAGCCGCCGGCCGACGGGTGCTCGTTTGACCCGCGCGGGAGGCGCGCGGAGAATCGGCGCCCGATGCCCGAAGACACTCCCCAGCAGACCGAGCAGAGCCTCGCCGAGCAGGTCGGGAACCGCAGGGCGGCCCGCAGCCGGATCGTCGACCTCGGCCACCCCGCCTATCCGAACCGCTTCGCCGCGACCAGCCTCGTCTCGGACGTCGTCGCCCGCTGGGGCGGGAGCGACGCCGCGGCGATCGACGCGGTGCCGGAGGAAGAGAGGCGAGTCGCCGTTCCCGGCCGCGTCCTCGCCATCCGGAAGATGGGGAAGGCCGTCTTCCTCGACCTCTCCGACGGCCGGCAACGCGTGCAGGCCTACGTCCGCAAGGACGGCGTGGGGGACGGCGGATGGGCCCTCCTCGAGAGCCTCGACCTCGGCGACCACGTCGGCGTGGCCGGCGTCGTCTTCCGGACCCGCACGGGCGAGCTTTCCGTCAAGGCGGAGGCCCTGACGTTCCTCGCGAAGTGCCTTCGACCCCTCCCCGACAAGTGGCACGGCCTGACGGACGTGGAGAGGAAGTACCGCCAGCGGTACGTCGACCTGATCGTCTCGGAGGAGACGCGCCGGACGTTCGAGATTCGCGCGCGCGTCGTCTCGTACATCCGGAGGTTCTTCGACGGGAGGGGGTTCCTCGAGGTCGAGACCCCGATGATGCAGCTCATTCCCGGCGGCGCGGCGGCGCGGCCGTTCGTGACGCACCACAACGCGCTCGACGTCGACCTCTACCTGAGGATCGCCCCCGAGCTCTACCTGAAGCGGCTGATCACGGGCGGGTTCCCGAAGGTCTACGAGATCAACCGCAACTTCCGCAACGAGGGGATCTCCACCCAGCACAACCCCGAGTTCACGATGCTGGAGTTCTACACCGCGTACGCCGACGCCCGCGACCAGATGGCCCTCACCGAGGAGCTCCTGGCCGGGGCGGCCCGGGAGATCCTCGGGACGACGCAGCTCCCGTGGGGCGACGAGACGATCTCCTTCGAGGCGCCGTTCCGCCGGCTCTCGATGAAGGACGCCGTCGTCGAGTACGGCCGGGACGTCCCGGGCGGGGCGATCCGGGCGGACGAGCTCGCGACGCTCGAAGGGCTGAAAGGGGCGGCGGAGCGGGCGGGGGTCGAGTCGATCGAGCGCTTCGGCGACGTCCCCGGGAAGCTCCTGGCCGAGCTCTTCGAGACGCTCGCCGAGCCGAACCTCCTCCAGCCGACGTTCGTCGTCGACTACCCGGCCGAGATCTCCCCGCTCGCCAAGACCCGCCCGGACGACCCGCGGACGGCCGACCGCTTCGAGCTCTTCGTCGGCCGGATGGAGCTGGCGAACGGCTTCTCGGAGCTGAACGACCCCGACGAGCAGGCGGAGAAGTTCCGCGCGCAGGTGGCCGAGCGGACCCGGGGCGACGACGAGGCGATGCTCTTCGACGAGGACTACGTCGAGGCGCTCTCGTACGGAATGCCCCCGACGGCGGGCGAGGGAGTCGGGATCGACCGCCTCGCGATGCTCTTCACGAACTCGCGCTCGATCCGCGACGTGATCCTCTTCCCTCTCATGCGACCGAAGGCGGCGGGCCGCTGACGGAAGCCCTGCTCGCCCGCCGATACCTCCTCGCCTCGAGGCGCGACGCGCAGGTGGGCGTCGTCGCGCTCGCCGCCTTCGTCGGGCTCGTCCTCGGCGTCGCGGCCCTCGTCGGCGCGCTCGCGCTCCTCTCCGGCTTCCAGTCGCACGTCCTCTCGAGGCTCGCCGACGAGACACCACACGTCCTCGTCACCCCGGCCGGCCGTCCCGACTTCGCGGGAGAGGAGGGGGCGGGGCGGACGCTCGCCGCGCTGCCGGGCGTCGTCTCCGTCGTGCCCGTCGTGCGGGGGCGCGGCTGGATCACGGCGCGCGGCCAGGCGGTCCCCGCCGCCCTCACCGGGCGCGAAGGCGCGGACGGGATCACGCTCGACCCTTCCCAGTCCCGGCAGCTCTCGGCGTTTCCGGGCGAGGAGGTGGTCGTCGTGTCGTCGCGCTCGCGGCTCTCTCCGATCGGCCCGGTCCCGATCACCGCCTCGCTCCCGGTGACGGACGTGGCGGTCGCGTCGACGGGACGGCATCAGCCCGAGGCGGTCCTTCCCGCCGACGCGGCCCGGCGGCTCTTCGGCCTCCCGTCGGCCGGCGCCACCGGATACGAGCTTCGGCTCGCCGACGCCGACGCCGCGGCCGACGTCGCGGCCCGCGCCCGCGCGGCCCTCGGCGAGACGGCCACGGCGACGACGACGTGGCAGGAGGCGAACCGGCCGCTCCTCCTCGCGCTGAAGCTCGAGAGGCTGGCGATCTTCGCCACGGTCTTCCTCGTCGTCGTCGTCGCCGGACTGAACCTGGCCGCCACGTCAGCCGTCCTCGCGGCGACGCGCCGGGGCGACGCCGCGGTCCTCACCGTGCTCGGGGCGGGACCCGCCCTCCTCGCGCGCGTCTTCCTCCTCGCCGGCCTCCTCCTCGGCGCGGCCGGGACGCTCTCCGGCCTCGCCGTCGGCGCGATCCTCGCGATCGTCCTCGATGCCACGAAGGCGCTTCCGCTCCCCGCGCAGCTCTTCTCCCTCGCGCACGTGCCGTTCCGGGTGACCGCGCGGGACCTCCTCGCCGTCGGGACGTTCTCCCTCCTCTGGTCGTTCGTCGCGTCGCTCGTCCCGGCGCGGATGGCGGCCCGCGTCGACGTGGCGGAGGCGCTCCGTGCCGGCTGAGCCGATTCTCCGGGCCGAGTCGCTCGCGAAGGGCTTTGGCGAGGCGGAAGCCCGCGTCGAGCTCTTCTCCGGCCTCTCGCTGGAGCTGGGCGCGGGAGAGGCGACGGCGATCGTCGGCCCGTCGGGATGCGGGAAGTCGACGCTCCTCCACCTCCTCGCGGGCCTCGACCGCCCGGACGCGGGGCGCGTCCTCGTCGACGGACGCGACTGGACCGCGCTGGCGCCGGAGCCGCGGGCGAGGTGGCGCGGCGAGGCCGTCGGGTTCGTCTTCCAGCTCCACCACCTCCTCCCCGAGCTGACCGCCGAAGAGAACGTCGCGCTGCCGCTCCTCCTCGCCGGCTCGCCGGAAGGCGCGGCGCGCACGGCGGCCCGCGAGCTCCTCTCCCGGGTCGGCCTCTCCCGGCAGTCCGGCTCCTTTCCCCGGGTCCTCTCGGGAGGAGAGCGCCAGCGGGTCGCGATCGCCCGGGCCGTCGTGCGCAGCCCCCGGCTCCTCCTGTGCGACGAGCCGACCGGCAGCCTCGACGCCGCCCACGCTGCCGACGTCCTGGAGCTCCTCCTCGGCGCGGCGCGCGAGCGGGCGGGCGCGCTCCTCCTCGTCACGCACGATCCCGGCGTGGCGTCGCGGTGCGGATCGGTGCGGACGCTGACGCCGGACGGCCTCTCCGCCGCCTGAGCGGCACCCGAAGGCTGGCACCCCCTGTGCTAGGATCGGGAGACGGTCGAAGCCCGCTTTCCGAGCGGCCTCGTCGAGGTCGAGCCATGTTCGAGAAGTACAACGAGAAAGCGCGCCGCGCCCTGTTCTTCGCGCGATACGAGGCCTCGAAGCTCGGCTCGAAGGTGATCGAGTCGGAGCACGTTCTCCTCGGGATCCTCCGGGAGGGGGAGGACGTCACCCGCGAGATCTTCGCGCGCTTCAACGTGAAGCCCGACGACGTCCGGAAGGAGATCGAAGGGGACCGGGTCTTCGTCGAGCGCGTCTCGTCGACCCAGGAGCTCCCGCTCTCGGAGGAGTCGAAGAAGATCCTTGCCTACGCTTCCCACGAGGCCGAGTCGATGATGCATCCGTACGTCGGGACGGAGCACCTCCTCATCGGGATCCTCCGGGTCGACCCGTGCGTCGCCTCCCGCCTCCTGACCGCGCACGGCTTCAACCTCTACGGCGTGCGGGAGGAGGCGATCGCCCTCATCAAGGAGCGCGAAGCCTCCAAGCAGAAGAAGGAGCTCCCGTTCCTCGCCGAGTACGCGCGCGACCTGACGGCCCTCGCGGCGCAGGGGACGTTCGACCCGCTCGTCGGCCGCGACAAGGAGGTCGAGCGGATCATCCAGATCCTCTCGCGACGGACGAAGAACAACCCGATCCTCCTCGGGGAGCCGGGCGTCGGCAAGACGGCGATCGTCGAAGGCCTCGCCCAGCGGATCGTCGAAGGTGCGGTGCCGCTCTTCCTCGCGAACCGGAAGATCCTCGCGATGGACCTCTCCCTCATCGTGGCGGGGACGAAGTACCGCGGTCAGTTCGAGGAAAGGCTCAAGGGGATCCTGAAGGAGCTCCGGGAGAACCAGGACCTCATCATCTTCATCGACGAGATCCACTCGCTGATCGGGGCGGGCTCGGCCGAAGGCTCGCTCGACGCGGCGAACATCCTGAAGCCGGCCCTCTCCCGGGGCGAGATCGCCTGCATCGGCGCGACGACCCTCAAGGAGTACCGCAAGTACATCGAGAAGGACCGCTCGCTCCTCCGGCGCTTCCAGGCAATCACCGTGAACCCGCCGAGCGAGGAGGAGACTCTCGAGATCCTCGAGGGGGTCCGCGAGCGCTACGAGAGGTTCCACCGGGTGCGGTACGCCCCCGACGCGGTGAAGACGGCCGTCTACCAGTCGAGCCGCTACATTCCCGACCGCTTCTTCCCCGACAAGGCGATCGACCTCCTCGACGAGGCGGGCGCGAAGGTGAAGCTCCGCATGACGGCGGACACGCAGAACCTCCGGCGCCTCGAGAACGAGGCCCGCCAGATCGTCAAGGAGATGAAGAAGGCGATCTCCGAAAAGGACTTCGAGCACGCCGTCTCGCTCCGCGAGCGCGAGGTCGAGATCAAGGAGGAGATCGAGCGGACCCGGAACGCCCAGCTCGACGAAGGGGCCTGGGCCGAGGTCGTCCGGGGCGACATCGAGGAGATCATCGCGAGCTGGACCGGCATCCCGGTCACCTCGATCCAGGTCGAGGAAGCCGAGAAGCTCCTGAACATGGAGACGACGCTCCGGAAGAGGGTCATCGGACAGGACCGGGCGATCGACGCCATCTCCCGCGCGATCCGTCGCTCGCGGCTCGGCGTGAAGAACCCGAACCGGCCGATGGGCTCCTTCATCTTCCTCGGCCCTTCGGGCGTCGGGAAGACCGAGGTCGCCCGGCGCCTCGCCGAGTTCCTGTTCGACAACCAGAAGGCGCTCGTCCGCTTCGACATGTCCGAGTACATGGAGAAGCACGCGGTCTCCAAGCTGATCGGCTCTCCGCCCGGGTACGTCGGGCACGAAGAGGGGGGGCAGCTCACGGAGCGAATCCGGAGGCAGCCTTACTCGGTCATCCTCCTCGACGAGATCGAGAAGGCGCATCCCGACATCGCGAACCTGCTCCTCCAGATCCTGGAGGACGGGCAGCTGACCGACGCCTACGGGAACACGGTCGACTTCAAGAACACGCTCATCATCATGACCTCGAACATCGGGACGAAGTACCTCGTCACCCAGGCGCGCGTCGGCTTCGGCGACGGGAAGAACGCGCCGCCCGCCCGCGAGGTCGAGGAGATGGTCCTGAAGGAGCTCCGCCGCGAGTTCTCGCCGGAGTTCACGAACCGGATCGACGAGGTCATCGTCTTCAACCCGCTCACGACGGAGAACCTCCGGGCCATCTGCCGGCTCCTTCTCGACGACGTCGCCCAGACCCTGAAGCACCGGGGCCTCGAGCTCGTCGCCGACGAGAAGGCGGTCGACTGGCTGCTCTCGATGTCGGGGCAGGACGCCCACTCGGGCGCCCGGCCGCTCCGAAGGACGATCCAACGCCACGTGGAGGATGCGGTATCCGAATTGCTTATCGGCGCCCGGGAGCAGCTCGAGTGCCTCGAAGTCACCGTGATCGAAAGCGAACTGAAGGTTCTCGTCCGCTCGGCGGCCGCGCTGGCGACCGAGCGGTAAGCGACGTGCAGGACGTGTACATCGACCCTGATCGGGCTGCGGGCGCACCCGGGTGGTCGCTCGGCGCCCGGCGTCCCGCGGGCCGTGTCCGGGTCGCCGCGATCCTGGCCCTCTTCCTCGGTGGTGCGGTCCCGGCCCCGGCACAGACGCAGGGCGAGCCGCCCGCCGCTCCGGCGGCGCCTCCCGCCACTCTCGACCTGAGACCGGGGGCCGCGGGGCCGCAGGCTCCGCCTTCTCCGCTCGCCGGGGCCCTTCCGCCCGCTCCGGCGCTCCGAACGTCCCCGGGGGCCGACGGGAGGGAGCGGATCGCCGAGATCGCCGTCCGCGGCGGCCGGACCGTTACCGCGGAGACGATCGCGTTCTACCTCGGGGTGAAGGTCGGCGACCCGTACGACACGGAGGCCCTGCGGCGTGCCTTCCCGAAGCTCTGGGAATCGGGCCTCTTCGAAGACCTCCGTCTCGAGCGGGAGAGCGTTCCGGGCGGGTCCCGGATCGTCGCGGTCGTCGTCGAGCGCCCCCGGATCGGCGATCTCGAGTTCCGCGGGAACAAGAAGCTGACGACCTCCCAGCTGAAGGACAAGCTGAAGGAGGGGAAGGTGGAGATCCGCGTGGGATCGCCGCTCTCCCTCAGCGACGTCTCCAAGGGGAAGGGCGTCCTCATGGAGGCCTACCAGGCCGACGGATTCCGGTCCGCGGTCGTCGACACGGCCCTCGAGCCGATGGGGGAGAACGAGAAGCGCGTCGTCTTCCTCGTCGACGAGGGAGACAAGATCAAGATCGAGGCGATCGACTTCACCGGGAACACGGTCTTCTCCGACCGGCGCCTCCGGTTCGCGATGAAGAAGACCCGGCAGCGGAACTTCTACCAGTTCTGGGACTCGAAGGACGTCTACAACCAGGCGAACTACGAGGAGGACATCGAGTCCGTCAAGAAGGTCTACCAGAACGCCGGATACAAGGACATCGTCGCGAAGGACCCGGTCATCGAGACCTTCGTCGTGAACCCCGACGAGACCCGCCGGGACAAGATCAAGCGGCGGGCCCGGATCGAGATCCCGCTCGTCGAGGGGGAGCGCTTCTACTTCGGCGACGTGAAGGTCGAGGGGACGACCGTCTTCCCCGGCGACCGGCTCCTCCAGTTCTTCGAATGGAGCCCCGGCAAGCCCCTCAAGAGGTCGGCGCTCGTCGACGGCATGAAGGCGCTCGACGAGATCTACCGCGGGCGGGGCTACATCTACGCCTTCATGAACCCGGAGTACACCGAGCGTCCGGGTGAGGGGAACCTCGTCGACGTCGTCGTCCGGGTCACCGAGGGCGACATGTTCCGCGTCGGCCGTGTCGAGTTCACCGGGAACAAGACGACGAAGGACAAGGTCCTCCGGCGGGAGATCCCCCTGTTCGAGGGCGACGTCCTCGACATGGAGTCGTTCAAGAAGGGGCTCCTGAAGCTCTCCCAGCTCGGCTACTTCAAGATCGAGGAAGACCCCGACTTCCGCGTCGACCCGGAGAAGAAGGTCGTCGACGTGACGATCAAGGGCCTCGACACGAACCGGAACGAGATCCAGTTCGGCGCCGGGTACTCGCAGCTCGACGGCGTCTTCGGTCAGTTCCAGTTCGCGACCCGGAACTTCCTCGGACGCGGCGACACGATCAGCGTCCAGTTCCAGCGGGGCGGCTACTCGAACTTCTTCGACCTCTCCTTCGTCGAGCCCTGGTTCCTCGACAAACGGATGTCGGTCGGCGGCTCGGTCTTCAACCGCTCGCTCGAGTACCTCGACGTCGACCAGCAGACGAAGGGCGTCAACATGTCCTTCGGGCTCGGCCTCGGCCTGTTCGACGGACTTTCGCTCTTCTACGGCTACACCGACACGAAGAGCCGCTACCAGGTCTACCCGGCCGCTCCTCCCCCGGGCTCGGGCATCCCGCCCGCCGCCTACGCCGACTACATCGGGAAGACCTCCGCGATCGCGCCCGGCTACCGGTACGACAGCCGGAACGACCCGTTCGACCCGTCCCGCGGACGACGGTTCAACTTCTCGACGACGATCGCGGGCGGGCCGCTCGGCGGGAACTTCTCGTACATCAAGCCAGTCGGCGGGGCGACGTCCTATTTCCGGACGGGCCGGAAGTCCCATTTCGCCGTCAACATGGAGGGCGGGTTCATCCGCGCCTACGACGGCAAGGAGATCCCGATCTTCGAGCGGTTCCGAATCGGAGGCGATCGCTCGGTGCGCGGCTTCCAGTACGGGAGCATCTACCCGCTCGACGACGACGACAAGGCGTTCTTCACCGACCAGGGCGCGCTCCTGGGCGGAGACAAGTACTTCGTCTTCAACGCCGAGCTGGTCCACGCCATCGCGGGGCCGCTGAAGCTCGTCCTCTTCTTCGACGCCGGGAACGCCTGGCTGGAGGGGCAGTCCTTCAACCCGCTCAAGGCACGCGCCTCGACGGGCGCCGAGCTCCGGATGTTCCTCCCGATCTTCCAGGCGCCGCTGCGCTTCATCTACGGGATCAACCTCGATCCCAAGACCATCAAGGGGCCTGACGGATCGCCGCTCACGGGCGGCGCGGAGAAGAGCAGCGACTTCCAGTTCTCCATCGGGACGACTTTCTAGAGGGGGAACCCGGACCGCCGGGTTGGCTTCGCCTTCGAACCGGGTGCGCGTGGGGCGCACCCGGCTCGGTCCCCCCTCGAACCCCCTCCGCGCGGAGAGGGCGCCCGTTGAGCGCGGAGGCGGCGAAGGGATCCCTTCCCGCACGCCGGCGGAGTCGGTTGGTGCAGTAGAATCGCGCGCCCCGCTGGAAAGCCTCCCGCGGGGCCAGACACGGAAGAAGGAGTCACGTAGATGATCGGGAACCGGATGTTCGTCGCGGGCGTCGTCGCGACGGCCGCACTCGTCGCTCTCCCCGCTTCGGCCCAGTCCGCCCAGAAGGTCGGTGTCATCGAGGTCCAGCGGATCGTCCAGGACTCCGCGGTGGGCAAGGAGAGCCTCGCCCGGATCCAGAAGGTCTCGACGGCCAAGCAAGAGGACCTGACGAAGCGCCAGACCGAGCTCCGCGACCTCGAGAAGCGGATCCAGGAGCAGGGCAAGTCGCTCTCCGAAGAGGCGATGGAGAAGCTCCAGAAGGACTACCAGCAGAAGGCTCTCGACCTCAAGCGCTTCCAGGACGACGCGCAGCGGGAGCTCGAGGAGCTCCAGCGCCGCGAGCTGACGGATCTCGAGAAGAAGGTCCTTCCCGTCATCGAGGCGGTCTCCAAGGAGCTCGGGTACACGCTCGTCTTCAACAAGTTCCAGAGCGGGCTCCTCTACGCTGACGACGCGGTCGACCTCACCGCGGCCGTCATCCAGAAGTTCAACACGGCGATCGCGGCCGCTCCGAAGACCGACGCCAAGCCGGCTGCCGCGACGCCAGCGCCGAAGAAGTAAGAGGGGGATGGCCCGCTTCCCCGCGCCGACGACCGCCGCCGCGGTGGCTTCCGCCTGCGGCGGGCGGCTCGTCGGCGACGCCGGGACCGTCGTCGAGGGGGCGCGGTCGCTCGAGTCGGCGGGACCCGCCGACCTCGCGTTCGCCGCCGACGCGAAGGCGGAGCAGGCGGCGACCACATCGGCGGCCGGGGTCCTCCTGGCGCGATCGGCGCTCGGGTTCCCGGGCCGAGCGGTCGTCGAGGTGCCGGACCCCGCGCTCGCGTTCGCCGGCGTCCTCGAGGCGTTCTTTCCGCGCCGAGCGCCGGCCCCGGGGATCCACGCGACCGCGATCGTCGAGGCCGGCGCCCGCGTCGCGGAAGACGCCACGATCGGACCGTACGCGGTCGTGGGGGCGGAGACGGAGATCGGAAGTGGCGTCGTCCTCGGGGCGCACGTCGTCCTGGGCCGGCGGTGCCGGGTCGGCGCGGGCGCGTGGCTGCACCCTCACGTCGTCCTTTATGACGACGTCTCGATCGGCCCGGGCTCGGAAATCCACGCGGGGGCGGTCCTCGGAGCCGACGGATTCGGCTACGTCGCGTCTCCGACGGGACTGAAGAAGGTGCCTCAGGTCGGCGGCGTCGAGGTCGGTTCCTCCGTCGAGATCGGCGCGAACACGTGCGTCGACCGGGCGACGCTCGAGGCGACGCGCGTCGGCGACGGGACGAAGATCGACGACCTCGTCATGGTCGGGCACAACTGCGAGGTCGGGGCCCACGTCATCCTCTGCGGACAGGTGGGGCTCGCCGGGTCGACGACCGTGGGAGATCAGGCCGTTCTCGGGGGGCAGGTGGGAACCGCCGGCCACCTCCGGATCGGCCGCGGGGTGAAGGCGGGAGGCCAGACGGGGATCGTCGGAGACGTTCCCGACGGCGCCTCCCTTTTCGGTACGCCGCATCTGCCGCACCGGGACGCCTTTCGGATCCATGCCGAGCTGAAGAAGCTCCCCGAGACCGCGCGTCTCGTACGCGAGCTCGCCCGGGCGGGCGAGGAGAAGAGATGAGCGAAGCGCCGACGGACCGGGGCGGTCTCGACATCCGCGCGATCCTCCGGACGCTCCCGCATCGCTATCCGTTCCTCCTGGTGGACCGGATCCTGGAGATCGTCCCGGGGCAGAAGGTCGTCGGGCTCAAGAACGTCACGATCAACGAGGAGTTCTTCCAGGGGCATTTCCCCGGGAACCCGGTGATGCCGGGAGTCCTCCTCGTCGAGGCGATGGCGCAGGTCGGCGGCTTCATGATGCTCGCCGAGGTCGACGACCCCCAGAGCCGGCAGGTCCGGCTGACGGGCCTCGACGCGGTCCGGTTCCGGCGACCCGTCGTTCCGGGCGACCAGGTCGTCTTCACAGTGGAGTTCGTGGCCCGGAAGAAGTCGCTCGTGAAAGTGCGCGGGGAAGCCCGGGTCGACGGCCAGCTCTGCGTCGAGGCGGAGATCATGAGCCTGATCCAGGACTGCGGGCGGGAAGAGGGAGACTGAATGCCGATCGACCGCACGGCGATCGTCCATGAGAGCGCGACCGTTCATCCGGACGCCGTGATCGGCCCATACGCCGTCGTCGGCGCCTCCGTCGTCATCGGCGCCCGGACCCGGATCGGTGCCCACGCCGTCGTCGACGGACCGACGGTCCTGGGCGAGGACAACGTCGTCCATCCGCACGCCGCGCTCGGAGGTCCGCCTCAGGACCTGAAGTATCGCGACGAGCCGACCCGGCTCGTCGTCGGAAGCCGGAACGTCTTCCGGGAGTTCATGACGGCCCACAGGGGGACCGTCACCGGGCACCACGAGACCGTCATCGGTGACGACAATCTCTTCATGGCGTACTCCCACGTCGCGCACGACTGCATCATCGGCAGCCGGACGGTCTTCGCGAACTCGGCTTCGCTCTCGGGACACGTCACGGTCGAGGACGACGTGATCCTCGGCGGATTCGTCGTCGTGAAGCAGTTCCTCCGGATCGGCCGGTTCGCCTACGTGGGCGGCATGACGCCGGTCAACAAGGACGTCCTCCCGTTCACCTGGACCTCCAGCGACCGCGACACGAAGGCCTACAAGATCAACGGCGTCGGCCTGTCGCGGAAGGGCTACTCGGCCGAGCGGGTCGCGGCGCTCAACAAGGCCTACCGGATCCTCTACCGGAACCGCCACGACCACGCGGCCGCCCTCGAGGCCCTCGCCGCGCTGGCCGCGACCGCTCCCGACGTGCAGGTCCTCCTCGACTTCATCTCGTCCTCGAAGGCGGGGGTCCACGGGGCGTAATTGGACGGGGGAGACCCGGACCGCCGGGTCTCCCCCGTACCCCCTCCCGCGCGGAGAGGAAGCTCACTTCGTTCGCGCGGGACGAGGCTGGACCCGGACCGCTGGGTCACAGCGACATCGGCATCAAGGCGAAGGGGCCGCTCGCGCGGCCCCTTCGGGTTCTCGGGTGGGGGAGCTCCGGACCTACTCGGTTTCGACCTCGGCCTTGCGGAGCTTCGCGCGCTCGGCGATGAGCTTCTCCTGGAGCGGCTTCGGCAGCTCCTCGTAGTGGGAAAGCTCCATCGTGAACGAGCCGCGGCCCTGGGTGAGGGACCGAAGGACGGCGGAGTAGGAGAGCATCTCGGAGAGCGGGACCTCGGCCTTCACGACGGCGTCGTCGCCGATCTGGTCCATGCCGGAGGGGCGGCCGCGCCGGCTCGTGAGGTCTCCCATCAGGTCGCCCATGTACTCCTGCGGGGCCCGGACGCCGACCTTCATGATCGGCTCGAGGATCGTCGGCTTCGCCTTCTCCATGGCGTCCTTGAAGGCGAGCGAGCCGGCGATCTTGAACGCCATCTCCGACGAGTCGACGTCGTGGTACTGACCGTCGTAGAGCTCGACGCGGAAGTCGACCATCGGGTAGCCGGCGAGGTAGCCGCGGCGCCGGGTGTCCTGGATCCCCTTCTCGACGGCCGGGATGTAGTTGCGGGGGATGGAGCCGCCGAAGATGTCGTCGACGAACTCGAAGTCGCTCCCGCGCGGGAGCGGCTTGACCCGGATCTTGCAGTCGGCGAACTGCCCGTGGCCGCCGGTCTGCTTCTTGTGGCGTCCGTGGGCCTCGGCCGGCTTCGTGATCGTCTCGCGATAGGGGACCTTCGGCGGGTGGAGGATGACCTCGACGTTCGACTTCCGCTTCATCCGGGCCACGGCGATCTCGACGTGGAGCTGGCCGGATCCGGAGAGCAGCAGCTCGCTCGTGTCGGGGTCGCGGTGGAACTTGAGCGACGGGTCTTCTTCGGTGAGCTTCGAGAGCGCGAGCGAGATCTTGTCCTCGTCGCCCTTCGACTTCGGCTCGATGGAGAAGGAGATCGCCGGCTCGGGGATGGCGACGGCGGGGAAGCGGTACGGCTTCTCCTTCGCCGAGAGGGTGTCGCCCGTCAGCGTCTCCTTCAGCTTCGCGACGACGCCGATGTCGCCGGCCACGACCTCGGGCACGGTGTTCATCGTCTTGCCGAGCGGGGAGAAGACGGGACCGAAGCGCTCGGCCGTCTCCCGGTTCGTGTTCCAGTAGCTCCCGTCGGCCTTGACCGTCCCGGAATGGACGCGGAAGAGAGTCAGCCGGCCGGTGAACGGGTCGGAGATCGTCTTGAAGACGATCGCGGCGAGCGGGCCGTTCGGGTCGCACGGCAGGACGTCCGTCTGGCCGTCCTTGCCGGTGGCGGCGGCCGGGAAGGAGTCGGCGCCGGGAAGGAGGTCGACGATCTCGTCGAGGAGCTTCTCGACGCCGCGCTCGTGGTCGCCGGCGGCGGCGAAGAGCACCGGGACGATCCGACGGTCGTGGATCGCCTTCCGCAGCGCCGGGAGCATCTGCTCCTCGGAGAGGTTCCCCTGCGAGAAGAAGGTCTCCATGAGGGAGTCGTCCCCCTCGGCCACCATCTCGACGAGCGCCTCGTGGAGCGTGGCGGCGTCGGCGGCGAACTCGTCCGGGATCGGGCCTTCGGCCGTCTTGCCGGCGTCGTCCGTCAGGAAGCCCTTCATCCCGATCAGGTCGATCGCCCCGCGGAACGACTTCTCCCGGCCGATCGGCGCCTCGATGCAGACGCAGGCCCGGCCGAACTTCTTCTGGAGCTGGTCCATCACCCGGCCGCCGTCGGCGTTCTCGCGGTCCATCCGGTTGACGACGATCATCCGGGGAAGGCCGAAGTCGTCGGCGACCTGCCAGGCCTTCTCGGTCTGGACCTCGACGCCGGCGACGGCATCGACGACGATGAGGGCCGCGTCTGCGGCGCGCATCGCGCAGATCATCTCGGACGAGAAGATCCCGTAGCCCGGAGTGTCGATCAGGTTGATCTTGTGCTTCTTCCACTCCAGTGCGGCCACGGCCAGCCCGATCGAGATCTTCCTCTCGATCTCCTCCGGGTCGAAATCGGTCGGCGCCGAACCGTCGTCGACGCGGCCGAAGCGGTTCACCGCTCCCGCCTCGTGAAGGAGCGCCGAGACGAGGGTGGTCTTCCCGACGCCGTTGTGGCCGGCGACGGCCACGTTGCGAATGGCGGTTGCGGGATACTGTTTCATGCTTCGTCCCCCTTGGCGAGGTCTCTCGAAAGGCCTGCATTATAGGGATCGACGCTGCTTCGCCGAAGCGGCGTTTCGTGCGTTGACACCCTCTTTCACGCGGCCCTAAACTGCGCCACACCGGGAAAGTCCCGGCATCCTATTGCCGCCGTCGCGTACGGGAGGATCTCTGCCGAACGTATCCGGTGCGTTCTCCTCGGGGGCTCCGAAGAGGTTCGGCCGCTACGAGGTGATTCGCGAGCTGGGGAAGGGCGCGATGGGCGTCGTCTACCTCGGCCGCGACCCCGTCATCGGCCGACTCGTCGCGCTGAAGACCATCCGGGCCGTCAGCGAGGACGATGTCGAGCAGAAGGAGTTCCAGGAGAGGTTCCTTCGCGAAGCCCAGGCTGCGGGCATCCTTTCCCACCCGAACATCGTCACGGTCCACGACGTCGGAGAGGACGCCGCGACGTCCACGTCGTTCATCGCGATGGAGTACGTGGAAGGGAAGAACCTCAAGCAGCTCGTCACCGAAAAGACGACGTTCGGGTTCGAGCGGATCGCGGAGATCATCGGGCAGGTGGCCGAGGCGCTCGATTACGCCCACCGCCGCGGGATCGTCCACCGCGACGTGAAGCCGGCGAACATCATCATCACCCCCGAAGGGCAGGTGAAGATCACCGACTTCGGGATCGCGAAGATCGAGAAGTCGAACCTCACCACGACGGGGCAGTTCCTCGGCACTCCGAACTACATGTCGCCCGAGCAGGTGACGGGCGACGCCGTCGACGGCCGGAGCGACCTCTTCTCCCTGGGCGTCGTCCTCTACGAGCTGCTGACGCGGAAGAAGCCGTTCACGGCGGAGAACCTGACGTCGATCTCGTACAAGATCGTCCACGAGCGGTTCGTCCCGCCCGAGACCTACGACGCCGGGATCCCGTCCGAGTTCGCGGGGGTCCTCGACAGGGCGCTCGCGAAGGACCCGGCAGAGCGGTTCCAGCGCGGGAACGACTTCGCCCTCGCCCTGTTCGAGTTCAAGGCCCGGGAGGAAGAGCGGCAGATGCTCCGCGACCTCGGGCAGATGGTCGCGGAGGCCGAGAAGCTCGGCCCGGTCGCCACGGTTACGGCTCCGCCGACGACGCTGTCCGGTCCGGCTACGGCGAAGCCCGAGGCTCCGGCGGCCGCACGGTCGCCGTTCGACATCCTCGCGATGGCCCCCGCGGCCCCCGCGGCCGCCGCGGCTCCCGTTCCGCCGGCGCCGGACGACGACCTCGCCACGCGCGAGGTCGTCCGGCCGCTCCCCGCGACGGCCTACGTGGCCGGACTGGCTCCTTCGAGCCCCGGTACCGACTCGGAGTCGCGCTCGGGCGGTTCCGAGGAGTGGCAGCTCGACGAGCCGACCCGCTCGAAGAAGAAGAGCGCGCCTCCTCCGCCCCCGCCGGTCGCCGGCGACGTCGACGTCGAGGCGTCGCTCCCCGGCGCAGAGGTCGTCGAGGCGGCCCCGGCCGTCCCGGTGGCCCCACTTCCGCCCAGCGCTCCGCCGCCAGCGGTCGCCGGCCTGGCGGTCTCCCCGTTCGACGAAGCGCCGCCCGAGCGGCGGCCCGAAGGAGCGACGGAGATCCTCCGGATCGACGCGATCCCGGGCCTCACCGC
>JAKPXO010000034.1 GCA_029567505.1 Acidobacteriota bacterium
GCACTTGCCGAAGGTCGCACGGTTCCACTCGTCGTCCCGCGACGGGTTGTGCAGGCGGTGCGCGGCGCTGAACGTGGCGGTCGTCGTGATCCGGGTAAGCGGCTGGGCCGCCGTCGTCTCTGTCACGGTGCTGGCTCCGGCCCCGGGAGGGGCGAAGGCGCCCGCTGACTCCGCCGGGCGCCCTCCCCGGAATCTAGCACGCGGCCGCCGGCCTCTCCGACCGCCTCAGAACGCCAGGCGGAGACCGAGCTGCACCTGCCTCGGGTCGCCGAGGCCGCTCTGCACGGTCCCGTCGAAGTTGAAGATCAGGTTCGTCACCTCGGGCCTCTTCAGGTTCTTCGAGTTGAAGACGTTGAAGCACTCGAGGATCGGCTCGACCTGGATTGGGCCGAGGTCGAAGGAGCGCGAGAGGCGCACGTCGAGCGAGGAGAACTGGTTGTCCTTCCGGCCGAGGTTCCGCTGCGTGACCGTGCCGTCGGGGTTGATCCGGTCCTGCGGCGTGTTCGCGTCGGCGCCGGCGAGGGTGATCGACTTCGGCTGCGCCGACCGGTACGAGTAGCGGAGGTTGACGTTCACGTCGCCCGGCGCCCTCCAGACGAAGATTCCGTTCAGTCGGTGGCGCTGGTCGCGGTCGGAGTAGCCGTATTCGGCGTCGAGGTCAGTCACCTTCGCGTAGCGGAACGAGAACGGGTCCCTCTCGTTATCGTCGTCGGACTCGTCCCACGAGAGGGTGTAGTTCAGCTGGAACTGGTAGTCGTTCGACCACCTCTTGCTCACGCCGAACGTGATCCCCTGGTAGAGGCTCCGGGCGGACGACTCGACGACCGTCAGGGTCCCGATGCCGTTCGGGCCACCGTTCAGGCCCGAGGACCAGGGCGAGCCGAGCAGCGCGTCGTTGCGGTTGACGAACCGCGTCAGGTGGGTCGTCTTCGCGTAGTTGTACTTGACGAGGACCCCGTAGTCCTTCATCACCTCGCGCTCGATGCCGACGCTCGCCGCGACGGTCCGCGGGTTCTGGAAGTCTCTGGCGACGACGTAGACATCGGGGCGGAACGGGGAGCCGACCTCCGACTGCGGGATGAGGTTCGGGTAGGCCGGGACGGGGCCGAGGATTCTGGTGAGCGAGCTGTCGCGGTAGAGGCTCTGCCCCCGGCTCCCGTTCGTGGAGCGGGTCGAGGCGAACGTGAGTCCCGGGATGCGCGCGTAGTAGAGGCCCGCGTTCGCCCTCACGACGGTCCGCCCGTCGTTCGTCGGGTCCCACGTGATCCCCACGCGAGGCTGCCACATGCTCCGGTCCGACGGGATGTTCCCGTCCGACGGGAACTCCTGCCCCATCGACGTCTTCCCGATGAACCCGGCGTAGAAGACGTCCTCCGCCGGAGTGATCGGGTCCGGCTGGATCTGCGCCTCCCAGCGGAGGCCGAGCTGGACCGTGAGGTTCGACGTCGGCTGCCACTTGTCCTGGACGAAGACGGCCGGCTCGTCCTGGCGGATCGCCTGCGTGCCCGCCTCCTCCGCCGTCAGCCCGCCGACTCCCGCCTGCTGGAGGAAGAGGAGGACGGGCCCGGTGACCGTCGTCCCGACGGGGCAGGTGCCGTCCGGGCTCGAGGCGCCGTCGGAGCACTCGACGTAGCTCGGGTTCCGCGCGTAGCTCAGGAAGCCGTCCGTCGAGCTGAAGATGTAACGGCCGTTCGCGAATCCGCGGAAGACCTGGGCCGCGTTCACGCGATTGAGCTCGACGCCCGCCTTCAGCTCGTGCGCTCCCGTCAGGACCGTCACGTTGTCGTTCAGCTGGATGCGCGTGTCGTAGTAGTCGACCGGGATGAAGAACGGCATGCCGAACCGGTAGCCCCGGCCGAAGTCGAACGCCGTGTCGGGGAGCGGCCGGTCCTGGCCGGCGATGTTCGGACCGTCGTAGGGGCGCGGCCGGTCCTCCCGGGCCAGCTGGAAGCGGAACTCGTTCAGGATCGAGCCGAAGTTCGAGATCGCGGTCCCCGTCAGGGAGCGCGACCAGTTGTCCTCGGTCGCGTTCGCGCTCCGGCCCCAGGAGTCGACGTCGAACGTCCCGTTCTCCTGGCTCGACTTCGTGTAGGTGCCGCGGAGGGTCACCGTGTGCTTCGAGCCGAGGAGCCAGTCGACCTTGGCGAGCGCCACGAACGCGTCGTTGCCCCGCTCGATCGAGCCGTTCTCGTCGGGGTACCCGAGGCTCGCGAAGTAGTCGACGACCCTCTGCTCGATACGGCTCGGGTCCGTCTGCTTCGTCGAGGAGCCGCCCTGCGCGTCGACGGCCGCGAAGAAGAAGATGCGGTCCGTGGCGACCGGACCGCCGAGCGTGAAGCCCCCCTGGACCTGGTTCGAGTCGTGCTCGTCGGCCGAGGAGCCGTCCGGGCGCCTGGCGGCCGAGGCGAGGGAGTCGTCCTTGTAGAAGACGTGGACCGTCCCGGCGAGCTGGTTCGTCCCCGACTTCGTCACGACGTTCACGAAGCCCGAGGAGGAGCGGCCGTACTCGGCGTTCGCCCCGTCGGCCACGACGACGACCTCCTGGACCGCGTCGAGGTTGAACGTGAAGGCAGGCCGCTGGCCCCCGCGCTGCTCGCCGAAGAACGGGTTGTTGAAGTCCGCCCCGTCCACGGAGACGTTGTTCTGGATCCCCTTCTGGCCGTTGATCGAGAGCTCGTCACCGTCGGGGCCCTGGACGATCGAGACGCCCGGCGTGAGCTTGGTGAAGTCCATGAAGTTCCGGCCGTTGTTCGGCAGCGACCGGACGGCGAGCGTGTCGATGCGGGTCGTCCCCTCGGGCCGAGTCGTCTCGACGACCGGGTTCTCGGCGGTGACGAGGACCTCCTCGGCCTTGGCGGCGAGCCTCATCGTGACCGCGACGTTCACCGACTGGCCGACCGAGACGTTCAGCCCCTCGCGGACGACCTTCGCGAAGCCCGGGAGCGTGACGGTGAGCCGGTAGGGCCCCAGAGGCAGGAGGATCCCGCGGAACCGTCCGTTCGCGGCGGTCGCGACCGTCGTCTCGTAGTTCGTCGCCGTGTTCCGGAGGACGACGCGGGCGCCCGGGAGGACCCCTCCGGCCTCGTCCGCGACGGTCCCCTCGATCGCGCCCGTCGTCGCGGCCGACTGGGCGAAGGCCCCGAGGGAGAGGAGCAGGAGGGCAAGGCAGAGGAGGACCGTCGGGGCGGTTCGGATGCGCACCATTCACCGTCTCCTTCCGACACCGTCGCGCGGCGTCTCGGCTTCCCTGATCTCGCGGGGGACACTATTCCCGTCCACGTCGAGGGGTCAAAGGAAAATCCGCGGCCCCGTGCGCCGCCGGCCGGCCTATTCCATCAGGCCGGGAATGCCGGTCGGCCCGAGCGCGGCGAGGAGGAGCGCCGCGGCCGTCGCCGCCGCCAGCCCCCACGTGACGGCGTCCCGGGCCGCGAAGAGGACCGGGTCGTCGTCCATCTCCCCCCGCCCGACGAGGACCCAGAGCCGGCTCACCCAGTAGAGGAGGATCGGCACCAGGAGCCACAGCCAGCCCGGGTGCGCGTAGAGGCGCTTCGTGACGTCGCTGTGGATGTAGATCGCGAGGACGACCGCCGAGAGGTAGCCGCTCGCCGCGCCGAGGACGGGGACCGTGGAGCCATCCACCGTCCGCCAGTCGCGGCCGGCCGCCGAGCCGAGCCCGCGCTCCCGCACCGAGACGAGCTCGGAGGCCCGCTTCACGAAGGCGAGCGAGAGGAAGAAGAAGACCGAGAACGCCAGGAGCCACGGCGAGACGAGGACGCCCGTGGCCGCGCCGCCGAGAAGGACCCG
>JAKPXO010000037.1 GCA_029567505.1 Acidobacteriota bacterium
GCTTTCCCACCGGCGCTTGGAAAACGCGGTGCGTTTCCCACACGAATCAACCCCGCTCACCCCCCGGCAGGCCCCCGACCCCCTGCGAAACGGACATTTCTATCGAGTTCCAGGGGGTGACATTTCTAAGGAGCCATGACAACGGGGCGGAGAGGGGCGAATCACCCAAGCTCTCTGGCCATGGCGTGAGCCTGCGCCGCGGCCGGCGGACCCGAATGGGGGATCATCGAGGCGGGCCGCCGCGGCCACGCGGGCCGGCGGCCGGCCCGAGGAGGCGAGGGATGACGGACCCACGCGCGGACATCGGCCTGATCGGCCTCGCCGTCATGGGCGAGAACCTCGTCCTGAACTTCGAGTCCCGAGGCTTCCGGGTGGCCGTCCACAACCGGACGGTCGAGAAGGTCGACGCGTTCCTCGCAGGGCGGGCGAAGGGACGGAACGTCGTCGGCGCGCGGTCGGTCGCCGAGCTCGTCGCCGCGCTGAAGACCCCGCGCCGGGTGATGCTGATGGTGAAGGCGGGCCCGGCCGTCGACGGACTGATCGACGCCCTCGTCCCGCACCTCTCTCCGGGCGACGTCCTGATCGACGGCGGAAATTCCCGCTTCGAGGATTCGGCACGGCGGACCGGCGAGCTGGAGGCGCGCGGGCTCCTCTACGTCGGCGCGGGGATCTCCGGGGGTGAGGAGGGGGCGCTCCTCGGCCCGTCGATCATGCCGGGCGGCTCGGCGGCGGCGTGGCCGCTCGTCGCGCCCCTCTTCCGCGCGATCGCCGCGCGGGCACCCGACGGGACCCCCTGCTGCGACTGGGTCGGGAGCGACGGCGCCGGGCACTTCGTGAAGATGGTCCACAACGGGATCGAGTACGGCGACCTGCAGCTCCTCGGCGAGGCCTACAACCTCATGTCGTGCCTCCTCGGGATGGACGCCGCGGAGATGAGCGGGGTCTTCGACCGCTGGAGCCGGGGCGACCTCGACAGCTACCTCGTCGAAGTGACGCGCGACGTCCTCGCGGCGCGCGACGCCGACGGGCGCCCGCTCGTCGACGCGATCCTCGACGTGGCGGGGCAGAAGGGGACGGGGCGCTGGACGAGCGCCACCGCCCTCGAGCTCGGGGTGCCGCTCGGCCTGATCGACACGGCGGTCTCGGCCCGCTTCCTCTCGACTCTGAAGGAGGAGCGGGTCGCCGCCGCGAAGCTCCTTCCAGGGCCGTCGCCCTCCTTCGCCGGCGACCGGGCGGCATTCGTCGACGACCTCGGGAAGGCCCTCTTCGCCGCGAAGCTCGTCTCCTACGCGCAGGGCTTCGCCCTGATGCGGGCGGCCTCCGAGAGCCGCGGCTGGGGCCTGCGCTACGGCGGGATCGCGCTCCTCTGGCGGGCGGGCTGCATCATCCGCTCCGCCTTCCTCGACCGGGTGAAGGAGGCGTTCGACGCGCAGCCGGCGCTCCGGAACCTCCTCCTCGACCCGTGGTTCCGCGGCAAGGTCGGGGAGGCCCAGGACGCCTGGCGCCGCGTCGCCTCGGCCGCGGCCCTCTCGGGAGTCTGGGCGCCCGGCCTCTCGGCCGCCCTCGCCTGGTACGACGGCTACCGGAGCGCGCGCCTGCCCGCGAACCTCCTCCAGGCGCAGCGCGACTACTTCGGGGCGCACCGCTACGAACGGGTCGACCGCCCGCGCGGTGAGCTCTTCCACACGGACTGGACGGGTGCCCGGGACGGCGAGAGCTCGCCTCCCGGCCGGGACTGACGGACCCTCAGACCCCCGTCTTCAGGGCCGCACGGAACACCTCGCCGACGCTCCAGGCCTGGGCGACGCAGCCGCCCGGCCGGTGCGGGGCGTCGCCGTCGAAGACCTCCGGGAGCTGCCCGAGGCCCGGCCCGAAAAGGTGCTCGACGAGGGGCGCGAGCCACGCGCCGGCGCGGCGCCGGCTCTCGGGCGTGTTGCCTCGGACGGCGAGGTGCGCGTCGACGAAGGGGCCGAGAAGCCACGGCCAGGCGGTTCCCTGGTGGTAGGCCGCGTCGCGTTCCGCCGGCCCGCCCTCGAACCGGCCACGGTAGTCGGGGTGCGCGGGGTCGAGGGTGCGCAGGCCGTACGGGGTGAGGAGCTTCTCTTCGATCGCCGAGAGCACCTTCTCGGCCCGCCGCCCGGTGACGAGGGGCCTGTGGAGCGAGAGGGCGAAGAGCTGGTTGGGGCGGAGGGAGAGATCGCGCGTCCCGTCGGGCCCGACGACGTCGGCGAGCCAGCCGACGCCCTCGTCCCAGAAGAGGGCCGAGAAGCTCTCCCGGGCCTGGTCGGCGATCGCGAGGAGACGGGCCGCCGTGAAGGCGTCTCCGAGGTCGGCGGCGTAGAGCGTGACGACGCGCAGCGCGTTGTGCCAGAGCGCCTGCACCTCCACCGGCTTGCCGGCGCGCGGCGTCACGACGCGCCCGTCGACCCGCGCGTCCATCCAGGTGAGCTGCTGGCCCGGCTCGCCCGACGAGAGGAGGCCGTCCACGTCGCAGCGGATGCCGAAGCGCGTGCCGCGCAGGTGCCGCTCGACGATCTCGACGAGGAGCGGGTAGACCTGCCTGCGGAAGGCGTCGTCGCGGGTCGCCTCGTGGTAGGCGCGGACCGCCTCGACGAACCAGAGCGTGCCGTCGACGTTGTTGTACTCGGGCTCGGTCCCTTCGTCGGGGAAGCGGTTCGGGACCATGCCGCGGTCGACGTGGCGGGCGAAGGTCTCGAGGACCGACCGGGCGGCGTCGAACCGCCGGGTGGCGAGGAGGAGGCCGGGGAGCGCGATCATCGCGTCGCGCCCCCAGTCGGTGAACCACGGGTAGCCGGCGATGACGGTCCACCCCTCGCCGCGCCGGGCGACGAACCTGTCGGCGGCGCTCCGGAGGGCGCGCAGCGCGCGGCGGTCGGAGCCGGCTCCCTCGACCTTCCTCCTCCGCCTCTCCTCCGCCTCGGCGAGGTCGGGAGCATCGGTGGCCGAGCGGCCGGCCAGCGTCGCGACGAGAGTCGCCGCGGGGCGGCCGGAGAGGTCCCACGCGAAAGAGAGCGGCGAGAAGAGGTCCTCTGCGAACTCGAAGCCGCGCGCGCGGTCCAGGTCGTACTCGAAGCCGCGGTACCAGAAGAAGGTCTCGACGGCGGATTCAGCGTCGTGGGCGAGCCGAAGGGCCGGCAGGCCGCAGACGGGCGCGAGCGCGGCGGCGCCCGCTTCCCGCACGATCGCCGGGTCGCACGGCGTCCCGACGCCGCGGAGGGTGTGGTGGTCGCGATAGGCGAGGAGGGGCCGGACCTCGAGCCGGACGGGGCCCTCGCCGCCGGAGAGGAGCTCCCACGCCACGACCGCCGTCGGCTCGCCGTGGACGAGGAAGAAGGTCCGTCGAACGCGCGCTCCGCCCGCCTCGTACTCCCACGTCGGGAACGGGTCGACACGGAAAGAGCGGAGCAGCTGGTCGCCCTGAGGGTGGAGCTTTCCGCCCGAGTACTGGTTCACCGAGAGGTCGAAGCGCTCCTCGCCGACGACGAGCGTCTCCTCGAGCTTCGCGAGGAGGACGGCGCGGCCGGTCGGCGGCGTCGTGGCCGAGACGAGGAGACCGTGATAGCGGCGCGCGTTCCGCCCCGAGACGGTCGACAGCGCGTAGCCGCCGAGACCGTCTGTCTCGAGCCACTCGGCGTCGGGGAGGAGGGAGAAGCCGTTCATCGTCGCGCGGGGCGCGGAGGAACGTTACACCGGGTCCCCCCGGGCGTGCACCTCAACGGATCCAGACGGTCGTCCGGAAGGTCCGTTCGGGTGGCGCGCTCCGCGCCGTGGCGTAGAAGGCGACGACGTCCGTGACGCCGGAGCGCAGCGCCTCGAACGGGATCCGGACCCTCCCGCCGGGGAGCTCCTCGGCCGGGCCCTTCCGCCTGAGGACCTTCTCGTCGACCTCGACGACGTACCAGCGCGCCTTCGACCCGGCGTCGACGGGAAGCTCGAGGAGCACCTCGTCGCGGGCGTTCGCCTCGAGCGTCTTGCCTGCCGAGGCTTCGGTGGCGAGCCAGACGTTCCTCCCCTCCCAGACGCAGCCGCAGCCGGCGGTCGCGAGCGCGGCGAAGAGCAGAAGTGCGAGGCGGCACGTGGCACGCATGACGGCGATTCTCCCCGGACGGGACCGGGGCGGTGCTGGAATCGTACGCTGTCTGCGTTCCGCAGAGCACGGGCACCCGCGCTATCGTCGGGACCGATGACTCCGCCCGAGCGCCTCTCCTTCCGGCACCGCGTCGTCGCGGGCGACACTCCGGGCGCGGCCGACGTCCTCGCGCGCGTCTCGGGCCTCTCGAAGGGGGTCGTGAAGGACGCGATGCGGAAGGGGGCGGTCCACGTCGGACGCGCGGGGCGGACGCCGAACCGCCTCCGGCGCGAGACGGCGACGGTGCGTCCCGGCGACGTCCTCGAGATCCATTACGACGCCGCCCTCCTCGCGCTCGTGCCGCCCGAGGCGCGCCTCGTTCGCGACGCCGTCCGCTGGTCGGCGTGGGACAAGCCCGCGGGCCTCCTGACGCAGGGGACGCCGTTCGGCGACCACGCGACGCTTCTCCGCCAGGCGGAGAAGGCGCTCGGCCGCCCCGCGCTTCCCGTCCACAGGCTCGACCGCGAGGTCTCCGGGCTCGTCCTCGTCGCGCACGACGAGCGGGCCGCCGCGGCGCTCTCCGCGCTCTTCCGCGAGGGGCGGGTCGTCAAGCGCTACCGCGCCGAGGTCCTCGGCGACGTCGCCTTCGCGCTCGGCCGCGAGGGCGTCGTCGAGACGCCGCTCGACGGCAAGAACGCCCGGACGCTCTGGCGCGTCGTTTCGCACGACGCGGAGCGCGGCGCGACGACGCTCGACGTGACGATCGAGACCGGCCGGCAGCACCAGATCCGCCGGCACCTGGAGTCGATCGGCCACCCTGTCCTCGGCGACCCGCGCTACGGCGCCGGGAACAAGAACCGCGACGGGATGCGCCTCGCCGCGGTCTTCCTCGCGTTCGCGGAGCCGTTCACGGGGGAGACGGTCGAGCTGAGCCGCGCGTAGGGCGGAGCTCCGGCGCTTCCGCGCGGATGGGTCCGGTGGGAAGATCGTCCCACCGTGTCGAAGACGGCGTTCCGGCTCGCGCTCCTCGCGTCGACGGTCGCTGTGTTCTCGGTCGTCCTCCTGGCGTTCGCGACGGCGCCCGGGCTGGGCGCCGTCTACGCCCGGCTGGTCGCGCCGCTCGGGACGGCGCTCCCCGTGCCGACCGTCGAGCTCGCGCTGCCGCTCCTGCGTGCCGGCCGGCCCGGCGCTCTCGATGGGCCCGTCGTTCCCGCGTGGGTGAGCGTCGTCTGGGGCCTCCTCCTCGTCGGGCCTTGGGCTGCCTTCGGGTGGACTCTCCGCGCCGGTGACCTCCCGTCCGCGGTGGTCCGCTGGGTCGCGGCCGCATCGCTCTACGCCGCGTTCGCGGCCGCTGTCGCCGCGGCGGTCCTCCTTGGCCTCGCGCTGCCGTTCGGCTTCCTCTGAGCACGCGGTACGCACGGCGCGCCTCCCGCGCTTGCGGGGAGCAGGTTCCGGAGGAGGCCGCGGAGATCGCGCTGGAGCCAGCCTTCGGGCGGACGAGGGGAGGGGGACATGCTGCTCCGTTCGCCCGCCGTCGTCCTCGTGGCTCTCGCCCCCTCGGAGCGGCGTTGGCCAACGACGTCCAGCTCCACGTCCGTCCCGCGCGGCGCGTCAACGGGATCGCGCGACGCGGAATCCGAAGTATGCGTTGCGACCGTCCGGCGGGATGGCGATCCGGTAGGCCGACCGGGCGTAGTGCGCGAAGTAGTACCAGGAGCCGCCGCGGGCGGTCCGCTTCGTGCCGGACGGAGGCCCCGCCGGGTCCGTGACCGGAGCGGACGGGTACGCCCCGAGCCAGTCGGCCACGAGCTCCCAGACGTTCCCGTGCATGTCGTGAAGTCCCCAGGCATTGGGCCTCTTCTTACCGACCGGGTGCGTCGTGCCGCCGGCGTTCCCGCACCACCACATGTGCGCGTCCGCCTCGGGCCAGCTCTCGCACTCCGTGTCCCACCCCTTCGGCGCGACGAACGAGAATTCCGTCGCCGTCCCCGCCCGGGCCGCATATTCCCACTCCGCCTCCGTCGGCAGCCGGAGCGATCCCGCCCCCGCCTGCCCCGTGGCCGCGAGGTATGCGTTCAGCTTGCCGAGGAAGCTCGCGGGCGCGCACGACGACCCGGTCGACCCGCCGCAGACGTCCTCCCACGAGACCGACTCCACGGGGCAGTCGAGACCGCAGGCCTGAAATCGCGAAGGGTTCGCGCCCGTCACCGCGAGCCACTGGCGCTGCGTAACCGGGTACCGGGCGAGATCGAACCCTCGCGTCAGCGTCACCTCGTGCCGGGGGCTTTCGTGCTTCCAGCGGCCTCGCTCGGACTTCGGGGAGCCCATGAGGTACGTCCCTGCGCGGATCGGAACGAGCTCGAGGGGGACATCGCCGGGCAGGATCACCGTCACCGCCCCGCCAGCGACTGACTCCGCCGCAAGGAAGACGGGGCTTCGGAGGAGCCCGACGGCCACGATCGGGACCAGGACGAACCACCAGGACCGGCTGCGCACCTGTCTCATGACATCTCCCCGGCTCGCTTCGAGAACGTAGGTCCGAGGAGGAGCGGAATCAACACGGGTCGACGGCGGATTCCACCCTTGACACGGTTCCGTCCAGTCCCACATTTGGAGTGACGTGGCGAACGGATTTGCGAGGATGCTTCGTGCCTCGTCTCTGGCGCTTGCAGCGGCCCTCGCGGCGTCGTCGATGGCGAGCCCTCCCGGGGAGACGCAGGCCCTCGCCGAGGCGAATCACCGCTGGGGCGGCGCGCGCTGCCGGACCCGGCAGGAGATCACCGTCAGGAAGAAGGCGGACGGGGACGGCTGGTCGAGGAGCGAGTGGCTCTGGTACGGCGGGAAGAGGGGCGGGAACGAGCGCGTCCTCGTCCTCTTCACGAACGCCGCCGCGCTCCACGCTCGCTACCCGGGCGGGACGATCCCCCCGGGCGTCGAGCTCGTCGGCGTCGGCTGGGCGACGGAGAAGCCGGACGGCAAGGGAGACCTCTACCTCGAGCTTCAGCACCCCGACCTCGGCGCGCGCGCGCGGATCTACTACTACGCCGACTGGGTTGGCCGCGTGCCCGTCTCGCGTCTCGGCGAGTTCGAGAGGTGGGCGCGGCTCGAGCTCCTCGACATCGTTCAGACGCCCGAGGAGTCGCTCGACGAGGTGGCGCCGGCAGCGCCTCCCGTGGCGCCCGCGACTGTCCCCCCGTCGGTCGCGCCCTCCGCTCCCGGGCCCGCTGAGGTCCGCGTCCTCGCGGCCTCCGTCGAGCCGGCCCGCGCGCCTCCCGGCACGGAGATCGTGGTGCGCATCGTCTACTCCGTCGCCGGGCCTCCTCCCGGCACCGAGACGGCGGTCGTCGAGCAGCGCGTCGTGAAGCGCGGCGGGTCCGTCCTGACCACGCTGCGCGCCGAGGCGCGCCGGGCCGCCGGAGTCCACGAATCGAACCAGAAGCTGAGGCTGCCAGCAGACGTTGCCCCGGGCGTCTACGAGGTCGAGGCGCACGTCGCCGTCGAGGGGCGTGCGGCCGCCGCTGCGGCGGTCTTCCAGGTCACGGGGCCAGGCGAGAGGTAGGGAGACGACGCGTCGGGCCGGGACGCGGGCCCGGCCTCCCGCGCACGGAAACGTGACCCGCGACGGAGGTGAGGAGATGACGAAGAAGGAGAGTCGCCCGGTTTGGACGCGAGTGCTCGCGCTCGTCGCGTTCGCGGTACTGCTCCAGGGCTGTGCGACGGGATCCGCGATTCCGGCCCAGCCCCAGAACCCGTCGACCAACGCCGCCGCCACCGCGCGAGGCTGACGGCGCCGGGAGGCTCCCGGTGCGTGCGGGCCGCTTCTCTCGCTGCGTCGGCGTCCTCGCCGGGGCGGGGCTTCTCATCGCTTTCGCCGCCGCCCCGTCGCCCCGCGCCCTCGCGAAGGGCGACGCCTCCCTCGACGAGGCGAACCGCCGCTGGGGCGGGGCGCGCTGCCGTCTCCTCTTCGACGTCCCGATCAAGAAGGGAAAGGACCGCGACGGCTGGTCGAAAAGCGTCTACATCGTCCCCGCCCCGGGCCGGAAGGTCCTCAAGGGGAACATGGGCGCGCTTCTGCGCGTCTCGAACCGGGACCTCCTCCCAGGCGGCGTCGTCCGGGTGGGGACCGCCTTCGTGGCCGACGGCTGGTCCTTCGAGGACCCGAAGGGGAAGGACGGGCTGCAGCTCGAGCTCCGCTTCGAGGGGATCGACGCCCGGGCGCGCCTGAGCTTCGTGGGGGCGTTCGGGAAGGACTTCGACGCCGACGACCTCGGGGAGATCGAGAGGTGGGTCCGCCTCGACATCCTCGACGTCTCGCCGGCCGACGAGCGGCTCGACGACGCGGCGCCCCCCTCTGCCCCGGCCGCGGTTCCACCCCGGCCGGTGGCGCCTGCCGCCCCGCCGTCGGCCGCGCCCGGCCCGCCCGTCGCGGCCGCGCAGGCGGTCGTCCTCGGCGTGATGGTCGAGCCGTTGAAGGTCGCCGCGGGATCGCAGGCCGTCCTGGTCGTGACCTACGAGGTCCGCGGGCTCCCGCCGGGCGGCGTGGCGGACGTGACGGAGCGTCGCGTGATCCTCCGAGCGGGCGAGGTGCTGACGACTCTCGAGGCGACCGTGGCGCGGCAGGCCGGCATCCACCGCTCGACGCAGCCGCTCGTCGTCCCGGCGAGTCTCGCGCCGGGGGTCCTCGAGCTCCGGGCGACGGTGAAGGCCGGAGGACCGGAGTCGACGGGGCAGACGCTCTTCGAGGTGACGTCGCGATGAGACGAGGCACGACCCGACGCACGCGAACGGGCTTCCTTCTCGCAGCTGTCGCGGCGACGGCGCTCCTCTGGTCGCGTCCCGCCGCCGCGGAGTGGTACGTCGTCTGCGACGTGGCGACGGGGGCGGTCGTGATGGGCGACACCGGTGCGGCCGAAGGGCGTGAGGTCCTGGCCGGCCCCTTCCCCGGCGAGCGGACGGCCCGGGCGTGGGTCGAGGAGAGCTGCCCGAGCCTGCGCTGCGCACGGGGAAGAGGCTGCGTCGCGAGCGCCGCGCCGACCCCGAGCGCCGCGGACTGGCTCGCCGTCTGCGATCCGGCGACGGGCCGCGTCGGAATCGCCCGCGACGTCGTGCCGCCGGGCCGTGTGGCCCTCTCGGTGGCCGACGGCGGACCGGGCACTCACGCCTCGGAGTCGATCGCCCGCTCGTGGGTCGACTTTCACTGCCCGACCTGGCGGTGCGGCGACCGGGGCGCGTGCGCCCGTGCAGGCGCCGCCGCTCCGCCTGCCGCTCCACCCGCCGGCACCGGCGGCGGATGGGTTGCCGGCGAGGTCACCTCCGTGACGCTGAGCGGCGCCGAGGGGGCCGGGCCGTCGACGGTCGCCGCTCCCGGTCCCGGCGGACCCGAAGGTCCCGCCGGGTCGGCGGGGCCTGCGGGTCCGTCCCCCGCGGACCTCTCCCCGATCGTCGAGACGGCGAAGGCGGCGGCGGCGGGCTGCAGCTTCGAGGCCGCGAAGATGGCGGCCGAGCAGATGAAGCTCTTCGACCCGGAAGACCCGTGGCTCGTCGCGAACCTCCCAAAGCTCGAGCGCCTCGCCGAGCGCCAGAGGACGACGGAGCAGACCGTCTGGGCGGCGAACTCGGCGCTCTCGTCGGGAGACCTGAAGCGGGCGCGCAAGCTGGCCGGGACGGCGGCCGACAACGCCGTCAGCTGCCAGTCGCAGGCGGTCGGCGAGCTCGTCCGCGGGATCGACGCGGCGATCGCGGCCCAGCGGCAGGCGCGCCAGGCCGAAAACAGGCGGGCCGCGGCCGCGCTCCTCCCGAGCCTCGTCGACCTCTCGCGCGCCCTGAGCGGCGCCGCGGCCGGCCCGGCCCCGGCGCGGGGCGCCGGCGTTCCCCCGCCCGCGTACGGCGGCATCCCGGCGCCGGCCCTCGGCGTGGCCGACCCGTGCGTCTTCCAGTTCGTCTACAAGAGCAAGTGGAGCGTCGAGCCGGTCTGCACCTGCCCCGGCTACCGCTTCGACGCGAGGCAGTTCAAGTGCGTGCGGTGAGCCGCCCGGCGGCGGGCCCCGGCGGTGGCGCTCCCGTGCGGGGCCGCGTGGTGGCGCTCGCCGGACGGGCCCGCTCGCCGCTCGCCGCCCTCGCCCTCCTCCTCGCCGCGCTCGCCGCCCTCGCGCTCGCGGCGTGGCGCGCGGACGGCGTCCCTCCGGACGCGCACGAGGAGCTGAGCGAGCCTCGCTTCCTCTTCCGGTTCAAGGTCCCGACGGCCCGCCAGACGGCGGGAAACCTCGCCGCCGCCCGGCCGGCGGAGCACGAAACTCCCAAGCTCTCCGAGGCCGAGATGGCGAAGCGGCAGGCGGACGTCTCGGAGTACCTCGGCGAGGTGAAGCGGGGCGGCCGCGCCCTCGACCGGGCCGCCTTCCTCGAGGTCTACAAGCGGGCCGGCACCTTCCACGTCATCCACGCGCTCCTCGAGACGGGCGTCATCAGCAAGGCGACGAGCGACGAGCTCGGAAAGCTCCGGGCCGACCTCCACAACCAGGTCCTCGACGAGATGGCGCGCTCGGGGAAGTTCGGCCGGAGGATCGGCGTCAACGACTTCGGGTCGGGGGCGATGAACGCCAAGAGCGACATCGACTTCACGCTCTACTGCGACGACCCGAACGTCCCCGGCACGGCCCTCGTCGCGGCCTACAAGGAGATCTTCCAGCGGCTCTCGGGGGGGCTCGCGCCGGGTGCGTTCGACCTCGTCGCGCACCGCTGGGAGGCGACGATCCCCGACTGGCGCGCGGGCTGCGCCGAGGCCGACTTCGTCCAGAAGCTCCGGACGGGGACGCAGCTCCTGAAGGCGAACCCCGAGGCCTACTTCCTCGAGGGGGCCTACGCCCAGCAGATCCTCCGGCGAAGCGCGCAGGGGACGACGTTCACCTGGATCGAGAAGATGCCGGACGGAAGCTACAAGCGCCGGTCGGTCAACGCAGCCCTGGACACCCGCTTCTTCTACCACCCCGACGTGAGGGCCCGGTATGCCTGGGGCGCCGCGATCGGGAACTGGCACTTCTTCAACTCCCACGGGCACGACCGGATCGCGCAGGCGAAGTACCTCCTCCGGAGCTTCGACGACGGCATGGCGCTCCTCGCGCGGAGCGGCAAGAAGGGCGACCTCATCGACCTCTCCCGGGCGGAG
>JAKPXO010000050.1 GCA_029567505.1 Acidobacteriota bacterium
CCGGTGACGTTGTAGTGCCAGATCGGGTTGCCGAACTCGTCGAACTGGTTGAAGACGACGTGCACCGGGTCCTTCTTCAGCTCCCAGCACTTGTCGTAGATCTCCTTCACGTTGCTCTCGCAGCCCGGCGTCGCGATGACCTCGGAGCCGATCGTGCGGAGCCAGGTGAAGCGCTCCTGGGACATGTTCTCGGGGAGGATCGCCACGGCATGGCAGCCGAGGATCGCGGAGTCGAACGCGCCGCCGCGGCAGTAGTTCCCGGTCGAGGGCCAGACGGCCTTGTGCTTCTCCGGGTCGAACTCGCCGCTCACGAGGCGCGGGACGAGGCACGAGAAGGCCGCCCCGACCTTGTGGGCGCCGGTCGGGAACCACTTCCCGACGAGGCCGACGACCCGCGCCTTTACCCCCGTGATCTCCCGCGGGATCTCGAGGGCATTCACGCCGCCGAAGAGCCCGGTCCCGGGGTCGTTCTTCCAGGTGATCCGGAAGAGGTTCGCGGGGTTCACGTCCCAGAGGCCGACCCCCTCGAGCCGCTTCTTCGCGCTCTCGGGGAGGAGCTGCGGGTCCCGCATCTGCTTGTACGTCGGGATGACGATGCCGCGCTCGCGGCAGCGTTTCGCGGTGCGCTTGCGGACTTCGGTGTCGATCGACTTGACGATTCTCGACATGGCGGGCCTCAGATGTGGAGCTTCCGGCCGCGGGAAACGATCTCGGCGAGCTTCGCGGCCGGGTCGGCGATACGTTCCAGGAACATGAGCGCGCTGATGACGAACGGCTTGTAGGCCGCCTCGTGGTAGGTCGGGATCCGGTACTGCTCGAAGACCTCGGCGCTCACCTCGCCCGCCTTGCAGCTGACGTCGGTGATGTCGGCCGGGAGGCAGTGCATGTAGAGCGCTTTCCCAGCCCTAGTCAGGTCCATCTTCTTCCGGTCGCACTCCCAGCTCGTGAACTTCGCGTTGTTCGCGAGGCACTCCTTCTCGAGCGCCTTCAGGCCGTCCTTGTCGCCCTTCGTCAGGAGCTCGGTCCGGCGGCCCATGACCTCGTAGGGGGCCCACGACTTCGGGTAGACGATGTCCGCGTTCGCGAACGCGGCTTCCATCGAGTTGACGACCTCGAACGTCCCGCCGGCTTCGGCCGCGTTCTTCTTCGCGACCTCGACGACGTCGGGGATCAGGCCGTAGCCCTCGGGGTAGGCGAGGCTCACGTCCATCCCGAAGCGGGTCATCAGGCCGATGATCCCCTGCGGGACGGAGAGCGGCTTGCCGTAGCTCGGGCTGTAAGCCCAGGTCATGGCGATCTTCTTCCCCCTGAGGTTCTCGAGGCCGCCGAAGTGCTTCTTCAGCCAGGCGAGGTCGGCGAGCGACTGTGTCGGGTGGTCGACGTCGCACTGGAGGTTGATGAGGCTCGGGCGGCGGTGGAGGACGCCCTGCTTCGTCCCGTCGGTCAGGGCCGCGCCCACCTCGCGCATGTAGGTGTTCCCGGCGCCGAGGAACATGTCGTCGCGGATTCCGATGACCTCGGTGAGGAACGAGATCATGTTCGCGGTCTCGCGGACGGTCTCGCCGTGGGCGATCTGGCTCTTCTGCTCGTCGAGGTCGGAGAGGGAGAGCCCCATCGCGCTCGCGGCGGAGGCGAACGAGAAGCGGGTCCGCGTGGAGTTGTCGCGGAAGATCGAGATCGCGAGGCCCGTGTCGAACGCGCGGTAGGAGGTCCCCTCCTGGTGGAGGCGCTTGAACGTCTCGGCGAGCGTCAGGATCGCCCGGATCTGCTCCTCGGGGTGCTCCCAGGTGAGGAGGAAGTCCTTCTGGAAGAGGTCTGTCGGGAGGCCCTGGAGCTCGGTGACGAGGTCTTGGATCGTCTGGGACGGCATCGTTCTCTCCTGTTTCTCTGCTCAGTCGTGCTGCGGATGAAGCTGTCCCCGGCGGGCGTCCGCGTCGACGAGGTCGCCGTCTCTCACGACGGGCTCCCCGTGGACGAGGACGTGGCGCAGGGCGAGTGTCGAGGTGAAGCCCGGGAAGGGGTCGTAGGCGTCGCTCTCCGTGGCGCGGACGGCGCGGGCGGGGCCGTTCGGATCGAGGACGACGACGTCGGCGTCGAGGCCGGGACGTAGCGCCCCCTTTCGGCCGTCGAGGCCGAGGCGAAGTGCGGGATTCCGGGAGAGACGAAGGGAGACCTCCGCCGCGGCCCGGTCGGGCTCGTCGGCCCAGAGCCTCCAGGCGTGGCGGAGGAGTCCGCCGAGGCCGGGAAGGCCGTTCGCGACCGTCCGTACGTCGCGGCCGTCCCAGTCGTCCTTGTCGGCCTTCCGGAACGGGCAGTGATCCGTCGCGAAGAGGTCGAAGGCCCCTTCGAGGGCGAGCGCGCGGAAGCGCTCGCGGTCTCCGCGGAGCGGCGGCGAGCAGAGCCAGCGGTGGCCGTCGGGGCGGTCGAGCGACGTCTCGTCGAGCCAGAGGTACTGCGGGCCGGTCTCGCAGGTGACGTCCTGCCGCGCACGGGCGTCACGAATCCGCTCGGCCGCCCCGACCGTCGAGACGTGGACGACGTGAAGGGGGACGCCCCGCCTGCAGGCGAGGTCGAGGAGGGCCGTGACGGCGGAGACCTCGGCGGCTTCCGGCCGGAGCTTCGCGTGGGAGGAGGCCCTCGAGAGGTCGATCGACGACGTGTCGACCGCCTCGAGGAGCGCGTCGTCCTCGCAGTGGAGGAGGAAACGGACTCCCAGCGGGCCGAGGCGCGTGAAGAGCTCGTCGAGACGGACGGCGTCGGAGAAGAGCCCGGCGCCCCGGTAGGTCGTGTAGAGCTTGAAGGTGCGGTAGCCCGCCCGGACGAGCTCCTCCATCTCCGCCCAGTCGGCCGCTTCGAACCTCGTCGGCGTCAGGTGCCAGGTGACGTCGGCGTGGCAGCGGCCGGCCGCCCGGGCGCGGGCCCGGCGGAGGGCCTCTCCGAGCGACTCGGCCGGCCCCTGCGTGACGAACGCGGCGAGCGTCGTGATCCCGTTCTTCACGGCGACGCGGGTGCCGCTCTCGTAGTCGTCCGCCAGCTCGAACCGGCCGATCCGGTCGGCGACGTGGACGTGGAGGTCGACGAGCCCGGGGAGGACCCAGCACCCGGAGGCGTCGATCTCCCTTTCGGCCGGGCCGAGGTCGTGGCCGACGGCGGCCACGACTCCGTCCGCGAGGAGGAGGTCCGCGCTCTCCACGCGCCCGTCGGACGCGATCCGGCCGTTCCTCACGAGCGTCTTCACGCGCGCACTCCCGCGTTCCCCGCCGGGAGCGGAGGCAGCGCGCTCTCGGCCGGCAGGAGGGCGACCAGGAGGGCGCAGGCGGCGAGGTCGAGGCGATCGCCCTCGACGGCGCCCGGCTCCAGCCGGACGTCGAGGACGTGCCAGCCCGCGGGCTCGAGGACGACGCGGAGCGAATCCGAGCGGTACTCGGCGAGGGCGCCGTGGTGCTCGAGCCGGTGGGCGCGGCCGGCGATCCGCGCGTCGAGGACGAGCGTGTCGCCGTCGCGCGTCATCCGGAACGCGTCCCCCTTCGCCTCGGCGAAGCCGGTGGCGTCGAGCCAGAACGTCGGCTTGTCGCGGTGCGGCGCGCCGGAGGTCGGGCAGAAGGGGACGCAGTTGCCGCACTCGTTGCAGGCGTCGCCCAGGTTGACGATCTGGACTCCCTGCGCGACGCGGAGCGCCGTCGTCCCCTCCGGGACGGGGCGCCCTCCCTCGACGACGAAGGAGGGGAGCTCGATCGAAAGGGGCGAGACCTCGTACGCCAGGTTCGCCCGGTTCGGGCAGACGGTGACACAGAGGCTGCAGACCTCGTCGCAGTCGAGGCAGCGGGAAGCCTCGCGGCGCGCCGCCTCGGGGCTCAGCGGCCGCAGGACCTCGTCGAAGCCGTTCCGCTCGGCGACGGGAAGCTCGGGGACCGGCTCGGGGGCCGCAAGCCGCGCCTTCTTCGCGAGCGCGGCCGCGGCCGAGAGGTCCTTCGGCAGGTGCGGCTCGGCGACGGGCGGAACGCCGTGGAGGCGGGCGATCGCCTCCGCCGCGGCACGGCCATCGGCGACCGCCTTGATGATCGAGGCGGGGCCGCGGACGACGTCGCCGCCGGCGTAGAGGCGCGCCGCGGACGTCTCGCCCGTTGCGGGCTTCGCCGCGATGGTCCCGTTCCGCCTCGTCTCGACGGCGGCGCCCCCGAGGAGCTCGAGCGCCGTCTCCTGGCCGATCGCGGTGACGATCGTGTCGGCCGGGAGGACGACCTCGCTCCCCTCGACCGGGACCGGCCGCGGGCGGCCGGAGGCGTCGGGCTCTCCGAGCTTCATCGGCTGGCAGGCGAGGCCGACGGCGCGGCCGTTTTCGACGACGACGCGGAGCGGCGCGAGGAGCGTCTTCAGGCCGATCCCCTCAGTGTCGCAGTCGCGGACCTCCTCGGGGTCGGCGGGCATCTCGGCGCGGGTCCTCCGGTAGACGAGCGAGACCTCGCCGTCTCTGCCGACGAGGCGCTTCGCCGATCGGGCGCCGTCCATCGCGGAGTTCCCGCCGCCGACGACGAGGACGCGCCTGCCGAGGTCGCGCTTCACCCCCTCGCGGAGGCCGTCCAGGAAGTCGAGAGCGTCGAGGACCCCTTCGGCGTCCTCGCCGGGGATCCCGAGCTTCTTCCCCTTCTGGGCGCCGGCGCCGAGGAAGACGTAGTCGAACCGGGCGCGGAGGTCGTCGAGGGAGACGTCCCTCCCGACCTCCGTGTTCAGGTGGATCACGACGCCGAGGGAGCGAAGACGGTCGAGGTCGACGGCGAGCTTCTCGTCGGAGAGGCGGTACCTCGGGACGGCGCCGCCGACCATGCCGCCGACGCGCCCCTTCACCTCGAAGATCTCGGACGCGATGCCGGCGCGGGCGAGGTTCAGGGCGGCGGAGAGGCCCGCCGGCCCGGCGCCGACGATGGCGACCCGGACCCCCTTCGCCTCGCCGGCGACCTCGGGTCTGCTGACACCGTTCTCGAACGCGAATCGCTTGATCTCGCGAATGCCGAGCGGCGCGTCGTAGAGGTTCCGGACGCAGCGCTTGGTGCACGGGTGGTCGCAGATGCTTCCGGTGACACCGGGGAGGGCGTTCGAACGGCGGACGACCTCGATCGCCTCCGTCTCGC
>JAKPXO010000061.1 GCA_029567505.1 Acidobacteriota bacterium
CGCTACCTGATGGGCGTCGGGCACCCCGGCGACCTCCTCCACGCGGTCGCGAGCGGCTTCGACCTCTTCGACTGCGTCCTCCCGACGCGGGCCGCGCGTCACGGCCTCGCCTACACCTCGGAGGGGACGGTCGTCCTCAAGCAGGCGCGCTTCCGGACCGACCGGGCCCCGCTCGACCCGGCGTGCGCCTGTCCGACGTGCGCGACGGCGTCGCGCGCCTACCTGCGCCACCTCTTCATGCTCGGAGAGCCGACGGCGGCGACGCTCGTGACCGTCCACAACCTCCACGCCATCCTTGACTTGATGCGGGGAATCCGGGAGGCTCTCTCCGCACGACGCTACGCGGCGTTTGCGGCCGAAGCCGCCGGGCGCCTCGATTTCGGGAAGGACAAGAGATGAATCCGATCGCCCTCCTGCAGGCCGCCCCGGCGGCGCCGTCGATGAAGGACGGCCTGCTCCAGATGGTCCCGTTCCTCCTCATCTTCGTCGTCTTCTACTTCGTCCTCCTCGCCCCGATGAGGAAGCAGCAGAAGAAGACGAAGGAGATGCTCGCCCAGCTGAAGAAGGGCGACCGCGTCATGACCTCCGGCGGGATCTACGGGACCGTCGCCCAGGTCGAGGACCAGATCGTCTGGGTGAAGCTCGCCGACACGCTCAAGGTGAAGATGGCCAAGAGCGCCATCACGGGCGTCGTCGCGGACACCGAGGGCGGCAAGGACCAGGGCTCGGCGGCCTGAGGCCGCGCGGCGCCCGAGCGCCATCGTCGTGGCGCCCCTCGTTCTCCTCCAGAGCTCCGACTGGCACGTGGGCTCGCCCCTCACCGGGCGCGGCCTCGGGCTGGGAGAGGAGCTCCGGGCGCTCCGGCGCCGGGAGGTCGACGAGGCGCCACAGCGTCTCGTCCGGGCCGCGCGCGAGGCCGGTCCCGACGCCATCCTCCTGCCCGGGGACCTCTGGGACGCCGGGAGCGTCCCCCCGACGCTCTTCCGGAGGCTCGTCGAGGCGCTCGAGGCCCTCGCTCCCGTCCCCGTCTTCGTCGCCCCGGGTAACCACGATTTCGCCGGGCCCGGAGGCTTCTACGACGACGCCTTCCTCGACGCGCTGGGCCTGCCGGACTGGCCCGGTAACGTCCGCGTCTTCCGGAGCTCGGCGTGGGAGACCGCGGCCGTCCCGGGGCGGGACGACGCGACCGTGACCGGGCGGGCTTTCCTTTCGCCCCTCGTCGATACCGGCCGGCCCCTGGCGCCCCCGCCGGCGCGTCCGGCGGCCGAGCTCGCGATCCTGATGCTTCACGGCTCCCTCGAGAGCTATCGCGGCCCGGACGCCCCCTCCGGCTCGAAGAAGACCGCGCCGTTCTCGAGGGAGGAGCTCCTCGGTGCGGGCTTCGACTGGACAGCCCTGGGGCATCACCACCGGATGGAGGTCGTGACGCGCGAGGACGGGAGCCCGGCCGGGGCCTACAGCGGCTCGCCGACGGGCCGGGGCCTGGACGAGACCGGGCCGAGGCACTTCGTGAAGGTCACGCTCGAGGCCGGCGCGCCGGCCCGCGTCGAGACGTTGCCGGCCGACTGCCGGAAGGTGCTCGACCTCGAGCTCGACGCGGCGGGCCGGGACGGAGAGGGCCTGCGGGACGCCGCCCTCGCGCTCCTCCTTGAGGCCGGCGCGACGCCCGGCGACCTCGTGCGGCTCACGGTCGTCGGACGGTCCGCCCCCGCGACCCGGACGACCCAGACGCTCGGCGACCTGAAGGGCCTCGTCGCACACCTGGCGCTGCGCGACCGGACCCTCGGCGACGGGGAGGCACGGCCCGACCGGGGGACGGCGGAAGGACGGTTCGTCCTCGATCTGGAGTCGCGCCTCGCCGCGACGGAGGACCCCCGGGCGCGACGGGTCCTCGAGCTCGCGGCCGTCCTGGGGCGCGAGGCGCTCCTCGGCCGGGTGCCGGCGCCGCCTGCCGAGGAGGACCTCTGAGGATCGAGCGCGTCGTCGTCGAGGGCTTCGGGCCGCTCGAGGGGATCGACCTTTCCTGGGGCGACGGTGAGCTCCTCCTCGTGCTGGAGCCGAACGAGACCGGCAAGTCGACCCTCTGCGAGGCGATCACCGCCGCGCTCTACGGGCTGCCGAAGGGCCGGTCGGCGGGAGGCCGCTCGCGCGAGGCCCGCCGGCCGAGAAGCGGCGCGCCCGCGCGGCTCCGCCTCGACGTGGCGGCCGCGGCCGGGCGC
>JAKPXO010000096.1 GCA_029567505.1 Acidobacteriota bacterium
GCGGTCGAGGACGACGAAGTAGAGGACGGCGTCGCGCCAGTCGTCGAGGAGCGGCGGCGCCGCCGGCCGGACGGCGGCCTGCGGGGCCGGCGAAGCCGGGGCGGCCTGCGCCGCCGGAGGGGCCGACGTACATGCGCCCGATGCAACCGCGCAGGCGAGAACGGCGCTCCCCGCGAGGAGACGGAGGCGGGACGGAACGAGCGTGCGAATACGGCTCTCCTGTCGGTCGGCTTCCGATGTTCCTCTCGGAACTCTACAGGAAATCGTCCCGCAAGGATGCGGCCGAATCGCGCCTAGAATTCCAGCGATCATGCGAGAAGTGCCGAACCGACGCGTCCACACCGTGATCCTCGGCGGGGGCCAGGGCAAGCGCCTCTTCCCCCTCACGCGCGACCGCGCCAAGCCGGCCGTCCCGCTCGGCGGGAAGTACCGGCTGATCGACGTCCCGCTCTCGAACGCGATCAACTCGGGCTTCCGGGACATCGCGGTCCTGACGCAGTTCAACTCCGCCTCGCTGAATAACCACATCTCCCTGACGTACCGCTTCGACAGCTTCGCCCGGGGCCAGGTGGAGCTCATCGCGGCGCAGCAGACCGACGAGGGGGGGGAGTGGTTCGAGGGGACGGCGGACGCCGTGAGGAAGCACCTCCGGCGGCTCGGCACGCGGGACTACGACCACGTCCTGATCCTGGCGGGGGACCACCTCTACCGGATGGACTACCGGGAGATGTTCGACGCCCACGTCCAGTCGAGCGCCGACGTCACGGTCGGCGTCCTCCCGGTCGGGGTCGAGGAGTGCTCGGGGTTCGGGATCCTCCTGACCGGCTCCGACGGCCAGATCCGCGCCTTCCGCGAGAAGCCGAAGACGGAGGAGGAGCTCGCCCCGCTCGCCCCCGCCAAGGAGCTGCGCGACCGGTGGGGCCTTCAGCCCGGGCAGTACCTGGCGAGCATGGGGGTCTACGTCTTCCGGATGGAGACGCTCCGCGAGGCGCTCGCGAAACCCGCGAACATGGACTTCGGCAAGGACATCATCCCGGGCCACATCGGGACCCACAAGGTCCAGGCCTTCCCGTTCCGGGGCTACTGGCGCGACATCGGGACGATCCGGAGCTTCTACGAGGCGAACATCGCCCTGACGGACGACGATCCGCCGTTCCACTTCCACCACCCGAACGCACCGATCTTCACGCGCCCGCGCTTCCTCCCCTCCTCCTCGCTCATCGACGTGAAGGTCGACCACTGCCGCCTGGCGGACGGGGTGAGGATCTACGGCGCCGAGGTGACGCGCAGCGTCATCGGCCTCCGCGCCCGGATCGAGAAGGGGGGCCGGATCGTCGAGTCGATCCTGATGGGCGCGGACGAGTTCGAGGACGAGGACCTCGCGGTCAGCGCCCTCAACGAGGGGCTCCCGCCGGTCGGGATCGGGGCCGACTGCGTCATCGAGAGGGCCATCGTCGACAAGAACGCCCGGATCGGCGCGGGGTGCGTCCTCCGCGGCGACCCGAACCGTCCCGACCAGGACGGGGACGGCTGGTGCGTCCGCGACGGGATCGTCATCGTCCCGAAGAACGCCGTCCTGCGGCCCGGGACCGTCGTCTGAACCCGGGTCCGGGGGACGGACGTTCCGTCCCCCGGGCCCGTCCTCGTCCTTCGGGAAGGAGCCCGTGCCCCCCGTCTCCTTCGTCCTCGTCCTCCACGGCCACATGCCGGCGGTCCTCGGCCACGGGGTCTGGCCGCACGGAGCCGACTGGCTGCACGAGGCGGCGGCCGAGACGTACCTCCCGTTCGTCGCCGCCGCCCGTGAGCTCGACGCCGAGGGGGTCCCGTGGAAGGCGACGATCGGCCTGACGCCGATCCTCTGCGAGCAGCTGCGCGACCCGCGCTTCCCGCGCGCGTTCCGCCGGTACGTGACGCACCGGCTCCGGGCGGCGGGGCGCGACGCGCGCGAGTTCGCGCGGGACGGCCACGAAGCCGAGCCGCTCGCGCGCGCCTGGCGCGCCCACTATGAAGAGGGGCTCGCGCTCTTCGACGCTCTCGGCGGGGACCTCGTCGCCCCGTTCGCCCGGCTGGCGGAGGCGGGGCGGATCGAAGCGATCGCCTCGGCGGCGACGCACGGCTTCCTCCCGCTCCTCCCGTCCGACGCGGCCGCCGAGCGACAGGTCGACGTCGGCCTCGCGGCTCACCGTCGCCACTTCGGCCGGGCCGCGCACGGCTTCTGGCTCCCCGAGTGCGCGACTGCGCCCGCCGGGACTCTCGTGACGCCCGGGCACGGCCGGCGGGTCGCGCGCCGCTCGGTCCCATCCCTCCTCGCCTCGAGGGGGCTCGTCTACACGTTCGTCGACACGCACCTCGTGGCCGGGCCGGCCGCGGGAACGGCCGCCGGCGGCAGCGCGGGGCGCCGCTGGCCGGCGGCGGAGGGGGACCCGGCGGCGCGCTCGCCCTACCTGGTCCACCGCGCCCGGACCGACGCCGGGAGCCTCGCCCTCCTCGCACGCGACCCGCGCAGCTCGGAGCAGGTCTGGTCGGGCGAGGTCGGCTACCCGGGGGACCCGGCCTATCTCGAGTTCCACCGGAAGGCGGCGCGCGGGGGCCTCCGCTACTGGTCGGTGACGGACGCGCGGGGACCGCTCGACGCCAAGGAGCTCTACGAGCCCGAAGAGACGCGCGTGCGCGTCGCGACCCACGCGTCCCACTTCTGCGACCTCCTCGAGGAGACGGCGCGGACGGAGAGCGATGCCCGCGTCGTCGTCGCGGTGTTCGACTTCGAGCTCTTCGGGCACTGGTGGTTCGAAGGGGTCGCGTTCCTCGCCGAGGTCTTCCGGGAGCTGGCCCGCAGGAACGGGCCGGTCCGGGCGGTGACCGCGGGAGAGGCGGTGCGGGAGGCGGGAGCCGACGCGCCCGAAATCGAGCCGGGGCCCGGCTCATGGGGGCGAGGTGGCGACTTTCGCGTCTGGGACGACGCGAAGACGAAGCCGTTCTGGCGGAGCGTGGAGGAGGCGGAGGCGCAGCTGCGGCACGTCGAAGCGCGCGATCCGCGGCTCCTGCCGACGGCGCTCCGGCAGGCGCTCCTCCTCCAGGCCTCCGACTGGCCGTTCCTCGTCGAAGCCGGGACGGCGCGGGATTACGCCCAGCGGAGGATCGAGGGGCACGCCGGGGCGCTCCGGGCGCTCGAGGAGCTCGCCGGCCGCCCGAGGAGCCGCGTGGACGCGCTCTTCCTCGCGCGACTCGCCCGATTCGATCGCGCCTTTCGGCCGGAGCTCGGGGGCTGACCCG
>JAKPXO010000118.1 GCA_029567505.1 Acidobacteriota bacterium
GGCGGCCGCGCCTCGGCCGAACGGGCCCATTCCGGCAGGCCCGTGGTCTCCTCGGCACCGAGGTCGAGGACGACGTCGAGGCTTCCGACGACGTCCGGCGGCAGGTCCTCGGGCCGCCACGTCGTCAGGCACGTCCCCGGACGGCTCGGGTCGAAGCCCTCCACCGGGAGATGAGCGAGATTCAGCGCGACCTGCGCCTCGTCGAGGAAGAGCCAGTGCGGGAGCCCGGTGTCGTTCCAGAGCGCCGAGAGCTCCACGAGGGCGGCGCGCGCGTAGGCGGTCTTCTCGGACGGATCGAGGAAGGAGAGGTCGACGACGAGGCTCCCGAACCGGTGCTCGATGAGGCGCGGGAGCTGGTCCGGGCCGGGGAGCGGCTCGTTCCCCCCGACGGCGAGGACCCCGCGGAGACGCCCGACCGCGACGTGGTCCCCTTCCGGGTCGAGGACGCAGAGCGAGTAGCCGAGCGCGAGGAGCCGCTCGGCGAGGAGGCCCGTCAGGTACGACTTCCCCGACATCGAGCCACCCGTGACGAGGACGTTCACCCCGGAAGCCGGGAGCCGCGCGGGAGAGCCGTCCTCGAAAGTCCCGAGGACGGCCTGGAACCGGCGCGGCTCCGGGGTCTCGTCGGAGAGGACGGCCGGCCCGAGGAGGAATCGGGCGAGCGCCGCGCTTCCGGCCTCCGGGAGGACGACGTCTGCCGCGGCGCGAAGTGACGGCACCGCGTCGGCCACCGCGACGCCGAGCTCGCACGCGCCGAGCAGGGAGTGGTCGTTCTCCGCGTCGCCGATCGCCACCGTCGAGTGGCGCGAGATGCCGAGGTCGCCGAGCGCGTCGAAGAGTCCGGTCCCCTTCGAGACGCCCGACGGGACGAGCATCATCTCCTGCCGGTTCCTCACGACCTGCACCTCGAGACCCAGCCGTCCGATCTCTTCCAGCGCCGTGGCCGCGTCGCGCGCGTGCCCCGCGAGGATCGCCTGCCCCCGGCGGAGCGCGACGCCGCGCCGGGCGAGCGCTTCCTCGAGCTCTCCGGGAACGGGCGGAGCCAGCGGGCGCGCGCCCCGCGCGCCCCACGCGACCGCGCCGTTCTCCCAGACGATCCGGTCGAAGAGCTCCTCGGCGTGCGGGCAGAGCTCGAGGAGCTCCCACGGAATGCGCCCGGTGACGAGGACCAGCTTCATCCGCTCCTGCCGAAGGGTGCGGAGCGCGGCGAGGACCGTCTCGTCGAGGCGCCCGGTCGACGTCAGCGTGCCGTCGTAGTCGAGCGCGAGCGCGCGGAAGTGCTGCGGCATCTTCCCCTCCGCGAGGGCGAACGGGCCGGTACGGACGACGACGGACTCTCGGCCGAAACTCTATCACCCGGGACGGACCCCGGGCCCGCGGCGCTCGCGACGGGCCCCTCCCATTTCCCCGGCAACCTGCTAGCGTCTCCGGAGCGTGCCGCCTTCCGACCCCCTCCCGTTCGGAGTCCCGGCCTCCCGGGACCCGGGACCGATCCTCCCGACGCCCGTACGGCTCGGCGCGGACGAGAGGTTCCGCGGCCGGGGCGTGACGATCGCCTTCCTCGACGCCGGGTTCTACGCGCACGCGGACCTCGTGGAGCCGCGGCAGCGGATCCTCCGCTACGTCGACGTCACCGACCCGCGCGCCTCCTACCCGCGGCTCCTCGCGCCCGACGAGTCGAGCTGGCACGGGATGATGACCTCCGTCGTCGCCTGCGGGAACGGCACGCTCTCCGACGGCCTCTACCGCGGACTCGCCTCGGAGGCGAACGTCGTCCTCGTGAAGGTGGGGACGGCCCGGCGCATCACGCACGAGAACCTCCGCCGCGGCCTCGAATGGGTCGTCCGCAACCGCGCGCGATACGGCATCCGCGTCGCGAACGTCTCCTGCGGGGGGGACTACGAAGCGTCCTACCTCCACGACGCCCTCTCGCAGGCCGCCGAGAAGGCGAGCCGTTCGGGAATCCTCGTCGTCGCGGCCGTCGGGAACCTGGGGCTCACGCCCGGCCACCCGGTCCTCCCGCCCGCCTCCGCGCCGTCCGTCCTGACGGTCGGCGGCCTGGACGACGGCAACCACCTCCACCGCGCCGGGCACGACATCTACCACGGCAGCTGGGGGCCGACCGTCGACGGGCTCCAGAAGCCCGAGGTGATCGCGCCCGCGATCTGGGTGGCGGCGCCGATCCTCCCCGGCACCCCGACGTCCGCCGAGGCGTCGCTCCACGTCCACCTCGCCACGTCGCGCGACGACGAGCTGGACGTCATCCTCGAAGCGCACGCCGGCGTCGACCCCGCGCTCGACGCGGCCCGGCACCTCGCGCCGCCGCTCCTCCGGCAGCTCGTCGAGGCGAAGCTGCGCGACGGCAACGTCATCAGCGGGGCCTACAAGCACGTCGACGGGACGAGCTTCGCGGCGCCGATCGTCTCCTCCCTCGCCGCGCAGATGCTCGAGGCGAATCCCGACCTGCGCCCGCACGAGATCAAGTCGATCCTGGTGTCGACGGCGCGGCGGCTGCCGCACGTCGCCGTGGACCAGCAGGGCTGGGGCGTCGTGGAGCCGGCCGACGCCGTGGAAGAGGCGCTCGCGCGCGCTGGCGCCGGCCCGGCCGCGTAGCTCAGCGTTCCGGCCCGGCCTCCGTGCGCCCTTCCCCGCGGTGGCGGCCCCCTCCGTTCCCCTCGCCCTCCCCTCGCGGCCCGGAGTCGCCCGGGCGCCAGAGCAGGAGGAAGAGCGCGAGGATCGGCAGGAGGACGCCGAGGCCCGCCAGCCACTTGCCGCGCCCCGCGAGGCCGTTCTTCCCCTTCAGGACGAAGAGGCCCGTCACGGCGAGCAGCGCGAGGACGACCGCGTAGACGTCGGCCGCCCAGGTCCAGAGCCCCTTCGGCTCGTTCAGGTGGAGGAAGTTCATCTCGCGGAGCGCGAAGCGGCCGCGCGGACGCTCGATCGTCGCCGTCCCCGCCGTCGCGTCAGCCTTCACGCTCCACCCCTCGTAGAAGAGCTCGACGAGGTGGGGCGCGGAGCGGAACGAAGACTTCGGCGGCCCGGGCAGCCCGAGGCGCTCGACGAGCGCCGCCGCCATCGTCTCCCGGTCCGAGACCGGCACGGGGGCGAACGTCCGCTCTTCGACGACGAGCTTCCAGCTCGGGTTCCACTGGTGCCGGTGGTTCAGCGCGACGCCGGAGATCGCGTAGACGAGCGTCAGCCCGGCCGCGAGGTAGCCGAGGTCGCGGTGGAGGACGTTGTTGAGCTTCCGCCAGTTCAAGGCGGAGCGCTCACTCGACGACGGCGCCGGTCCCCTGGATCTGGTAGACGGTCGCCGGGCCGGTCACGGAGGCCGGGTCGAACTTCGTCCCCTTCTCCTCGCACTCGTGCTTCGCCTTCGCGATCGCCTGCTCCTTCGTCAGCTCCGTCTTCTTGAACGTCCCCTCGGCGACGACCTTCTTTCCCTTGTCGGTCATCGGGAAGACGATGACGCCGTCCTCCACCTTGATCCGGATCGTCTGGAACTCCACGTCGCCGGCGACGTTGATCCAGCAGCCGCGCTTCGCGCAGACCTCGGTGATGAGCCCCTCCACCTTCACGACCTTTCCGACGTAGGCGTCGGGATTCGCCATCAGCTCGGAGAGCTTCACGGGAGCCGCCTCGGAGACTCCCTTGCCGTACTTCGTGGCGGCGGCGGCGGGCGTGGCGGCGAGGGCCGCGAGGAGGGCGGCGGCGAGGGTCGCGCGGAGGGTCGTCTTCATAGGTCGTGTCTCCTGCTGTCGGGCGTTCGAGCGGCGGATTCTACCGTCGGCCCGCCCGGACGCGCGTCAGGCCAGGAGCGCTCCCTCGTGGACGAGGAGCCAACGCTTCCGTTCGATCCCGCCCGAGAAGCCGTGGAGGCTCCCGTCGCTCGCGACGACGCGGTGGCAGGGGACGACGAGGACCGCCGGGTTGCGCGCCGCGGCCATCCCGACCGCGCGCAGCGCCTTCGGCTCGCCGACGGCGGCGGCGACGTCGGCGTAGGAGCGGGTCGTCCCCGGCCGTATGCGGCGGAGCTCCGCCCACACCTTCTCCTGGAACGGAGTCCCGGCGAGATCGACCTCCACGCCCTCGAGAGCCTCGAGGTCATCCCGGAAGTACGCCCGGAGGCGCGTGCAGATCCCTCCGGGGTCCCGGTGCGACGGAAAGAGGTCGGTCCCGAAGCGGGCGAGGAGATGCTCCCGGGTCGAGGCCGCGTCGGCGTCGAACGTCAGCGTGCAGAGCCGCCCGTCCCAGACGACGGCGAGGAGCCGCCCGACCGGAGAGTCGAGGGTCGCGCTCGCGAGCCTCACGCCCGGAACGCTACCCCATTTCTCCGCCGCGCGCGGGATCGGCGGTCTCAGCTCTCCCCGGCCGGGCCCGCCCTCCGCGCCGCCACGAACGACCGGACGGCGGCGACGAGGAACCCGAGGAGGAGGAGCGACATGACGCTCCGGAGGACGACGGCCGCGGGCCGCTCGGCCTCTCCGGCCAGGAGGGCCGGAATCCCGAGGAGCCCGGGGACCGACGGGACGAAGCCCAGGAGCGCCACGGCCGCGGCGGCGTGCATCGCGTGCCTGCGGAGGCTCTCCTTCCGCGCGACGAGGCCGCAGGCTCCGAGGAGGACGCCGAACCCGACCGGGATGAGGGCCGTCGGGCTCTGGAACGCGGCGTAGCCGCCGATGCCGGTCAGGACGAGGAGTGCGCCGATGACGAGGGCGAGACGGGAGACGTTCATCAGAAGCGCTAACACGCGCGACGGGGCCCCGGATTCCCGAGATCCGGACGGCGCCGTCGCGCGGCTCCGGAGAACGCGACCGCGAGGAGCGAGGCGGCGACCACCCCCGCCGCGCCGGCCAGGTTGAGAGCCGCGAAGCCGTGCCTCTCGTAGAGCGCGCCGAGGGCGAACGCGCCGAGCGCGATGGCCAGGTCGTACGCGCCGTAGAACGCCGCCATCGCCGTTCCCCGCGCCTCCCCGGCGAGATCGACGGTCCAGGCGACGAGGGCCGGGAAGGAGAGGCCCGCCATGCCGACGCCGTAGAGGACGGCGGCGGCGGCGAGGGAGAGCGGCCCCCGCGCGAGGCCCGTCCCGACGACTCCGGCGGCTCCGAGGAGGAGGCCGGGCACCGCCACGGCGACGCGCCCGTACCGGTCCGAGAGCCGGCCCGCGAACGGCCGGACCGCGAGGATCGACACCGCGTAGAGGAGGAAGTAGGTCCCGGTCTTCCCGGGCCCGAGCTCGACCGGGACGAAGGCCAGGATGGCGCCGTACGACAGAGAGGAGAGGAAGAGGACCGCGCACGGCAGGAGCGCGCCGGCCGGGAGACTCGCCGTGCGGGTCTGCCCCGCTGCGTGGCTCGGCTCGGCGACGGGCAGGAGGAGGCCGAGCGCCAGGAGGAACAGGAGCGCCGTCCCGAGGAACGCGGTCGCGGGCCCTCCGAGTCGCGACAGCGCCCCGCCCGCGGCCGGGCCGAGCGCCATCGCCACCGTCGGCGCGAGGCCCCAGACGCCGATCGCCTCGCCGCGCCGCTCGGCCGGGGCGAGGTCCGCGACGAGCGACGCGATCGCCGTCGTCGCGAGGCCCCAGCCGATCCCCTGCACGCCCCGCACGAGGAGCAGCGGCACGAGCGAGGCGGCGAGCGGGAGGAGCGCCGTCGCCGCCGCGAAGAGCGCGAGTCCGCCCAGAGCGAAGGGTCGCCGCCCCTTCCGGTCGAGGGCGCGAGCGAACGCGGCACGCGTGGCGAGGGCCGTCATCGACGCGAGGCCGACGACGAGGCCGACCTCGCCCTTCGAGGCGCCGCGCGCGGCCGCGTACGGCGGGAGGACCGGGATGAGGAAGTAGAAGCCGAAGAAGAGGACGGCCGTCGAGAGGACGACGAGGACGAACGGACGGGTCAGGATCCGCCGGTCCGTCAGGGGCGCTCCTCGAGGTCGTGGAGGTGGAGGTCGAGCGCCTTCACGGAGACCTGGATCTCCCTCACCGAGAGGCCGAGCGAAGCGATCATCAGCGCGAGGCTGCCGGCGAAGAGGAACTTCCCGAGGACGACCTTCCCGAAGAAGAGGACGAACATGCAGACGACGCAGACGAGGAGGCTCGAGACGCCCGTCGCCTGCATCGCCTGGATCAGGTGGATCCGGTAGCGGAGGTTGTCGATCTGCTTCAGGACGAGCGGGTCGGCCCGCTCCCGGTAGTGGGCGTGCAGGCTCCTCACGAGCGTGGCAAGCGCGAGGAACCGGTTCGTGTAGGCGAGGAGGAGGAGCGAGACCGCGGGGAAGAGGAGCGCGGGTGTCGTGAGGGAGAGCTCCATGGCGCCCGGACGATAGCCGAGACCCGGGGCCCGGCGTCCGGAGCGGTGCGTCCGCCGGGGCGCCGGGAACTCCGCGCCTCCCTCCGGGTCTCACCGGAAAACGACGGAGGAGGACGACGATGCTCCAGCCCGCGACGCCCCCCGACCGGCCCCGCCCCGCTCTCCTCGCCTCCATCGGCCTCCACCTGACGGCCTTCTCGGTCCTCGGTTTCGGCCCGCTCCTCCTCTTCCCCGACGTCCCCGGCTGGCGCGGCGAGGTCTGGGCCGTCACGCAGCCCGACCTGTCGGTCCTCCGGGAGACCCGCACCGTCGACCTGCGCGAGCGCCCGGCGCCGGCGCGCTCCGGAGGCGCGCCCCGCGGAGGCGGCGTTCCTGTCGCGGCCCGTCCCGGGACCGTCGCTCGACCTCTCCGGCCGGCGACCCAGCCCGGGCGGATCCCCGACGAGCTCCCGCCCGCCGGGCCGTTCGAGCCCGACGGCGAGCCGGGCGTTCCCGGAGGCTTCGACGACGGGACGTCGACCACGGCCGGGACCGGCGTCGGCGACGAAGACCCGGGAGGCGCCCCGCTGTACGACGTCCGCGGCGGAGCGCTCCCGCCCGACCTCGTCCTGCCGGTGCCGATCGACACCCCCGCGCCCGCCTACAGCGAGGCCGCCCGCATCGTCCGCGCCGCGGGCGTCGTCGTCCTCTCGGCGACGATCGCCTCCGACGGCAGGGTCGTCGACGTCGCGGTCGAGAACGATGCGCACCCCGTCCTCGAGCGGCTCGCCATCGAGGCCGTCTCGAGCTGGCGCTATACGCCGGCCCGCCTCGGCGCGCGCCCCGTCTCCGTCGTCCTCCGAGTCACGCTCACGTTCCGGCTCCGCTGAGGCCCTCGTCCCCGAGGAAGGACGCGTCGACGGCGGGCGGAGCGGAGGGCCCGCGAGTCCGGCGCCCCGTGGCCTCGGAACCCGGGGCTCGGTGCCAGGCGTGAAATCGTGTATTGTTGAAAACAATACACGATTTCACGCCTGGCACCACTCCCCGCGAATTCACGCCTGGCACAGATGCGGGGGTCTCCCCTGGGCGACCCGGTCCGGAAGGCGCCGGGACTGGCGGGCTACCGGTCGGTCCAGCGGAAGCGCAGGCGCGCGACGAGGAGGAACAGGACCGTGTAGCCGAGGAGGACCGCGACGGCCGGAAGGGCGCCGGCCGCGAGGCCGGCGCCGCGCCACGTCACCGCGTCGAGGCCGTCGATCGCCCAGCGCGTCGGCAGGACGAGCGTCACCTTCTGCAGCCACGCCGGAAAGACGAACGCGGGGACCCAGCCCCCGCCGAGCATCACGAGGAGGAGGACGGCGAGGATCGCGAGGCCGCGCGTGGCCCCCGGAGTCCTTCCCAGTGCCGCGAGGAGGAGGCCGAACGAGGAGGCCATCAGCGCCGACGCGAGGAGGAGGAGGACGAAGCCCGGAACGCTCCCCTCGATCCGGATCCCGAGGACGACGATGCCGAACGCGAACGTCGCCGCGACGGAGACGAGGCCGACGAGCGCCCCGGCGGCCGTCTTTCCGAGGAGGAGAGCCGAGCGGGAGAGCGGTGCGGAACGGAGGCGCTTCCAGAGCCCGCCCTGCCGCTCCAGCAGGAGCGCGATGCCGAAGTCGATCGCGACGAAGAGGAGGAACTGGATCGCCATCCCGGCGAAGGAGTGCGCGTAGCTGTTGTACGTCACCCCCTGCCGCGCGGTGACCGGCTCTTCCTTCAGGGTGAACGGGACCGCCGTCCCCAGCCCGCCCGCCGCGCCGCCCCCGGCCGTTCCGCCCTTCGCCGCCCCCTGCCAGCGCGTCACGTCGCGCAGCAGGTCCTTCAGTGCCTGACGCTCGGCCGTCGGAGGCGACGGATCGGCCTCGAGCGCGACCAGGCTCTCCTCGAGGACCTTCGTCCCCGTCGCCCCGCCGAAGGCCTCCCGCGATGCCTCGCGGAAGACCTTCTCGGCGAGGAGGCCCCGCACGAGGCCGGCCTCCGTCGCGCGCGAGGGATCGACGAGGAGGACGATCTCGGGTGCCGCCGCGGCGCCGAAGAACGCCTGCACGGCGCCTTCGCCGAAGCCCTTCGGCAGGACGACGCCCGCGGCGGCCTTCCCTCTCCGCACGGCCTGCCGCGCGTCCTCCGCGGCCGCCGGGCTCACGGAGAGGAGCGCGTCGGCAGCGAGCCCCGCCACGACCGCGCGCGACACGGCGCTGTCGTCCGCGTCGGCGACGAGGACCGGGATCTTCGCCGCGTCCTGCCGCCCCGCGCCCGAGAAGAGGAAGCCGAAGAACGTCGCCAGGAGGATCGGCGTCACGATCCCGACGACGACGGATCGCCGGTCGGAGAGGAAGAGCTTCAGCTCGTGGACGACGATCGCGAGGGCCTGCTTCACGGCTCGTCCCTCAGGGCGTGGCCCGTCAGGTGGAGGAAGACCTTCTCGAGCCGCGGCGTCCCGCCGTCCGCTCCGGGAACGGCGATCCCCCGAGCGGCGAGGAGCGCGACGGCGGCGCGCGCCTCGTCGTCGAGATCGCGAGCGCCGTTGCCCGGCAGGAGCGCGCCCAGCTCGTCCTTCGTCCCCTCGGCCACGACCCGGCCGCGGTCGACGATGACGATGCGGTCGCAGAGCCGTTCGGCCTCCTCCATGTAGTGCGTCGTGTAGAGGATCGCCTTCCCGGCGTCCCGGAGCGCCTCGAGGCTCTCGAAGATCGCGTTCCGGCTCTGGGGGTCGACGCCGACCGTCGGCTCGTCGAGGAGGAGGACTTCGGGGTCGTGCAGCAGCCCCGCCGCGAGGTTCAGGCGTCTCTTCATTCCGCCGCTGTAGACCTTCACGCGGTCCCGGCGGCGCTCGAGGAGCCCGGTGAGCCGCAGGACGTCGTCGATCCGGGAGGCGAGGCGGGCCCCCTCCATTCCCTGGAGCGCCCCGAAGAACCGGAGGTTGTCCTCGGCCGTCAGCTCCTCGTAGAGCGCCGGCTCCTGCGGCACGAGGCCGAGACGCCCCTTCGCCGGGTCGGTGTCCCCCGAAAGGGCGACGCCCCCGACCTTCACCTCTCCCGCATCGGGAGGGACGAGACCGCAGACGATCGAGACGGTCGTCGTCTTGCCGGCCCCGTTCGGCCCGAGGAGGCCGACGATCGTCCCTCCTCCGACGCGGAACGACACGCCGGCGACGGCCTGGACGGCGCCGTACGACTTCCGGAGGCCGGAGACCTCGAGAGCGGGGGTCAGGACGGGGACCTCGCGGCGACGGACATGCCCTCAGGATACGGGGGCGGACGCGCCGGGTTTTCCCCGGACCGGGCTCGGAAGCCCGGCCCTTGACATCCGAAGCATGTAGTACTAAATTCTTAGTACTATGCGACCCGTACCGACGCCCCTCACGGAAGCCGAGCTCGAGATCATGCACGTCGTCTGGGAGCTCGGCGACGCGACGGTGAGGCAGGTCCACGACGTCCTCTCCGCCCGCCGCCCCGTCGCCTACACGACGGTCATGACGATGCTCGGCCTCCTCGCGAAGAAGGGGCACCTGAAGCGGGAGGAGTCGGGGAGGGCCTTCGTCTACCGGCCGGCGCACCCGAAGGGACGCGTCGTCTCGCGGATGCTCGACGACTTCGTGGAGCGGGTCTTCCGTGGCTCCGCCCGGCCGCTCGTCCTCGCGCTCCTGAAGGACCGGAAGATCTCGAAGCGCGAGCTCGACGAGATCGCGCGGCTCGCGGAGGAGCACGACCGATGACGCCCCTCCTCGCCGACCTCGCCTCCTGGTGGCTCCAGTCGGGGCTCCTCCTCGGCGCCGCGCTCCTCGTCCCCGCGGCGGTCCGGCTGCGCGACCCGGCGGCGCGGCTGCGGATCGCGCAGGCGGCGCTGCTCGCGGCCCTCGCCCTCCCCTTCGTCCAGCCTCCGCGCCCCGCGGATGGGGCCGGCGGCGCCAGCATCCGGACGGCGTTCTCGCTCGTCGTCCCCGTCGAGCCCGGCACGACGGCCGGCGCGCCCTCCCTCGAAACGGCCGTCCTCGCGGCGCTCTCCGCGGGCGCCCTCCTTCGGCTCGGCTGGCTCGGGGCGGGGCTCCTGAGCCTGCGGGCCCTCCGCCGGAGAGCGCGCCCCCTCGCCCCCGTCCCGGCATCCGTCGTCTCCGCCGAGGAGCGGACGGGGGCGTGCGCCGAGCTCCTTGTCTCCTCCGAGGTCGCCTCCCCCGTCGCGATCGGATGGCGACGCCCGGCCGTGATCCTCCCGGAGCGCTTCGCGGCGCTCGGGGCCTCGGAGCAGGAGGCCGTCGCCTGCCACGAGCTCCTGCACGTGAAACGCCGCGACTCCCGGGCCGTCCTCCTCGAGGAGCTCGCGCGGGCGCTCCTCTGGTCGCAGCCGGCCGCGTGGGGGCTCCTCTCGGGCATCTCTCTCGCGCGCGAGCAGGCGATCGACGGGGACGTCGTCCGTTCCACCGGGGACCGCCGCTCCTACCTCCGTGCGCTCGCCCGGCTCGCCGCCTTCGCCCAGGAGGCCCCCTCGGGGGCGCTCCCCTTCCACACGCGGAGCCACCTCCTTCGGAGGGTGGCCCACCTCGCAAAGGAGGTCCCCATGTCACGCAGTAGCCTCGTCCTCGCCACGACCGCCGCGGCGGCCCTCCTCCTCCTCGTCGGCGCCGCCGGAGCCGCCGTCGTCCCGTTCGGAAGCTCCGCGGGCGATCCCGGGGCGGAGCCCGCCGCCTCGTCCGCGGCCTCGCCGTCGGACGCCGTCCGGGAGGGCGTCGCCGGGGGCGTGTGGGGAGGCGCGGCCGGCGGCGTCGCGGAGGGAACCGGCGACGACGTCATCCTCAAGGTCGGCGGCGATGTGAAGGAGCCGGTCGAGATTCAGCGCGTCCAGCCGACCTACCCCGAGGAGGCGCGAAAGAACCGGGTCCAGGGGCGCGTCGTCGTCCGGGCCGTCATCGACGAGAAGGGAGTCGTCACGAAGGTCGAAGCGGTCGAGTCGTCCGATCCGATGCTGACCGAATCGGCGCTGGACGCCGTGAAGAAGTGGACCTACAAGCCGGCCACGAAGAAGGGGAAGCCCGTGAAGGTCTTCCTCACGGTCACCGTCTCGTTCAAGCTGTCCTGACGGGGACCTCGCTCCGGATCTCGCGCCCCGGCGCCGAAAGGAGCCGGGGCGCTTCGCCTTTCACCCCTTCCGGCCCGCCCTTCAACGCTTGACACCTCCGGTCTCCGGAAATACAGTACTGGAGAGGTCCTAATTGAGCCCGCGTCTCGATTGGGGCGGCGGCAGGAAGCACCAGACATGATCCGAATGAACAAGCTCACCGACTACGGGGTCGTCCTCCTGACGACGTTCGCGCACGAGCCGGCGCTCGGCATCAGCGCGCGCGAGCTCTCCGTCCGGACCGAGATCCCGCAGCCGACAGTCGTGAAGCTCCTGAAGACGCTGCTGAAGGCGGGCCTCCTCGTCTCCCAGCGCGGGACGAAGGGGGGCTACGCGCTCGCGAGGTCGCCGGAGGAGATTCCGGTCGCCGCGATCATCGAGGCGCTCGAAGGGCCGCTCGCGATCACGGAGTGCAGCCTTCCCGGGACCTGCGCCCACGAGCGGGGCTGCCCCGCCCGTCCGAACTGGAAGGCCGTGAACGACGTCATCCAGGACGCGCTCTCGCGCCTGACCCTCGCCGACATGACGCGCCCGGCGTCGTCGGGGGCGACCCGCACCGGGTCCCCGCTTCCGGCGGTCGATTCCGCCCCCAGGAGCATCGCTTCATGAGCTCGAACGAAGTCCTCTCCGAGCTGACGAGCCAGGAATACCGGCACGGTTTCGTCACGGAGATCGAGTCCGACGTCTTCCCTCCCGGCCTGACCGAGGAGATCGTGGCGGCCATCTCTGCGAAGAAGAAGGAGCCGCAGTGGCTCCTCGACTGGCGGCTCAAGGCGTTCCGCCACTGGAAGACGATGACCGAGCCGAGGTGGGCGAAGGTCTCCTACCCCGCGATCGACTACCAGGCGATCCGCTACTACGCCGCGCCGAAGTCGACGAAGGACGGACCGAAGACGCTCGACGAAGTCGACCCCGAGCTGCTCCGCACGTACGAGAAGCTGGGCGTCCCGCTCGAGGAGCGGGCGATCCTCGCGGGCGTCGCCGTCGACGCCGTCTTCGACAGCGTGTCGGTCGCGACGACGTTCCGCGAGAGCCTCGCGAAGGTCGGCGTCATCTTCTGCTCCTTCTCCGAGGCGGTGCAGGAGCACCCGGAGCTCGTGAAGAAGTACCTCGGCTCGGTCGTCCCCTACACCGACAACTTCTTCGCGACGCTCAACTCCGCGGTCTTCTCGGACGGCTCCTTCTGCTTCGTGCCGAAGGGGGTCCGCTGCCCGATGGAGCTGTCGACCTACTTCCGGATCAACCAGCCCGACACGGGGCAGTTCGAGCGGACGCTGATCGTCGCGGAGGAAGGCGCCTCGGTGTCGTACCTCGAGGGGTGCACCGCCCCGAAGCGCGACACGAACCAGCTCCACGCCGCCGTCGTCGAGCTCGTCGCGCTGGACGACGCGAAGATCAAGTACTCCACCGTCCAGAACTGGTACCCGGGCGACAAGGACGGAAGAGGGGGCATCTACAACTTCGTGACGAAGCGCGGCAAGTGCGCCGGCCGCCGCTCGAAGATCTCCTGGACGCAGGTGGAGACCGGCTCGTCGATCACCTGGAAGTACCCGAGCTGCATCCTCCTCGGCGACGACTCCGTCGGCGAGTTCTACTCGGTCGCCCTCGCGAACAACTACCAGCAGGCCGACACCGGCACGAAGATGATCCACGTCGGGAAGAACACCCGCTCGACGATCGTCTCGAAGGGGATCTCCGCCGGCCACGGCCAGAACACCTACCGGGGCGGCGTCTCGATCGCGAAGTCGGCGACCGGCGCGCGCAACTACTCCCAGTGCGACTCGCTCCTCCTCGGATCCCAGTGCGGGGCGCACACGTTCCCCTACCTCGACGTGAAGACCTCGACCGCGATGATCGAGCACGAGGCCTCGACGTCGAAGATCGGGGAGGACCAGCTCTTCTACTGCCGCCAGCGGGGCCTGACGAGCGAGGACGCCGTGTCGCTCATCGTCAACGGCTTCGCGAAGAGAGTCATCAAGGAGCTCCCGATGGAGTTCGCCGTCGAGGCGACGAAGCTCCTCGGCGTGAGCCTCGAAGGAAGCGTGGGCTGAACGTGACGACGAACCTCCTCGAGATCCGCAACCTGAAGGCCCGAATCGCCGAGGACGGCACCGAGATCCTCAAAGGCGTGAACCTGACCGTGAAGCCGGGCGAGGTCCACGCGATCATGGGCCCCAACGGCTCGGGCAAGAGCACCCTGGCCCACGTCCTCGCGGGCCGCGACGGCTACGAGGTGACGGACGGCTCCGTCCTTTACAAGGGGAAGGACCTCCTCTCCCTCGCCCCCGAGGAGCGCGCCCGCGAAGGCGTCTTCCTCTCCTTCCAGTACCCGGTCGAGATCCCGGGCGTCGCGAACACGTACTTCCTCCGGATGGCCCTGAACGCCCAGAGGAAGCACCGCGGCCTCCCCGAGATCGACGCGATGGACTTCCTGACGCTCGTCGAGGAGAAGGCCCGCCTCGTCGAGATGGAGGAGGCGCTCCTCTCGCGCAACGTGAACGAGGGGTTCTCGGGGGGCGAGAAGAAGCGGAACGAGATCTTCCAGATGGCGGTGCTCGAACCGACGCTCGCCGTCCTGGACGAGACCGA
>JAKPXO010000120.1 GCA_029567505.1 Acidobacteriota bacterium
GGTCGCGCCCTCCTCGTCAACCCGTTCTACCCGAAAGACCCGCACGCGAGCTTCGGCAAGCACGTCCTGACGCCGACGCTCGCGCTCACGAGCGTCGCGGGCGCGACACCTCCCGGCTGGGTGGTCGCTCTCTGGGACGAGAACCTCCTCCAGGGGCCGCCGCCGCACGAGCCGTTCCCGTCCGTCGTCGGCATCACGGTCCACCTCACCTTTGCGAGCCGGGCGTACGAGCTCGCGCGCTGGTACCGCGAGCGGGGCGCGCTCGTCGTCCTGGGCGGCCTCCACGTCTCTTCCTGCCCCGACGAGGCGGCCCTGCACGCCGACGCCCTCGCGGTCGGCGACGGCGTTCCCCTCTGGCCGCGGATCCTCGCCGACGCGGAGCGCGGCGCCCTCGAGCCCGTCTACCGCGCCGCCTTCACGGCGCCGTACGCCGATGCCCCGCCGCCGCGGCGCGACCTCCTCCCGCGGCAGTCGTTCCTGACGACCGCGAGCCTCCTGGCGACGCGCGGCTGCCACAACCGCTGCGACTTCTGCTACCTGTCGACGAAGGGCGTGAAGATGCCGTGGAGCGTGAAGGAGCCGGCGCAGGTCGTCGACGAGTGGCTCGCGACGGGCGAGCCGTACGCCGTCTTCCTCGACAACAACCTCGGCGCAGACCCGGAGCACCTCCTCCGCCTCTGCCGGGCGCTCGCGCCGCTCGAGCGGATCTGGAGCGCCGCCGTCTCGATCGACGTCACCGACGACCCGCGCCTCGTCCGCGAGATGGCCCTCGCCGGCTGCACGGGGGTCTTCGTCGGCTTCGAGACGCTGAACGACCCGAACCTCGCCGACGCGCGGAAGAGGACGCCCCCGGTCGCCGACTACGCACGCCGCGTCGGCATCCTCCACGACAACGGGATCCAGGTGAACGGCAGCTTCGTCCTCGGCTTCGACCACGACGGCCCCGACGTCTTCGACAGGACCGTCGCCTGGATCGAGGGGAACCGGCTCGAGTGCGCGACGTTCCACATCCTGACGCCCTACCCCGGCACGCCGCTCTTCCGCCGGATGGAGGCCGGGGGGCGGCTCCTCCATCGCGACTGGGCGCTCTACGACACCGCCCACGTCGTCTTCCGCCCCGCGCGGATGACCCCGGAGGAGCTCGCCGAGGGCTATGCCTCCTGCTACCGGCGCCTCTTCTCGGCCGGGTCGATCTGGCGCCGCCGGCCGCTCGACCCGAGGGCCGTCGCGCCGTACCTCGCCATGTCGCTCCTCTACAAACGCGCGAACCCGCTCTGGACCTTCCTCATCCGCCACCGCCTCGTCGCGTCGGCCTGGCGGCCGCTCGTCGAAGCGACGCGGCGGCGGCACCTGGTGTTCCGGCGCCGCCTCGCGATGCGAGAGGTCTCCGCGGCCCCGGCGTCGCGGCAGAGGGAGACGCTCGCTCTCCTCCCGGGAGCCTGAAGAGCCGTTACGCCGGCGGCGGGCGGAGGCTCCCGGCGGGCGCGACGAAGCCGGACACCTTCTCGGCGACGTTCCCCATCGAGACGCGGCAGGAGAGGGAGACGAGGCGGGCAGCGCGAAGGTCCGCCTCCTCGGCTTTCGCGCCGAGGCGGAGCGCCGCGAGGGCGCGGGCCTCATCCGGCGTCCGCGCGAGGGCGGAGCCGAGGGGCGCGGCGACGAGCTCGGGCCGGTAGCCCTTGCGCGCGAGCAGGGCGCCGGGATCGGACCGGCTGTCCGTCGAGAGAATCCGGAACGCCGGGATCCAGATCCAGGCGGGCGCCTCGGTGGCCGCGCTCTCGAAGACGTAGAAGGCGAGCCGGCGCGCCTCGTCCGCTCCGGCTCCGGCGGGGCGGAAGGTCGGGAGCCGCTCCGCCGGCACGGCGAAGGGGTCGAGGGCGGAGGGGCAGGCGGTGCAGGTCATCCAGCGCACGCCGGCCGTCGCGAGGAGGAGCGAGCCGCAGTCGTGGCAGCGCCGGGCGACGACGCGAGGGCGGCCGCTCACGACCGGTCTTCCTCTTTGTCCGGCGATCCGTTGAGCCAGCGGGCCGCGGTGAAGAAGCCGTCCCGGATCTTCTCGGGGAGCGTCCGTCCGGGCCGGTTCACCGGCTCGCGCCGGACCCCGAGACGGTCGCCGGTCCACTCGTAGCGGAACCGGACGCGGTCCCACGCGAAGGCCAGCACCCAGAAGACGACGCCCGGCGTCCCCACGGTGAGGACGAGGCCCCCGAGCCAATGCAGCTGGAAGTAGAACGCGACGAGCTTCCCCCACCAGGCGAGCGGCATCCCGAAGACGAACGCGAAGACGTAGGTGAAGAAGACGGCCTCGGGCAGGAGGGTCGTCCGCTCCATCGGCGCACGCGCGTGGAGAACCGACCCGCTCGTTCCGTCGAGCACCGCCTCGTAAAGGTTGCGGGCGTGCCGGCACCGGACGAGCCAGACGGGGAGCCACACGAGCCCGGCCTTCTCCTCGACGACGGTGCCTCCCGAGATCGCGGGAGTCTTCGGCGCCTCCTCCGTCGGGTCGAAGACGAGGGCGCGGCGCTGGAGCGCGGAGGCGTTCAGGGCCTCCCTCGCCGTCGCGCCCGACGCGGAGGCGGCATCCAGCTTCTCGAGGGGCACGCCGGGAATCCGGACGGCCGGCGCGAACGAGGGGCGATCGACGAACACCGGCCCCTCCCTGGGGCGAAGGACGAACGTCCGTACGCGCTCGTGGAACGGGACGAAGACGAGGATCGGCTCCTCGACGGAGCCTGCGGCGAGGAAGGAGCGCGGCACCTTCCGTCCCTCCCAGAAGGCGCGCGTCCGGGCGACCGCCTCGTCGCCGCCGAGCGCGGGCCGGACCGACTCGCGGACCGGGAAACCCTCGGCGAGCACCGCAAGGGGCGAGTCGCACGACGGACAGCCCAGGAGCGCGGAAGAGGCCACGCCCGGAAGCCGGCCGCCGCACCGCGGGCAGGAAAGGGCGGTAGGCCGCGCGTTCGTCACCGCGACTCCGTGAGGCGGATCAACGCGAACGCGACCGCCAGGAAGACCCCGGCGGCGCCGGCGAGGACGGCCGCGCCCACCCACCCGGGCGCGGCGGTCCCGCCGAACAGGGTCCGGACGCCGTAGACGCCCGCAGCGAAGAGGGCGAGGAGGAGGAGCGCGTAGGTCACGTCGAGCCGCCGCTCGGACGTCGCCGGCAGGTCGAAATCGAGAGCCTGGCCCGTCGCCGCGTCGAACCAGACCGTGTAGTCGTGACCCCAGAGCCGGAAGCGGACCTCCCGGAACGGCACGTGGAGGAGCCTCGCCGCGCGGCGGGTCGCCTCGTCGTCGACGATCGCCGCCGGCGGGACGGAGGCCGGGACGATCTCGGCCGGTCCCGCCTCTCCCTCCCGAAAGGCGACCCGATCGCCGGCCGGCGCGCGAAACGCGCCGAGGTTGCTCGCGAGGAGCGGCGCCGCGGGGACGAGCGCATCGCCTGGGAGGAGCCAGAACGGGAACCAGAGGAGGCGCGTGGCGACCTCCTTCGGATCGGCCAGGACCTCCCGGTCCCTCAGCCAGCGCGCGAGCCGTCCGAGGACCGCAGCCTCGTCGAGGACGGGAACGAGCCGCTGGTGGGCGATCTCCGCCTCGTCCCCGAGGTGGAGGAGCGAGCCGCAGGCCGGGCAGGTGGCGAACACACCCTCCTCGTCCGCGTCGAAGCGAATGCCGCACCGCGGGCACACGTGTTCTTCCGCCGTCATGTGGGCGGGATGTTAAGTCCAGGAATGGGGAATCGGCGAAGCTCGCCGGAAACCGGAGCGGACGGCCTCGGAGACGCGCTACGCGAGCTCGGCGCCCCTCTCGGCGAGGAGCGCCCGAAGGAGCGAGCGGTGGCAGCGCGCCTCGTCGGCGCAGTAGCAGCCGACCGCGAGGCTCGTCCGGTGCGAGAGGGCGGCGAGGAGGTCCAGGAGACGTGCGGCGTGCGGCGTGCTCATCTCCGCGCGGTACTTCCGCTCGAACGCCTTCCAGGCCCTCTCGTCGGCGGCCGCCTGCGCGGCCTTCACGAGCTCCTCGCTGGGGGCGAGGTCGGGGAGCCAGACGTCGTAGAAGTCGCGCGAGGCGAACTCCGCCTTCGGGACGCCGCGCGGCGGACGACGCACCGTCCCGAGCCGAAGGCCCTCACCCTTGCCGCGCGGGAAGCCGAGACGGACGACCCGGATCGCCATGGCCTCCTCCTTCAGCGCTCGAACGACTCCGTCCTCGCGGCCGCCGAGAGCGGGACGAGGTAACGGGCCGGGTCCGCCGCGATCTTCCGGTGCGCGTCCGCGAGCGTCGTCTCGCCCGCGTAGCTGACGGCGGAGCGGAGGTGGCCGGCGATCCGCGCGAGGACGTCGACGACGCTCCCGACGTACGGCACGCGGACCGACTGCCCTTCGGCGGGGGTCGCGAGGGCGTCGGCGACGCCCGCGTCCGTCGAGCCGTCGACGACGGCCTCGGGGGACGTCATGCCGCGGTAGAGCTTCGCCTTCTGCCGCGTCGCCGGGTCGTCGACGACGATGCCGGGGGACTCGTCGGTCCCGGAGAGGAGCGAGCCGAGCATGACGGTCGAGGCGCCGCAGGCGAGGGCGAGGAAGACGTCCTTGTCGTTCCGGATTCCGCCGTCCGCGATGATCGGCACCTTCCCTTCCGTGGCCAGGTACGCCTCTCGGATCGCCTGGAGCTGCGGGACGCCGGCGCCCGTCTCGAGGCGCGTCCGGCAGCCGCGCCCCGGCCCGACGCCGACCTTCACCGCGGCGGCGCCGAGGTCGGCGAGGAAGCGCGCTCCCTCGGCCGTCGCCACGTTCCCGACGACGAGCGGGATCCGGGGGAACCGGCTCCGGAAGGCGGGGACGGCCTTCGCGAGGATCTCGGAGTGGGCGTGGGCGACGTCCATCAGGACGACGTCCACCTCCGCCTCGGCGAGGGCCGCGGCGCGCTCGAGGTAGTCGCCCGCGGCGCCGATCGCGGCCCCGACGCGGAGGCGGCCGCGCTCGTCCTTCACCGACCAGGGCTTCTTCTTGAAGAGATGGAGGTCACGCATCGTGACGAGGCCGCGAATCCTCCCGCCCTCGTCGACGAGAGGGAGCTTCTCGACCCGCCGCTCCCACATCGCCTTCTCGGCGTCCTCCATGCTGACGGTGGGTGGGCGCGTGACGAGCCGTGCGAGCGGCGTCATCAGCTCCTCCACTCGCCTCTCGTTCCCGTCGGGCGCGTGCGGCAGGTCGCGGTGGGAGAGGATTCCGGCGAGGAGGCCGGAGCCGGCCGTCTCCTCGATCAGGATGCCGCTCGAGCGGTGCCGCTCGATGAGCCGCCGCACCTCGGCGATCGTCGCCGTCCGGGGGAGGACGAGCGGCTTCTCGATGACGTAGGAATGGCGCGTCTTGACGTAGCGGACGCGCGCCGCCTGGACCTCGATCGCCGAGCTTCGGTGGAGGAAACCGAACGCCCCTTCGAGGGCGAGGGCGCGTGCCATCTCCTCGCCGACGACGGTGTCCATGTTCGCTCCGACGATCGGCAGGCCGAGGTCGAGCCCCGGGACGAGCGGCATCGAGAGGTCCACGGCGCGCCGGGTGGCGACGGGGCTTCGCTGGGGGCGGAAGAGGA
>JAKPXO010000121.1 GCA_029567505.1 Acidobacteriota bacterium
GGGGGAGCTTGATCGGCGTGCGCGCTCGACATCCAACCCGGGCGGTCGGCCCGCGAAGGAGGGGAGATGAAGTACTTCGACGCCCCCCTCGCCGTTGCGCTCGCCACCGCCCCGAACCTCACCTGGAAACTCGGTCTCAGAGGTTGTGAAGGTTTCCCGGGATTTGCCCGGGGAGGGTAGCAATCGTCGTCGTCCGTCTCGGCGACGCGCCACGGCGGCGGATCGACCAGAACGGGCGCCTGGTCGAGGAAGGCCTCTTCGTCGACACGCCCACGGGCGCTCGGTTCGTGAGGGAGTGACGGTCTGGTGGCTGGAAGCGATTCGGGCCAGGGCGATTCGCGTCCGGGAGGACCGGCGAGGCGGGCGTCCCGCGGACGGTTCGCCTCCTCGCCGCGAAAACGGCGTCGGATCGCGGGAATGCCGGGGCAGTCGCGAACAGAAAGCGTCATGGGCAGAAGCGCGCGACGCGGGACTTCGATCGGGATCCGGCCTTTTCGGCCGGCGAAACGGCGGGCGGCACTCGCCCGAAAAGGAGACGACATGAAGAACGGGAAAAAGCACGCACTTGGGTTCGTGGCGCTCGGGCTCGCCATGCTGCTGATCGCCTCCACCCGGCTGGACGCGTCGCAGAGCATCGGCAAGCTGTTCATCAAGGCCGCGTCGGCTGGTGAGGAGGACAGCGGCGAGCAGTACGTCGATCCGGAGCTCGAGGAGTCCGTGAAGCAGATGAGGAATCGGCCCGGTGACTTCACCCTCGTGGAGAAGGAGCACGAGGCGGAGTTCCTGCTCGTCGTCGTGAAGCGCGAATCGCAGGCCATGCCCGGCCAGCCCGACGACAAGCGGGTCTTCGCCGAGCTCAGGAGGAGGGACGGAGAGACGTGGAAGCTCCTCACGAAGCTCGACAAGCACTCGATGTACTGGAATCTCGCGTCACGAGACGTGATCGCGGCAGCCGAGAAGTGGGTCAAGCGGAACGCCGTGAAGAACTGACGGGCTCGGACCGACCCCGTGCTCGGCCGACCGACCGGAAGTCGGGCTCCCGACGGCAGTGCGAGGCCATCGCTCCAGCCGGTGATCGCCTTCACGCCGAGGCCGAGGTCGTGTCTGCGCGGGTCCGCGCCAGCTCCCGGGCCGCTCGAGGGCAGTCGGGTCAGCTACGATTCGCAGCGCTCTCATCCTCGCTGCCAGGCCGTTCCGGGAGACCTTCAGGAGGCGCGCGGCGAGGGACTGGTTCCCGCGGGCGGTCGCGAGAGCGCGCTCGATCGTCTCCTTCTCGACGGCGTTGCGCCGGGCCTCGAGGTCGAGCGTATCCGGGGCGTGAGGGGCCGCGGGAGCCTGCGGGGCTGGGGCGGCGGGGAGGTCCTCGACGGGCGGCGCGGCGGCCTGCTCGCGCGCCTTCTCCTGGACGGCCCAGCGGACCTGGCTGAAGTGTTCCGCGAGGAGCGTGCCGCCGGCGGGGCAGAGGAGGACGGCGCGGCGGACGGCCGTCTCGAGCTCGCGGACGTTGCCGGGCCAGTCGTGGGCGAGGAGGGCGTCGAGGGCGGGGCGGCTGACGCCGCGGACGCGGCGGCCGAGGGCGGCAGCGGCGCGGGAGGCGAAGGCGAGGACGAGGGCGGGTATGTCCTCGCGCCGGTCCCTGAGCGGCGGGACGTGGTACTGGAGCGCGGAGAGGCGGTAGTAGAGGTCGGGGCGGAAGTGCCCCTCCTTCATCCGGTGGAGGAGGTCGCGGTTCGTCGCGGCGACGATCCGGACGTCGATCCTCCGGGGCGAGGCGGCGCCGACGGGGAGGACCTCGCGCTCCTGGACGACGCGGAGGAGCTTGGCCTGCAGCGGCGCGGGGAGCTCGCCGATCTCGTCGAGGAAGAGCGTGCCGCCGTTCGCCTGGACGAAGCGCCCGGGGCGCGGCTCGACGCCCGTCGCCGCGCCCCGCGTGACGCCGAAGAGCTCGGCCTCCAGGAGCTCGTTCGGGATGGCGGCGCAGTTGATGGCGACGAACGGGCCGCCGGGGTGGGGGCCCGAGTCGTGGATCGTCCGGGCGACGAGCTCCTTGCCGGTGCCGGTCTCCCCGGTGAGGAGGACGTCGAGTCCGCTCCCGACCGTCGCCTCGAGCGTCGCGAGGAACGAAGCGAAGGCGGGCGAGCTGCCCGTCACGAGACCGTCGGGCAGCCGGAGCGGCGCGGCGGGCTCCGGGGGAGAGGGGTCGTCGGCGTCCGCCGCCGCGCCGTAGAGGCGGCTCGAGAGGAAGGCGAGGAACTCGCGCTTCCACGGCGCGTCCGTCCCCGGGAGCGCCGGGAAGAGGG
>JAKPXO010000141.1 GCA_029567505.1 Acidobacteriota bacterium
CTCTTCTCGTTCAACACGCCGTACGGCGCGTGCGCGGCCTGCTCGGGCCTCGGCTCGGTGCCGCGCGTGGACCCCGATCGCCTCGTCCCCGACCCGACGCTCTCGATCGCCGACGGCGCGATCGCGATGTGGAAGAAGGGCTCGACGAACTGGCGCCTCCGGCAGCTCGAGCAGCTCTCGAAGGCGGCGAAGTTCTCGATGGAGGTCCCCTGGAAGAAGCTCCCGGCCGACGTCCGCAACATGATCCTCCACGGCTCGAAGGAGCAGGAGATCAAGTGGAAGTGGAAGTCGGAGAAGGGGGAGTACGTCTGGTCGTCGTCCTACAAGGGGCTCGTCCCGCTCCTGACCGAGAAGTACAAGGAGGTCGAGAGCGAGGAGGCGCGGCAGGAGCTGGAGGCGTTCATGTCGCTCACGCCGTGCGCGGACTGCGACGGCCGCCGGCTGAAGCCCGAGGCGCTCGCGGTGAAGGTGCGCGGGCAGGCGATCGACGCGCTCGCGGAGATGACGCTCGAGGACGCGAGGGCCTTCTTCACGACGTTCCGGCCGGAGCCGCGGGAGCGTGAGATCGCCGGGAAGATCCTGAAGGAGATCGAGGACCGCCTCGGCTTCCTGAACGACGTGGGGATCGGCTACCTGTCGCTCGGCCGCGGGTCGGCGTCGCTCTCGGGGGGCGAGGCTCAGCGGATCCGCCTCGCGACGCAGATCGGCTCGAAGCTGATGGGCGTGCTCTACGTCCTCGACGAGCCGTCGATCGGCCTTCACCCGAAGGACAACCGGAAGCTGATCGAGACGCTGATGGCGATGCGCGACCTCGGGAACACGGTCGTCGTCGTGGAGCACGACGAGGAGACGATTCGCGCCGCGGACCGCGTGGTGGACCTCGGCCCCGGGGCGGGCGTCCACGGCGGCGAGGTGGTGGGAGAGGGAACGGCGGACGAGCTGGCCCGCTTCCCGCGGTCGCTGACGGGGAAGTACCTCTCGCGCGAGCTTACGATCCCGGTGCCGGCCCAGCGCCGGGCCGGGAGCGGGAAGGCGATCACCGTCGTCGGTGCGCGGGCGAACAACCTGCAGAACGTGACGGCGCGCTTCCCGCTCGGCTGCCTGACGGCGGTGACGGGCGTCTCCGGCTCGGGCAAGTCCACGCTGGTGAACGACATCCTCTTCCGCGCCGCGGCGCGGATGCTGCACGGCGCGCACGACAAGCCCGGGGAGCACGAGCGGATCGAGGGGCTCGAGCACGTCGACAAGGTGATCGACATCGACCAGTCGCCGATCGGGCGGACGCCCCGCTCGAACCCGGCGACCTACACGAACCTCTTCGGGCCGATCCGCGACCTGATGTCGCAGGTGCCGGACGCGCGGATGCGGGGATACGGGCCGGGGCGCTTCTCGTTCAACGTGAAAGGGGGGCGCTGCGAGGCGTGCGGCGGCGGCGGGCAGACCGCCATCGAGATGCACTTCCTCCCCGACGTCTACGTGACGTGCGACGTCTGCGGCGGCCGCCGCTACAACAGAGAGACGCTCGAGGTGCGCTACAAGGGGCTGAACGTCGCCGAGGTGCTCGACCTGACGGCCGAGCAGGCGGCCGAGGTCTTTGCGAACGTGCCGACGATCCGGAACGTCGCCGCGACGCTCGTGGAGGTCGGGCTCGGCTACATCAAGCTCGGGCAGCCGGCGACGACGCTCTCCGGCGGCGAGGCGCAGCGGGTGAAGCTCGCGAAGGAGCTCGCCCGGCGGGCCACGGGGCGGACGCTCTACATCCTCGACGAGCCGACGACCGGCCTCCACTTCGACGACGTGCGGAAGCTCCTCGACGTCCTCCACGCTCTCGTCGACCGCGGGAACACGGTGATCGTCATCGAGCACAACCTCGACGTCGTGAAGACGGCCGACCGGATCGTCGACCTCGGGCCCGAGGGAGGCTCCCGCGGAGGGAGGATCGTCGCCGCGGGAACGCCGGAGGAGGTGGCCGCCAACCGCTCCTCCGCCACCGGCGCCTGGCTCGCCCGGACGCTGGGGTCAGGTCTTGCGATGAGGCATTCGCGCCGACAGGATCGCCTCATGTCGAGGCCCTTGCGGCTCGAGTTCGCCGGCGCGGTCTGGCACGTGATGGCGCGCGGGAACGACCGG
>JAKPXO010000051.1 GCA_029567505.1 Acidobacteriota bacterium
CCGTCCCTCCGTCGATCAGCGTGGCGATGCCGTGGCGGACGGCGTTCTCGACGAGCGGCTGGAGGAGGAGCGGCGGGACCGGGGCGGCGAGGAGCGCTTCGTCGACGTCCTCCTCCACCTCCAGCCTCCGGCCGTAGCGGACCTGCTCCACCGAGAGGAACTGGCGCGCCAGGACGAGCTCCTCCCGGAGCGGGATGAGCGAGCGCTCGCCGGAGGCGAGGCTCCGCCGGAGGAAGTCGGAGAGGAGGACGCACATCTCGCGCGCCTTCGCCGGCGCGGTCGTCGTCAGGGCGCTGACGGAGTTGAGCGCGTTGAAGAGGAAGTGAGGGTTCAGCTGGGCCTTGAGCGCCTCGAGCTCCGCCTCGCGCGCCAGGACCCGCGCCTCCATCGCCCTCCGCTCGGCCGCCTGGGACGACTCGAGCGAAAGGAGGATGTAGTGGAGCGTGACCGAGAGGAGGTAGAGGAGGACCCCCAGGACGAAGAGCGGGGGGACCGCCTGCCCGAACCGCTCCGGGAGCGTCGTGAAGAGCGGGAACGCCCCGAGGAGGCTCGCGAGCGTCGAGCCGGCGAGCGTCAGGAGCGAGGCGGCGATGAGCGACCCGACGACGTGGACGCCGAGGACCGAGGCCGTGCGCGAGCGGGTGAGCGGCGCGCTCCGGCAGGCGTAGAACGAGGAGAGGCAGAGGAAGGCGTAGACGAGGGCGAGCGGGGCCGACAGAGCGGCCGCCTCGCTCCAGGAGAGGCTCCCGGGGAGCGCGAGGAGGTACGCCTGGATCCCCGCCAGGGGGACCCAGGCGAGGACGTAGGCGAGGAGCCTCTCCCGGCGGGCCAGGATCGGGTGCACGTCAGTTCTTTACGTCGAGGCCGCCGAACACCACGAAGCCGTCGATGACGAGCTTCTTCGGCGGAACGTCTCCGTCGACGGGAGGGTGATGGGTCGTGTCGTCGGTGCCGCCGAAGATCGCGAAGGCCCGCACCTCGACGTTCCAGTCGCGCGGGACCCGGATATCGCCGCCGCCGAACGCGATGAAGACGGTGATCGTCGCCTCGTCGTCGGGGACCTGGCAGTTCGTCAGGTCGAGCTCGAACCCGCCGAAGAGCGCGTTGATCTCTCCTCCGAGGAACTCCTTCGTCGAGATCGCCCGGTCCCAGCCGCCGAAGATCGCCGTCTCGTCGAGCGTCGCCGCCGTCCGGCTCTCGATCGTCCGGTCGGGGAAGGTCCGGCCGCCCGCCTTCTGGACGAGCCGGATCCCGAGCGCCACGAGGACGAGCGGGAGGAGCTTCCAGACGGGGAAGCGGAGGACGTGGAGGTTGTCGAGCAGGAGGAGGAGCCCCGCGAGGGCGACCACCCACCCCCAGAACCCGTTCCAGAACCCCTTCCGCTGGAGCGCCTTCGTCAGCCCGACCGCGATCAGCGCGATGGGCCACAGGCGGATCAGGAAGCGCGCCGACACGAAGCCGAAGTTGTCGAGCGTGAAGAGGAGACCCGCGACGATGATCAGGATGCCGAAGACGAGCCTCACTGCGCCCGCCGCGGCCGGAAGTCTCGGGTTTCTCATGTTCATGGTCTGCCTCCGCGTCCCCCTCCCGGGGGGTCTTACCCACGTTACGTCGGCCGGCGGGAATCCGCTCGGACGATTCGGCGAACCGACGCCGGGGGTCGACGAACGGCGCTCAGAGGGCCGGCCGGCCTAGCCGGAACGTGCGCGCGTAGCCGTCGGCCGGGACGCGGATCGTCACCGACACCGCCCCGGCGTCGGAGCAGGAGTAGACCTCCTCCACCTCCGGGCCCGGCTCGGCGAGCCGGCTCACCGCGGCGCCCTCGAGCCGCCGGCCCCGGAGCGCGGTGACGAACGGGAACTTGAGGTCCTGCCACGGCGCGACGTCCCCGTCGGGACGCCCGTCGACGATGCGGCTGCACTCCACGAAGCGGAAGTGGCCGAGGTCGTGCGCCGCGCGATAGCGCCGGACGGCCACGAGCGGCGCCTCCCCCGGCGACGGCAGCGCGAGGTCCTTCGGGAAGATCGGGTCGAAGACGACCTCCTCCCCCGCCGCCGCCTCGCGGAAGACGCCGAAGTGCCTCGTCAGGCGGTCGGCGAGCGTGTAGCCCGCCTCGCCGTCGAGGAAGAGCGCGAGCCCCACGGCGGTCGCGGCGAACGGGTGGGGCGAGCGCTTCACCCGCCGCTCCCCGAACCGCTCCCGGAGCCTCCGCCCGACGAGAGGGAACGCCCCCGCCCCGCCGACGACGTAGACGCCGGCGAGCTCAGCTTCCTCCACTCCCGCCGCGGCCAGGACCGGCTCGCTCGCCTCGATCGTCCGGTCGACGAGCGGCGCGCAGGCCTCGTAGGCCTCCTCGATCGGAAGGGCGACCGGCGGGAGGTCGAGCGGCGAGAGGTCGAGGACGAGCCTCCTCGTGTTCGGCCCGACCGCCTCCTTCTGGCGCGCGCACTCCTCGAGGAGGAGGTCGCGGGTTCCCTCGTCCGGCTCCCCGGCCCCGGCGCGGGCGAGGACGGCCCCCAGGATCGCCTCGTCGAAGTCGTCGCCGCCGAGGCGGCGCACCCCTTCGCTCGTGACGACCTCGTTCGTCCTTCCCGTCATCCTCACGAGCGAGGCGTCGAACGTGCCGCCGCCGAGGTCGTAGACGAGGACGTGCTCCCTCCGCGACGTGATCGTCGATCGGAAGCGGTGGGCGTACTCGAAGCCCGCGGCCGACGGCTCGTTCAGGAGGGCGACGGGCGCCCACCCGGCCGCGCGGAAGGCCTCGAGCGTCAGGAAGCGCTGCGCGCTCGAGGAGTTCGCGGGGACGGAGACCGCCGCCTCGAGCGGCTCGTCCTCGCCGATCCCGGCGTTCGAGCGGGCGAGGAGGTCCTCCCTCACCTGCGAGAGGAACCCCGCGAGGAGGTCGAGGAGGAGGATGGAGCGGCCGCCGGCCTCGATCTCGGTCCGCGGCCCCGCGTCGGCGAGCAGCCTCTTGAACGAGCGGAGGACGCTCACCCCCGGCTCGTGCCTCACGGCCGCCGCCTCGAAGCCGAAGCGGAGCTCTCCCGACGGGAGGACCGCCGCGATCGACGGGAACGGGTCTCCCCCCTCGAAGCCGACCACCGGGTAGTTCCCGCGGTCGACCATCGTCACCACCGTGTGGGTCGTTCCGAAGTCGACGCCGAGGCGCATGGCGTCCCGAGTTTACGGGCTTTCGGCAGGGGCGCGGCCCGGCCTCCCGCGCGGACCCGGAATACGCCTCAGCGCGTCAGCTCGAGGCCCGTCGCCTCGAGACCGGGCGTGCCTCCCGGACCGTTCGCGCGGAAGACCCCCTCCGCCGCCGCCGACGCGCCGTTCGCGTCGGACGGGAGGGCCGAGTCGGCGTCGCGCATCGTCACCCGGAGCGACGCATCCCCCTCCACGAGGCGGAACGCCCCGCGCTCCGAGCGGACCTCGCCCTGCACGCGGATCGTCCGGCCGTCGTAGTCCGCGGCCTTCCGCTGGAGCTCGGCGATCGGGACGGGCGTCAGCCCGCGCAGCGGGCGGCCGTAGAGCTCCGCCCCCGGAGCCGACATCGTCAGCCCGGCGAGGAGGAACGCGGCGAGGAACGGTCCCGCTCTCATGCCTCCATTGTAGGGCCGGCCGCCCTGCTAGGCTCCCCGCCCCATGGAGACCTTCGATTCCGTCCTCAAGGTCCTCGTCGGCGCGGTCGGCGTCGGGAGTGGCGCGGCCTACGTCCCGCAGGCGGTTCGGATCTGGAAGCGGAGGTCGAGCGACGACGTGTCGCTCCTGACCTACCTCCTCTTCCTCCTCGGCCAGGTCATCTGGCTGACGTACGGCATCCGCTTCGGCCTCGTCGAGATCATCCTCGGCATGTCGGCGAACCTGGCCGGGAGCCTCGCGGTCGTCCTCTCGGCGCTCCGCTTCCGCGGCCGCGCGGCGTGACGCTCCGCCCCCTTCCGGTCCCCGCCGGGGCCGAGGCGTACCTCGCGTTCGACAAGGAGGCGGGCCAGGCCGCGCACGGGCCGGGGAGCCTCCTCGCCGAGGCGCGCCTCGCGCTCGGCGATGACCTCCACCTCGTCCACCGCCTCGACCGGATCACCTCCGGCCTCCTCCTCCTCGCGCGGGGCGAGGAGGCCCTGCGCGAGGCCCACGCCGCCTGGCCGACGCGCGTGACGAAGAGCTACCTCGCGCTCGCGCGCGGCGTTCCCGGGACGGTCGAGGGGGTGATCGACCAACCGCTCCTCGAGCATCGGACCGGTAAGCCGTGGCTTCTCGCACGCGCCGTCCGCGCGGCCTACGGCCCCGATCGCGCCGCGCGGCTCCTCCGCGGCGAGGGGCTCTCCGGAATTCCTCCCCTCCCTCCGCCCGCCCGCTGTGCCGCGCACCCCGCCGGACGCCCCGCCCTCACCCGCTGGCGCCTCCTCGAGCGGCACGGCGACAACGCTCTCTTCGAACTCACCCCCGAGACCGGGCGGATGCACCAGCTGCGCGTCCACCTCGCCGCGATCGGCCACCCGCTCCGGAACGACCCGCTCTACGACCGCGCCTGCGACCCGTCCGGTCCGGCCCCGTTCCTGCGTGCCGTCCGGATCGTCTGGGCGGGACCTCCCGGCGAGCCGGACGGCGCCTTTGTTTTCGAGGCGCCCGCGTCTGAGATGATCCCGGCGTGAACGAGATCCTCCCCCCCGGGGCCCTCGAGGTCCTGCGAACCCTCTGCGACGGCGCCCCGCTCGTCGTCTTCGACCTCGAGACGACGGGCCCCGACCGCCTCACCGACCGGATCGTCGAGGTGGCGGCCGTGAAGGTCGCGCCCGACGGGGAGGTCTCCGTCTTCGAAACGCGCGTCAACCCGGGCGTGAAGATCCCCTCCGAGGCGACCGCCGTCCACGGGATCACCGACGCCGACGTCGCCGGCTGCCCCACGCTCGCCGAAGTCGGCCCGCGCCTCGCCGCGTTCCTCGAGGGGTGCGACCTCGCCGGCTACAACCTCCGCGGCTTCGACATCCCGCTCCTCGGTCGCGAGCTCGAGCGGGTCAAGGTGCCTTTCTCCTTCGAGGGACGCCGCATCGTCGACGCCCAGGTCATCTACTTCCGCAAGGAGCCGCGCGATCTCGGGGCCGCCGTCCGGACGTTCGTCGGGCGGGATCACGCCGGCGCCCACTCCGCCCTCGCCGATTCGATCGCCGCCGCGGAGGTCCTCGCCGGCCAGCTGACGCGCTACGACGACCTCCCACGCGACATCGCCGGCCTCGCCGCCTTCACGGCTCCCGTCGAGGGCCGCTGGGTCGACGCCGACAAGCGCTTCGTCTGGCGGGACGGCGCCGCCGTCTTCAACTTCGGCGCCAAGCGCGGCCAGCTCCTCGCGGACGTCGCGGCGAAGAGCCCCGAGTACCTCGACTGGATGCTCGAGGCGGACTTCCCCGACGAGGCGAAGCGGATCGTCCGCGAGGCCCGCGAGGGACGCTTTCCGACCCGCCGGTGATCGAGGCCCCCGCGACCCTCCGCGGCCTCGTGAAGCGCCGCCACCATCTGGTGCGCCTCGCGCTCCTGACGCTCGGCTGGACGCTCCTCGTCGGCGGACTCGTCGGCGGACTCATCCCGTTCGTCCAGGGGTGGCCCTTCGGGGTCGCCGGCGCGCTGATCCTCTACGTCGAGAGCCGATGGTTCCAGCGAAAGGTCCGCCGCTGGCGCCAGCGCCACCCGCGCGTGGAGAGGGTCTGGCTGAAGCTCAAGGCCTGGCGGAGGAGCCGGCGGAAGGCGAGGGGCGGAGCGACGACCCCGCAGGAGTAGGGGCGCTCGCGCCGTCGCGCCGCGGGCTACGCCGGCCGGACCGCGCGGGCGGGCGAGCCCCAGGCGACGACGCCGGGCGGGACGTCGTGGAGGACGAGCGACCCCGCTCCCACGACCGAGCCGGCGCCGACGCGCGCCCGGTCGGCGACGAGGGCGCCGAGGCCCACGAAGCTCCCGCGTCCGACGGTCGCCCAGCCCCCGAGGTGGACGCCCGGCGCGAGGTGGGCGCCGTTCTCGACCGCGCAGTCGTGATCGACCGTCGCGGCGGTGTTGACGATGACCTCCCGTCCGAGGACGGCGGCCGGCCCGACGACGGCCGTCGCGCAGACGACGCTGCCGTCGCCGATCCGCGCGGTCGCGGCCACGGCGGCGGAAGGATGGACGGCGGCCGGAAGCTCGAACCCCCGCTCGCGGAGGAACGCGGCGGCCTCCAGCCGGGCAGCGTTGTCCCCGATGGCGACGATCGCCGAGCCCACGCCGTCGCGGCGCAGCGCCTCGAGCTCCTCGCGCCCTCCCAGGATGCGTGCCGCGAGGAACGGCTCGCCCCTTCGAGCGGGATCCACGTCGTCGAGGAAGCCGGCGATCGTGAAGCCCCCGAGGCGCAGGAT
>JAKPXO010000212.1 GCA_029567505.1 Acidobacteriota bacterium
GCGGCGGGGTCCGCGCTCGTCCGGCTCCTCCCCGGACTCTGGGCGCTCCTCTTCGGCCTCGGCGTCTTCGCCTCCCGGCCGTACCTCGCCCGCGCGACGGGCTGGGTGGCGCTGTACTTCGTCTCCGCCGGAACGGGCCTCCTGCTCTTCCCTCCCGCGACTCTCGCGGCGCTCGGCCTCGCGCACGGCGCCGTCTTCGGCGCCGGCCTCCTCGGGGCGGCCGTCGTCCTGCACCTCGACATCCCGAGGGGGGAGCGGTGAGCGCCGACGCGAACGAGGGGCGCTTCGCCTACGAAGGCCTCGACCGGGTCCTCCACGAGAAGGCGCGGCTCGGCATCCTGACCTCGCTCGCGACGCGCCCCGAGGGGCTCCTCTTCGGCGACCTCAAGCGGCTCTGCGCGCTCACGGACGGGAACCTGAACCGCCACCTGGAGGTGCTCCAGGAGGCGGGCCTCGTCGAGGTCTGGAAGCGGTTCGAGGGGCGGCGTCCGCAGACGCTCGTGCGGCTGAGCGCCGAGGGGCGCCGGCGCTTCCTCGACTACCTCGGCGAGCTCGAGAAGGTGCTGAAGGACGCGAGGAAGGCCTGCGCCCTCGAGGATTCCGCGTCCGGCTCTCCGCTGAAGGCGGGCTGGAACCCGGCCTGAGGCAGGCAGGAATGCGAGAGGCGGATTCGTCTGTTCCGTTGCTTTGTAATGCCGAGTACTTTTCGAAAGGTGGAGCGATGAAGACAGACGGCGCGTCCGGGAGCGGAGAGAGGAGCGTGACTCGAGGCGCGGCGGCGCTCCCGCGGCACGTCGCGATCATCATGGACGGCAACGGGCGCTGGGCGACGCGCCGCGGCCTGCCGCGGGCCTTCGGGCACCGGGCCGGGGCGAAGGCCGTCCGCCGCGTCGTCGAGGCGGCCCGCCGCCGCGGCGTCGGGACGCTCACGCTCTACGCCTTCTCCGCCGACAACTGGCGCCGCCCCGCCGCCGAGGTGGAGGCGCTCATGGGCCTCTTCGAGCGCTCCCTCGGCGAGCAGGCGCGCCGCTGCGTGGAGAACGGGATCCGCCTCCGCGTCATCGGCCGGCGCGACCGCCTCGACCCGGCGCTCGTCGCCGCGATCGACGCGGCCGAGGCCCGGACGGCGGGCGGGGCGGCGATGGAGCTCCGGATCGCGGTCGACTACTCGGGGCGGGGCGCCGTCCTCGCGGCGATCCCGCTCCTTCCGGCCGGCCCCGCGCCAACGCGCGAAGCGCTCCTCGCGGCGCTCGGGAGGGCGGGGCAGGGCGGGGCGCCCGAGGTCGACCTGCTCGTGAGGACTGGCGGCGAGCGGCGGACGAGCGACTTCCTCCTCTGGGAGTCGGCCTACGCCGAGCTCTTCTTCAGCGACCGCCTCTGGCCCGACGTCGGCGCCCCCGACCTCGACGAGGCCCTCGCCTGGTACGCCGGCCGCGAGCGCCGCTTCGGCGGCCTTCCGGCCCCGGCGCCCGCAACGAATGGAGATCCCCATGAAGCTTCGCACGCCGCCTGAGCTCCGCGCCGCGCCGCACCTCGACCCGGATCTCGTCCCGGGCCCGCCGACACCGCGCCGCGCCCTCCTCGTCAACCCCTTCTACCCG
>JAKPXO010000213.1 GCA_029567505.1 Acidobacteriota bacterium
CTTGCCCTGCTTGACCTGCTCGAGCTCTACCAGCCGCTCCCGCTCCTTGCCGCTCAACGCCACAACCTGCTCCATTCCGGTCCCCCAGCCCGGACATTTCTATCGAGCTGGCACCGTGACATTTCCATGGAGCTTCGACAATCACAATATTCAGTTCTTGACGGTCTTGAACAGTGTTGCTAGGGTCCGCCGCGCAGCTGCACCAGCAAGATATCGAAAGAGACCGAAAGGGAATGGTATGAAACGACGTGTTGCCTCCGTATGCTCGATCGCTGCCCTCGCGGCGGTTCTCTTCGTTCCGCGACCGGCGTCAGCAGCGCGGTGTGTTCAGGAGTACATAAGGGATTACGCGAGCTGCGCGGACCGTCTGACCTTCCTCGAGCGCTCCGCATGCGCCCTGGACGCGGAGATCACGCTCTGGGGTTGCGTCCGAAGGGAGATTCTCGGCTAAGCTCGAAGTTCGGACCTGGCTCGCCGCTGCCGCAGCAAGGGCGGGGGCGGCGAGCCGTTCGTCTGAGAATGCTGAGGCCTGATGCATTCCCTCGCACCCTCGTCTGGAGCCCTGGCTTCGCGCTCGAGAGGCTCCGCCCTGTTGCTCCTTCTCGCGGTGACCTCCGCCCACCCGTCCGCTTCTCAGGTCCCTCCCGTTCCGATCCCGTCGTTCGCCGCGCTGGCCCGGTCAGGGGAGTCCGCCGTGCTGCTGGATGAGCAGGGGGAGTGTCTCTGGGCCCAGCGCGGACCGACGCCCCCACGAAAGCTCCTCTGTCTCGCCGTGGATCCGGGTAGCCGGAAGCTCATTTCCATCGCCAGGTGGCGGTCGGAATGGCTCGGAGCCGACGGCACGGAACGCGTGCGTCGCTTCGGGCCGGACGGGAAGCAACTCGGGCTGATCGTCGCGCCTGTGCCGGTTGCGGACATCGCGGCTTCGCGTTTGCGCATCTGGGCCCACGGACTCTTCGAGTCGAAGGATGGAACGATCCTCTGGCACTCCGACGATGGACGGTCGTTCCAGCCCGCCCCTCAGGTCCCTCGCTCGCCTTCGCGCGGAGGCCTCTCGCGGCTGACCGAGAACCAGGCTGTCCTGTCCGTGACGTCGGAGGGCGATGCGGTCCTCGCTCCGCTCATCGGTCCGCCCGAGCTCTACGTGGTGAGGCCAGGCAAAGGGACCGAGGTCCGCCGTCTCGCCTATGTGCGGTCCAGTCGGCGGGACTCGCTCCGAACGGCGGGAGGCGGCGAGCTTCCCGTCGGGGAACTCTCGGCGCCTGTCCGGGACATCCTGCCGATGGCCAACGGGGAGCTTCTCGTGCTCCGAAATCGTGAGGATCGGAACGATCCGGGCGGGCGACCCGTCGAGGAGAAGGGGCTTCGCGTCGACAGGTACTCGCCGGCGGGATCTCTCCTGGCGACGGCGGTCCTTCGGGAGACCGCTCGCTGGGTGCTCCATGCCGACGACGGAGGGGTCCTGGCGCTGTCCCCGAAAGGTCACGTCCTTCGCGCCCGGTTCGGTGAGCCGGATCCGGGTCGGATCGTGGACTGAATCGTGATGACGTCAGCACGGCCATCGATCCAGCGGTACCTTCGCCACGTCGGCGTGCTCCCGACGTCGAGCCGCCTCGTTCTCCTCGCCGCTTTCGCGTACGGCCTCGTGGAGTACTTCGCGAGTCGCCAGGCGGAATCGGGCCTGATGATCCTCCTCCTGCTGGCTCCGATTTTCGTCGGGACCGGCCTACTTTCCTCGGCGCGTCAGGGGAAGCTCGACCTGCTCCTCGGGGCCGAAGTCACCCGGATCGAGGTCTTCAGGGCGGCGATGATCGGGGCCATCTCACCGGCTCTCGTGGGCGCGATCGTTCTCGCCGGTCTGGACGCCGCCGGACGTGGCAGCTCGATCCGCCTGGGGGTCGCGAAGGTCGGATGTGTCGCCCTGTTCACTCTCGGGGTCTCCGCAGCAGCCGGAGTCCTCGAGCCCCGATACCTCGCCGGTGTCGTATGGCTCGGTCTCCGGATCGCCCTGCTCGTGTCGCGCACCGGCCTGAACTTGCTCGTCGCGTCGCGTCATCCCGAAGCCGGGGTGCCGGTCTCGAGAACGGCTCGAACTCTCGCCGGCCTCGCGTTCCCTGAGGCGCTCCTCTGGGGGCCGCAGCCTTCACTCCTTTTCGTGGTCGTCGCCCTGTTCGGGCTGGGAGCGCTCGTTGCCTCCATGAAGTTTTTCCTCTCCGCAGAGCTGACGGGAAGGAGGGCCGAGTGATGTCGGGCGTCGGCCTCGCCGTATCCGGACTCAGCAAGGCCTATGGCAGGAACGCCGTCCTGAGGGGAGTCGATCTCACCTTCTCTCCCGGTCGTATCGGAGCGCTCGTCGGCCCGAACGGCGCTGGGAAGACGACCCTCTTCAGAATTGCGGCGGGCCTGCAGCGGGCGGACGCAGGGGAGGTCGGAGCGACTGCGGTCCTCTATTACGGCGGATTCGATGTCCTGCCTCTGCGAGGGACAGTGAATGGACTTCGTCGAGCGCTCGGACTCGCGGAGGCCCGCCTTCTCGGAGAGAGACGGATGAAGGGGCTGTCGCGAGGCGAGCTCCAGCGCGCCGGACTCGACGTCGCGCTCGACCTGCGTTGTCGCATCCTGCTTCTGGACGAACCCTGGACCGCCCTCGAGCCAGACGTTCGCGACGAGCTGAGCAGTCGGCTTCGTGCCCGGGCCGACGAGGGGACGACGGTCGTGGTCTCCTCTCACGAGCTCGATGAAGTTGCTCGCGTGGCCGACGACATCGCATTCCTCAGAGGAGGGCGAGCCACGATGAAGAGCCGCGAAGAGATGGGAGAAGGCGGCTTCGACCGTGCCCGGCTGATGGCTCTGTTTCGAGAGGAGATTCCCGCAGGATGATGAGAGAGCTGGTCCTGGCGGCGCTCCTCGTCGCGCCGCTCGCAGCCAATGGCCTCGGCGAGGAGCTCGCGATCGTCGAGGATCCTCTCCCTGTGCAGGTCCCCCGCGCGGTTCTCGGTTCGTGGCATACGCGATCGCTTCCGGCGGAGAACGCCGGGCAGGTCACGGCGGGCGCCCGTCGTGTGGTCGTGGAAGGTGCTCACGGTCCGGGCCGGATCGACCTCCTCGTACGGTCGTCGGGGGGGTGGCGGCTCTCGGGATCGAGGGGCTGGGACGGGTTCCTGCCGCCAGTTCCGCGGGACGAAACTCGCATCGGAGTCTGCGCGCGGTTCGCGGCCGAGCCGGACGTGTTCTGGTGGGCAGAGACCGGGCCGAGCGCAACGGAGCCACTCGTTCTCGAAGCCCGAAAGAGAATCGTCGTCACGAAGCTGCCGGACGCGGGACCGGAGATCCGACTCTGGATCGCCGGAGAATCGGAGCCCCGGCGAGGCGCCGTTCACGAATCGACGTTCAGCTTCGACCTCGTACCCCTGGTCCCGGCGGTCGCCTGCGCGCGAGAGGGGGCGCTCGCCCGCTGCGGTCTGGTGGCGGAGACGGCAACCGCGCCTTCGCAGAGCGACGTTCGGGCCTTCCGCCTGGTCCACGCAAGTGGCGCGCCCGAGGTCCACGCATTCCTGCCGGGCGTCTCGGAAATCCGCCCTCGCGACGCGCGCGTGCACGTCCTGCGGGCGGGGGAGTGGCTTCTGTTGGGCCTGGCCGGAGAAGAGGTCTGGACGGAGGCGGTTCTCGACCTGGAGCTTCCCGGGAGCTGCCCGCTCCGCCTCCGCGGCGCGGAGCTTCCGCCCGTTCCCGCATTCCAGATCGTCCGCCCTCCCGACTCGTGCGGGCTGGCGGTTCGACCTCTTCTCGAGCCACGGCGAGAGCCCCTCGTCGAACCCGAGGCGCTCCTGGTCTTCCGGGACTCCGAAGACCAGGGCGGGTCTGCGATCGCTCTGGCCGTCGCTCAACCGGACGAATGGGGCGTCTTTCGTGCTCCGGGCCTTGCTTCCGGGAAGTACCGGCTGAAGCTCCACTCCGCGCTCGTCTCCTCGGGGCTCGTCACCGCGGAGCTGGAGGTTGGGAGCGTCGAGAGCGTGTCGTTCGCTCCCGGGCGGCTCGTGCGTGGCCGTGTCGTGACGCCGGACCTCCTTCCCGTTGGCGGTCAGGCCGTGCAGGTCGTGCGGCTCGCCCGCCCGGAGGCGGCGAAGGCTGAGGTGGAGGGCGAGGCCCGGGCGCAGGACGGTGCCGACGCCCTCGACGCCCTGCGCGTCACGACGACTGGCGAGGACGGAGGTTTCGCGGCCGGGGTGCCCGGATCGGGGAGCTACGAGCTGAGCGTTCGTACGCCCCGGCGTCGTGCGGTCGTGCGCTTCGTCGTGTCGCCCGCGGGGGACGAGATCGAGCTCGGTGACGTCGTCCTCCGGGGCGGCTCGGTCCTTCGCGGCAGCGTCTCGGGCTGCGCGACGCCGGCGGAGATCCTGGTCCTACCCTTGCCGAATCTCGCGGGTCCTCCGACTCCCAGGGACGTGGACATCGTTCGAACCGCCGTGGGGCCAGACGGCCGGTTCGAAGCGACGAACCTTCCCGGGGGCACGGTCATCGTCGGCGCGACCTGCGCGGGCGTGAGGAAGCAGCTCGAGCCTCACCTGATCTCTTTGGCGGAGGAGGGCGTCGAAGTCCGCGACTTCGTCGTCGTCGAGCCGATCCCGGCGCCCTGAGGCGGGACGAACGCGACGAGCTCGCCACAACTCCGCCTCGACCTCCTCGTCGCCTCGCTCGACGAGGACCCGTGCGAAGGCGACTGAAGTGGACGAGGAGGCTCGCCGCGAGCCTCCCCGCGGCGCCGGACGGCGCTTCCCACCGAGAGGG
>JAKPXO010000219.1 GCA_029567505.1 Acidobacteriota bacterium
GGTTGCCTCCCGTGCACGTCCGACGGCATCCTACGCCGAGCATGCGGCCCCGTCTCTCGCGATCGGAGACGGCCCCGGGCTGGCCCACGCCTTGCTTCCAGGGGTGGCGACTCCGGGGACCACCCGCGCCGCGCCGGCGCGACGCCCCGCCCCCCTGACCCGAAGGAGGTACCCCATGCATCGTCCCCTCGCCGTCCTCCTCCCGCTCTCGCTCGTCGCCTGCGCCGCCACCGGGGAGGGCGACGACAGCTTCGACGACGCGCTCGTCCAGGAGTACCGGAGCGCGCTCCCCTCCGCGGAGCGCCTGGGATCCGGCATCCCCACCCCCGAGAGCCGCGCCGGCGCGCTGGCGCTCGAGGCGGATTCCGACATCGCCCGGCTCGCCATCGAGGCCGCGGTCGCGGTCAACCTCCCGGCGGCGATGATCGTGACCACGCTCGAGGTCATCACCGCCTTCCCACCGACCAGCTACGACGCCGAGCGGCGCGAGCTCGTGTGGGGGCCCTGGGACAACGACCACGGCGTCGGCAAGGTGCTCGTCTACGTCGCCGAGAACGACGCGGACGCCGACTTCCGCTACTCGTACGCCTTCGCGCGGCTGATGGGCGACGACCGGTCGGCGGTGGTGCCGGTAATCGCGGGTGGGGCCACCCCCGACCCCGACGACCCGGACCGCGGCGCGGGGGTCACGCTCTGGGACCTCGACGCCAACAACGCCTTCGATCTCGAGCACGACCCCGACTTCGATCCGGACGCGCGTCGGGCACAGGGTCGGATCGTGATGCTGTACGGCGCCGGTGAGGACGACGGGTCACGGTTCGCCTTCAACGTCGCCGTCCTCCGGGACTTCGTCGACGACGACGCCGAGGCCGGCACCGACCCGGCGGACTCGGATTTCCTCTACGGCACCGCCGTCGATCCCGAGGGGGCGCGCTGGCACTTCATGGACTGGACGATCACCGGCGACCTCTGCGACGCGGCCGCGGACAGCTGCTTCGAGGGCAACGTGGTGGACGATCTCGACGAGACGTTCGCGCTCCGCGCGGCCTTCCTCGGGACCGCGGGGCGGGGCGAGGCGGCCGTCTCCGGCGGTGACCTCGAGGCGGACGTGAGCCTCGTCGACTGCTGGGACACGTTCATGACGACGGAGTACTACGCGGTGGAGGCGGGCACCCTCGCCGTCACCGAGGGGGCCTGCGCGGGGGGCGACGACGTCACCCTCGCGGAGCGGGGCGTGCCGACGCTCGACGACCTCGATCCGGAGCTGATGGACGTGCTCGACTGCGTGGCGACCGAGGGTATCGACGCCTGCGAGTGAGGCCTCCCCCGGCGCCGCGCGCGCCGGCTCAGATCGCCTCGACCGGCGGCGTGACCCGCTCGGCCTGGTAGGTGCCGACGTCGGGCGGGAAGGTGAGCTCCCAGACGACCTGACCGTCCGCGCGCCGCACCTCGAAGATGCGACTGGAGGCGCTCGCGCTGCGAACGCCGGCCGTGATCAAGACGTGGCCGTCGCCGAGGTCGTCCGCGTCGCCCCAGAAGGGGGTGTACCACTCGTCCCGGTACCAGGCGTCGACCGCGAAGTCGCCGGGGAAGGACCAGACGAGCGCGGCCGTCCCCGCGGACTCGTCGAGGGCGAGCTCGAGGACCCGTGAGCGCTCGCTGCCGGTGGGGAAGAGCGTGTAGCCCCCGTTGTCGTAGAGCAGCACGGTGCCGTCGTCGTGGATCTCCGGATCGTGCTCGTCGGCGAAGCCAGCCTCCGGGGGATCGAAGGTGAAGCTGCCGCCATCGAGCCCCTCGCCGAGGGTCCAGACGATGGCCTGGTCCCCGCCGATGCGGGCCTTGATGACGCCGAGCCAGCGGCAGCCGAGGTAGAGTAGCTCGTTCGCCTCGTCGATGGTGATCGCGTTCGGGTGGCACCAGTCGACGTCGTCCCGCGCGGGGTCCGGCTGGAGGTGCTCGAAGAGGCTCCACGACCAGACGACCTCGTGGTCGGGCGTGATCTCCTCGACCCGCGCGCCCACGAAGCCGTTGGCGTCGACCTCGTTCCGGAGCAGGACGTAGTCGCCGTTGCCGAGCTTGCCGGCGTCGTGCGTCATGATGCCCGGGACCCCTTCGCCGCCGCCGTCCGGCTGCTCCGGCCCTCGCCAGCGGACGTCGCCGGCGAGGTCGATCTCCTGCGGCGGGGTCAGCGTGGTCGGACCGAGCAGGACGTGCCCCTCGCGGGTGAGCCGCACGGAGGCGTCCCCGAGCTCGTCCGGCAGGTCCCCGTTGACGAAGTACCAGACGGGGAGACCCTCCCGATCGTACATGACCGCGACGCCCGGGGGCCGCGTCGAGTA